>JANMAY010000322.1:0-2050 GCA_031360095.1 Gemmatimonadaceae bacterium
CACGAAGATGTTCATCACCACCGCCGGCCCTGCCGAAGTGCTCGTCGTCTACACGGCGACCGACCGCTCGCTCGGCTCCAAGGGCATCACGGCCTTCATCGTCGACGCCAGCACGCCCGGCGTGAAGAAGGGCAAGAAGGAGCACAAGCTCGGCATCCACGCGTCTGATACGCGCGAGATCGCGTTCGAGAATGCGCGCGTGCCGAAAGAGAACATGCTCGGCGAGCTCAACAAGGGCTACTCGGTCGCACTCGCGACACTCGGTGGCGGGCGCATCGGCCTCGCGGCTCAGGCGCTCGGAATCGCGCAGGCCGCGGTCGAGGCATCGGTCAAGTACGCCAACGAGCGCGAGCAGTTCGACCGCAAGATCGGCGAGTTCGACGCCATCCGCCACATGCTCGCGGACTCCGCCGTCGAGCTCGAGACCGCGCGGCTGCTCGTGTACCAGGCTGCGTGGCTGCGCGACCAGGGCCGGCCGAATACCAAGGAAGCCTCGCTCGCCAAGTGGCATGCCTCGGAAGCCGCAACCAAGTGCGCGAACTGGGCGATCCAGGTGCACGGCGGCTATGGTTATCTGACGGAATTCCAGGTCGAGCGTTACTGGCGTGATGCGCGTATCACCGAATTGTACGAAGGCACCACGGAAGTGCAGAAGATGGTTGTCGCCGGGCAGGTGCTCAAGGAACACGCGCTGCCCAAGTAGTTTCGCAATCGATCCGCGCGGCGGATCCTGACCACATCATTCTCATGGAGGAACGCATGAAGCGGCCCGTGCGCCCGGTGGCGCTGGTGATCCTGACGCTGTGCATGATTTACCCTGGCGTCACCACGTTGTTCCAGGGGCTGTATGCATTCGTGGCGGGCGAGTACTTCACGTTGCTCGCGCATCAGGGTCCGTGGATGGACCTGGCGCTCAAGCTGCACATTCCCCCGGTCGCCGTACTCGGCGCCAAGGCGGCGGTGGGTGCGATGTGGCTCGCCGGTGTGCTAGGTCTGTGGGCCGGTGATGGCCGCGCGCTGCCGCTGGTGCTGTTGGCCGCACTCATTTCGCTGCTCAATCCGGTCGGTCCCGCGGTCATGGGGTTGCTCGCCATCGTGACGATCGTGATGTTCCGCGAGGAAGCCAAAGTCGTTCCTGCTTGATTCGCAGCACGCCACACGAAGGATACCGATGAACCTCGACCCGACCGAAGACCAGATCCAGATCCGCGACGCCGTGCGCGAGTTGTGCGAGCAGGAGTTCGCACCGCAGGCCGCGCGTTGGGACCAGGAGGGGACGGTGCCGCATGACGCCGTCGAGAAGCTGGCGAGCCAGGGGTTTCTCGGCATGGCGGTCCCCGAAGCGTGGGGTGGTCTCGGCTACGACGCGCGCACCATCTCGATGGTGATCGAGGAGATCGCGCGCGTCTCGGCGTCACTCGCGATCATGATCGCCGTGCACAACTCGGTCGGGCTGCTGCCGGTGTACCGCTTCGCCACCGATGAGCAGAAGCGTAAGTTCCTGCCGCGGCTCGTGTCGAACGAGATGAGCGCGTTCTCGTTGTCGGAGCCGAACGCAGGGTCCGACGCGGGCGCGCTGCAGGCGACCGCCGTTCGCGACGGCGATCACTACGTGCTCAACGGCAGCAAGAACTGGGTGACGAACGGCCAGCAGGCGGGCGTCTACCTCGTGTTCGCGCGCACCGACGCCGCGGCCGGGACGCGCGGCATCACGGCGTTCATCGTCGAGCGGGGCACGGCGGGACTCGTGCTCGGTAAGCCGGAAGACAAGATGGGCCTGCGTGGTTCCGACACCGTCGGGCTCACGCTCGAGAACCTGCGCGTGCCGGTGGGCAACCGTCTCGGCGACGAGGGCCAGGGCTTCAAGATCGCCCTGAGCGCGCTCGATGCCGGCCGTATCGGTGTGGCGTCCCAGGCGCTCGGTGTCATGCGCGCGGCGTTCGATGAGGCCGTCCGTTATGCGCAACAGCGCGAGGCGTTCGGTGGGACGCTGTCGAAAATCCAGGCGATCCAGTTCAAGCTCGCCGAAATGGAGCGGCGCATCATGTGC
>JANMAY010000326.1:0-2199 GCA_031360095.1 Gemmatimonadaceae bacterium
GCGCGCGTCCGCTCCGAGCGCGTCGCGCCAGAGCGCGGCCCGGGCCGCGGGAGCGGGAACGGGCACGCGCAGTGTAATTGCCCGATCGGCGAGTGCGCCGGAGAGCCCGCCCGACATCCCGAGCGTGACGAAGAGGGATGCCAATCCCTCTGGCAGGTCGGGCAGCTCGTACGCGTCCGACGGACCAGGCTCGGCGCTCGTGAGGATCACTGCGTCGAGCAGGCAGGCGACGGCGGCGCTAGTGCGCCAGCGTGGGTCGCGCGACTGCTCGATCCCCGCCACGTCGAGCACGCCCTTGCCCATCCGCGCTGCGAGCGCCGCCGCTAGCGTCGCGCGGCCGTTGTGACGTGGTCCCCGCAGAATGATCGCGCCCGCGGCACCCGACGCGAGCACGCCTGGAATCTTCTCGCAGTCCGCGCGCAGCGCCGGCGCGATGATCAATGCATCGAGGTCGGGAAGGCTAGCCAGTGGGCGATAGTGCGTGAAGTCGTCCGTCCGCACGGTGCCGCTGCCGCGAATGGCGTCCCACACGGCGGCGCATGGACGCAGGCCACCTGAGTCGCCCGGTGCTTGCTCGATCAGTCCAAGCGAACGAAGCCGATGTGTTGCACTGCGCGCATCGAACTGTGCGGCAACCGGCCACGCCGCACCGAGAAGAGCAGGGGACGCTCTACGGTCGCCAATGCCTCCTTGCATCACATCGAATGCGTGCGCGAAGCGCGGATCCTCCTCCGGAAGACCAGTCTGCACGAGCAGGACAATGTCATCGTGACCGAGTGCAGCGGCGCGCCGCAGTTCAGCGAGGGGAAGCCGGCATGGCGCGGCCTGCTCCCACACCTCCACTTCATCGCGCCACCGTGTGGAGGCAGACGTGATATCGTCATCGCTTATACCGAGGAGCGTCAGTTCCTCGACGTATTCAGAAAGAAAAGGAAGCCGCTCGCGCGCCACCTCGGCGGATCCAAAGTGCGCCCGTGCATGCGCGGCGAGGCGCAACAACGCACCGTAGAAGTAGAGCGCGAAGTGTTGGAGAGGGGAATGCGGCAGCCGAGCGAACAGACCAGACGTTCCGGCTCCGCGCATGGGATCATGCATAGTGAAACGCGATCACGCGGCCAGCCGCGGGAACCCAACCCGGATCGCGATCGATCCCGGCGATCCGGATGTCCAGCGGGTGCGCCGCAAGCGGAAAGTGCGCGTCGAGCCGAGTGTCGGTCATGGCGATGCGTCCACGCTGCATGCAGAGAAAAGCGAGGGACACAGCTGGCGTCATTCCGAGCGCGCGGGCCGTGCGCGTGGCCATTCTGTTCGCGAGTGCGCGAATCCACCGCGACAGCACGTGAGGGGCAAAGGCGCAGCCCGGCTCCTCGGTCAGCTCGCGGCCGGAAAGGGCTGCAAGCATGTGCCAAAGTGGATCGTCGCGCACTCCGGGTCCGCAGACGCGTGCACTGACCAGGGAAAGGAAATCACCGAGCGGAAGCGACAGCTCGTGACGCGACGGGTTCGCAAAATCGGCGTACAGTTCGAGATGCAGCGCGACGTTCACGAGGTAGAGCACGCCCGCGTACTCGCTCCAGACTGCGGTGGCTGAGCGGTGTCGCTCGTCCGTGCTGGGTGCGACGTGTGTACTTGTGTGGCCTATTGTCGCCGGCTCCGTCAACGGTGCGCTCGCGGCCGGACGGACGCTCGCGTTGGACACAGCGAGTTCGGCGTGCAGTCGAGGGGTCGCGAATCCGAGAGCAGCAGGAAGCGACAGATGCTCCGGCGTCCTGGGTACCCCCTCGACAAGTGGCGTTTCCGTGGCGCGCTGTCCGCCCACATCGAAAGCTTGCGCTGGGGGCAGTGGTACGGCTGCCGATGTCGGCTCGTACGCGCGCAGGCGCGGTGCATCGTGCAACTGTTGCTCGACAATCCAGCGCTCGACGAGCGGCCGCACCGCGTTCGCGCGTGCGAGCCAGGGCGCGCGGACGAGCACGAGCGCGAGTACGAGCAGGTCGCGTTGCTCCGGCCCGAGTGCCGCGTGCGCGACGACATGTCCGACGTCCGATAGCGCGGCGTCGAGCGCCACCTTCTCACGTGCGCGCGCTCCGCGGGTGCGGTGTGAAGTGGTATCCGTGCTCCCGGTTGACAACTCGGCGCGAGACACCGTCGCGCGTTCAAGACCGAAGACTGATCGCACGGCGGCCGACAATCGTTCGC
>JANMAY010000363.1:0-1816 GCA_031360095.1 Gemmatimonadaceae bacterium
ACGCGCGGTTCAGCCGCTGCAGCGTCTCGCGCAGCACGCTGGCGAACTCGAGCAGCTCAGCGGGATCGGACATCGCCTGGAACGAATCGCTGTGCTTGAGCGGCAGGATCCACGTGTCGAACGGAAAGCGCGGCGCGAACGGCTCGAGCACCACGAATCGATCCGAGGTCTGGACCACGCGGCGGCCATTCTGCTCCGCGGTTTCCTGCTGGATGATGTCGCAGAATACGCAGCGTTCCTTGAGCTCGAAATAACGCCGCGAGCCGTCCAGTTCTTCCTGGATGCTCTTCGGGATGATCGGCGTGGCGATCAGCTGCGTGTGCGTGTGTTCGAGCGTGGCGCCCGCGCCGGCGCCGTGGTTCTTGAAGATCAGCACGTAGCGGAAGCGGCGGTCGCGATGCAGGTCGGCGACGCGCGCGCGATAGGCGGTCAGCACCTTGGCCAGGTGCTCGAGCGACAGGTCGGCGAGATCGGTGCCATGCTCCGGGCCCTCGATCACGACTTCGTGCGCACCGACACCATTCATGCGGTCGTAGAGGCCTTCGCCGCGGCGGTCGAGCGTGCCTTCGATCTGGAGTGCGGGGAACTTGTTGGGCACCACGCGGACCTGCCAGTCCGGCGTGTTCGGCAGGCTACCGGTGCCCGCGCGATCGACCCACACTTCGGGCGGCGTGCTGTCTTCATGCCCCGGGCAGAACGGACAGAAGGAACTCGTCCGTGCCGGCGCGTCCTGCGCGAAACTGGTGGGCCGGAGGCTGCGTTCGGTCGAAATGATGACCCAACGGCCTACGACCGGATCCTTGCGAAGTTCGGGCATGAATGGTCCTCAGAAGAAGTGCGCGGCGAAACGTTGAGGCGGTAGAGGGCCCGCGTTGCCTGCCCGCGATCGCTTGAGGGAGTGCTCGCGGGCGGTGGAGTCTAGTAACCCGCCAGATGGGGGGTCAAGTGGCCCGCTCCGGGCGCGTGGAATCGAACAATCGCTGCCATGCCTGCTCATCCGCCGGCCCCGCCTGCTCGGCGCGGCGCGACAGGGCGATGCGCGCGGTGCGGGTGAATGCGTCGAGACGGTGTTCGATCATCTGCTGGCCGTCCCACCAGCCGAAGCTCGGGACCGACTTGGGAGCGAACGTACCTCCCCCGAACAGGTTGGCGCCGGATCCCACGACGGCACCCGTGGGCAACAGCGTGCCGATGCCGGTCTTCACGTGCGCGCCGATCAGCGAGCCGACCTTGGGACTGCCGGTGTCATGCTCGCGGCCATCGACGGTCACGCGCACGTTGCCGTAGTTGTTCTTCAAGTCACTCGTGGTCGTCAGGGCGCCCAGATTGACCCATTCGCCGATCACGCTGTGACCGAGGAATCCGTGGTGGCGCTTGTTGCCGAAGCCCTGCCACACGCATTCCTCGACCTCGCCCGCGACGCGGCACTGGCGGCCGAAGCTCGAACGCGACACCGAGCCGCCGAGCAATTGCGTGCCCACGCCGATGACGCACGGACCGGTGATGAGCGTGTGCGCGGCGATCGAGGCGCCCTTGCGCACGAGCACGGGGCCGTCCCGCGCGTCGAGCACGCAGAATGGATCGATGCGCGCGCCGGATTCGACCGAGACGCGATGGTCGCCGAGCACCACGACGGAAGCGTGAACATCGCCGCGTAGGCCGGGGATCATCGTGGCGAGATCGGCGGCGATCGCGTCGGCGTTCCACTCGACGATCTGCCATGGGCGTTCGAGTACTTTGGCCACGCCCGCCTTGCTCGCGAGACTCGCGGCGCCAAGCCATGCTGCGGCGTCGCCGCTGGCGAGGGCCGCCTGCG
>JANMAY010000373.1:0-1711 GCA_031360095.1 Gemmatimonadaceae bacterium
GCCCGCGGCAATCACACTCATCGAGCAATTGCCGCGGGCTGCGCGTGGGCGATGCGATGGTGTTCGCCAAGCACGCGAACATAATCGTGAACGCCGGTCAGGCCACGGCGCGCGACGTGCTCGAGCTCGCTGAGGAAATGAAGCGGCGCGTGCGCGAGAAGTTCAGCGTCGAGCTGGAAGAGGAAGTGATGTTCCTTGGAGAGCGCCCGCAACTCTAAAGTCGGCTAACCGCCGATCGCGCTCATCCCTCGTTCCGGCTGCTTGAACAACGGGCTGTTGATGAGGTGCCCCGGTTCCTTGCGCCACACCGCGGCGCGCAGTATTTCGGCGATGGCGTCGTCATCGGCGCCCGAGCGCATCGCTGCGCGGATGTCGTACTCGCGATTCGCGAACAGGCAGGTGCGGATCTGGCCGTCCGCGGTGAGCCGGATGCGGTCGCAGTGCCCGCAGAACGGCCGCGACACCGAGGCGATCACGCCGACTGCGCCCTGACCGTCGAGATACCGGTACATCGTCGCGGGCGCGCTCGGGTCGGACACGCGCATCGGCTCGAGCGGGAATGCGGCGTTCAACTGCTCGAGGATCTCGGCGGCCGTCACGATCTTCTTGCGGTCCCACGACTGCTGGAAGTCGAGCGGCATCCACTCGATGAAGCGCAACTGGTAGCCCTCATCGCGCGCCCAGCGCGCCAGCGGCACCGCTTCGTCGTCGTTGAAGCCGCGCATCAACACGGCGTTGATCTTGATGGGCGAGAACCCGATCGCGCGTGCCGCTTGAAGACCGGCGATCACGTCCGCCAGGCGGTCGCGCCGCGCGATCGAGGTGAAGCGGTCGCGGTCGAGCGTGTCGAGGCTGATGTTGAGCCGCGTGAGGCCGGCGTCGCGCAGGGCCACCGCCATCTCGGGGATCTTGATGCCATTGGTGGTCAGCGACAGGTCGAGCCCGGGCTTGAGGCCCGAGAGCATCGAGACCAGCACGGCCAAGTCCTTGCGCACTGTCGGTTCACCGCCCGTGAGCCGGATCCCCGTCACGCCGAACTCGAGGCATAGCCGGGCGAACCGGGTGATCTCCTCGTAGCTCAGGATCTCCGTGCGCGGCAGCCACGGCATGCCCTCGGCGGGCATGCAGTAGACGCAGCGCAAGTTGCAGCGATCCGTCACCGAGATGCGCAGGTCGCGAACGGTGCGGCCCTGCGTGTCGGTGAGTGGCGGGCGGGACATGGGTTTGCTCCTCATATAGGCTTCCGTGACGCGGCAGGCCTTCATGATAGGCGCAGCGCCGGGGCGGCGACAACGGGCGCCGGCCTGGGACCCCGGATGGCCCGGGCGGCCTTGCGTCCGCACCCCGAACCCGCCATCGTTAACGGTTCGCCCCCCGTTCCATGACCCGCGAGAGACTGCCTTCCATGGTCGCGACCCTGCGCCTGCTGTGCCTGTCACTGTTGCTACTGATGCTCCCGTTCGCCGCGCGATCGCAGCAATCCGCCGACCGCGACTTCAACACGAAGGTGGCCAAGCCGGCGTTCACGGCGCGGCATCCGATCTTGATGTTCGACCTCGGCCACCACAACACGCACACCACGCGCCAGCGCTACGACGCGCTCGCGATGATGGCGAAGAACGACGGCTTCGACGTGATCCAGGACGTGGGCGTGTTTGCCCCAGAGGACTTGAAAGACGTCGCCATCCTGTTGATCGCCAACCCGCGCGGC
>JANMAY010000498.1:0-3041 GCA_031360095.1 Gemmatimonadaceae bacterium
ACGATGATGTCGTGTGAGCGACTACCGGTGGCTTCCTCCGCTTCAATCGCAATCCATGACCCGTGCACAGCATGCGGCCCAACGCCGACCCATCCGGGAACGGTGAACGGCGGCGCGGCTGTACCGCTCCGGTCTGCGGACACGACGAAGAAGCTGTCGGCGCCAACGCGGTAGACGAGACTGTCACCCGCCGCAGTCCATGCGATCTGCGATGCATTGCCGTTCAGGCTGAGTCGGAGAAGAGCGCCGCGCGCGAAGGTGTAGCTGTATCCCGTTGCCAGTCCGCTCCTCGCGTTTCCGGCGACGAACGCGATGCTGCCGCCGTTCGGTGAAAACACGGGACTCGCGTAGTCGTCGGCCGGCAAGGAGAGCTTCAAAGGTGACTCGCGCCCGTCACGACTCACGACGTTGATGAGCGCAGTGCTGCTCGAGCCTTCGCGCGGACTCAGAACGACCGTGCCTCCGTCCGACACTGCGAACTCGGCGTAGGAGAGAATCGGGGACAGCAGGTTGACGTGCTCGCGCACGAGCGTCGGCGGTCCAGTCGTATCGCCGGTAGCGGGATCGAACGGCCACGACATCAGCGATCCATCGGCACGCACGGCGAGCAGGCGCCCACCTCGACGAACGTAGGCCGGTGACGCGCCATCGACCACGCGCTTGGTACGACCGGAGGCGAGGTGCAGCCAGCGGACCTCCGGTGGCTGACCGAAACGCACGCGATTGTACAGGATCACCTTGGTGCTCGGCACGTAGAAGGGGTTTGTACCTTCGGCGCGAGTGGAGTCGCGTGACAGGAGTTCGACGAGCCGTCCACCGGACGCGGGAACTTGCATCAACTTGCCGTCCGCGCCGATCACGATGTTCCCGTCGTCTGTCCATGTGCCACCACCGACGAAACCGTCGGGAAGCCGCGCGACAAGCGTGGGCGCGCCTCCGCTCACCGCGACTCGATGAAGATGTCCGCCCGCGACGTATCCGACGTGCTCTCCGTCCGGACTAAAGAAGAGGTTGACGGCGCCCTCGGTGCCCAGCAAAGGACGGATTGTGTGGTTGCCCAGGTCGCGAACGTAAAGCCGCCAATTCGGACCAGTCGCCGTCGAGGGAGTCGCCGCCTGGAAGACGAGTCGCGTCCCATCTCTGGAGATCTCGAACACCCTGCCGCAGCATGCAAGCCGAAGCTGGAGTGAGTCGAGATTCACGAAGAAGCGTATCGGCAGGCTGGCTGGTTCGTTCGACGGTGTCGGCGCGATCCGCATCACGCCTGCACCCACCCCGGCGCCGATGAGTCCCGCGAGCGCAAGTCCGACCAATGGCCGACCGTACTTCGTTCGTTTCTCGTGATGTTTCGCTTCACCCGGTCTCAGTGCGACGGTGTGCCTCCTCGTCGGAGCATCGTCGACGAGTGCGGCGGCGAACTCCATCGCGGTCGCGAACCGGTCGGCCGGCAGCTTCTCGAGCGCGGTGAGCACCGCGTCCTCGATGTGGCTGGCAACAAGTTCGCGTCGCGGGAGAATCGGCGCGGGCTTCTCGGTCAACACCTTGGCCACGATCGACTGCAGGCTTGTGCCCGTGAAGGGAGGTTCTCCGCTCAACATCTCGTAGGTTACTGCCCCCAACGCGTAGATGTCGCTTCGCGCATCGATCGTGCGCTCCCCCATCGCCTGCTCGGGTGACATGTACTGCGGTGTTCCTAACGAGAGGCCGGTCTGTGTCATGCGCTCCCCGCCCGCCTGCTGCACCGCCAACGCGATCCCGAAGTCGGCGACGAGCGCGTGACCGCCCTGAAGAAGAATGTTCTCCGGCTTGATATCGCGGTGGATGATCCCAAGGGCGTGCGCGGCGCCCAGCGCATCGGCAACTTCGCGAGCGATCCGGAGCGCGTCAGGGATTGGCAGCTGGTGCTCCCGGTCAAGTCGCGCGCGGAGCGTTTCGCCGGTGACGACGGGCATGACGTAGTACAGCAACCCGTCGGCTTCTCCCGAGTCGAGCAGCGGGAGGATGTGCGGATGTTGCAGCTTCGCGGTGGTCTTGATCTCGCTGAGGAAACGCTCCGCTCCTAACGCGGCACCGAGGTCGGGGTGAAGGACCTTGATGGCGACGTCACGGTCGTGTCGGAGGTCGTGCGCGAGGTATACGGTCGCCATTCCTCCCACGCCGAGCACCCGCTCGAGGCGGTATCGGTCGGCCAACGCGGCGAGGAGGTCGGCGGGAAGCGGAGTCATTTGCGCCTAACATGCTTCCTCGCGCCATTCCGCACCACATGAGCCAGACCTCGCTCCATTGCGCCGCCTAGACGAACGTCCCCTCCTTCGGCCCCCGCGCGCTCTTCTCGATCTGCCGAATCGCGCCGAGATGATATGCGACGTGAGCGACACTGCCGATCATTCCGCTGAGGGCAATCGTCGAATTCTCACGCGGTACACCAAGCGCCGTGCGCCAGCTCTGCGCTTCCGCGCGCAATCCATCGCGAATTTCCTTCCATTGTTCTGCACCGACTCCTGACACCTTCCACGCCTCGTCCCATTTCGCGTCGGCGAAGGGATTGCCGCCCTCGCTTGCCCATCGATTCATGAGCGACAATCCGTAGCGGACATGCTGGGCATGCGCGGCGATCGTCGCACCGTCATTCGATTTGTGGGATGCTTCATCGGCCGAGAGCTTGTCGAGTGAGCTGAGCATTCCGACGTCGCCCGAGTTGAGGACGAAGGCGCCGCCGCCAGCCTTTGCGCCGTCGACGAGCTCGGAGAGGAGATTCGCGAGGATGGTACCTGTTTCCGCTGGCATGTTCTTGGCTCCGGTTATAGATGAACGACGCGCGTAGCTTCAGGCTTCGTCGCCCGGCAACGGCGGGTGACCGGTCTGTCTTACTTTCTTCAGGACGCGATCGAACTTTTTTCGGCTCCCCCGCGCGGCACGCGCCGACAAATACTCACTCGTCATGAGCGCCGACATCTTCTCGGCAAGCGCGGTGGCGATCAACTGATTGATCGAGATATCCTCGCGTTCCGCGAGCTCGCGCGCCTGCCTGTGCAAGGACT
>JANMAY010000405.1:0-6956 GCA_031360095.1 Gemmatimonadaceae bacterium
CACCGCTCACACGCTCCCCGTGAACACGCGCTACAGGAGTCCGTAGGGCGGAGCACACACCGCGGCGGCGATCGATGCGACCGCCGCCGGTCTTTTTGTTGGTTGAATGTGTACCAAATGAAAAGGCCCCGTCTTTCGACGGGGCCTTCTCACTACTCAACTTCTGACCAGCAACCCGATGTTATGGGTTGACGACCGTGATCGCCTGAGAGATCACTGCGTCGCCGGCCGCATTGCGGCCAACCACGTAGAAGGTGTTCGTCGCCGCAGCCGTCAGCGGGATGCCGGCAGCCGTGTACGTGTAGGTGCGGTTGGCACCGACATCCGTCACCGAGGCGAGCGTGTTGTTGCCGACGAGCGCGAGCTCACCGCCAACAACCTTGTAGATGTCGATCTGAGCGAACGGCTGGCTCTGGAACGCAGGATCCGAGACGAGGCCGCCCACCTGGGTGGTGATGGTCGTCGAGGTCTGCGAGGTCGTCGGGGCGCCGCTCGTCGGGGTCGCCGAGAGGGTGTTACCGACGAGGATGTCAGCCTTTGCCGTCGTGGTGGCGATGGTCGCCGCCGCCGAGGTGGCCGTGTTGGTGCCAACATCCGTCACCGTGATCGTGGCAGTCGGCACCGCGCCGCCAGCCTGGATCACATTGGTGCCGTTCGTGGTCTGCAGGCCACGATAGACGTTCGGAAGGGCAACGGACGCCGAACCGCTCGTAACCGTGGTGGCATCGAAGTTCGGACCGAACGACGTGCCGGCCACGCTGGCGAACGGAGTCGCAGACGTGGCGTATGCAAGCCGACCCTTTGATGATGCGAGGTCGAAGTTATCAGCAGCCGTGCTGGTAACGGTTACGGTACCGAGCGGAGCCACCGCGGAGGGCGACTGCGTCGGTGCTGCGACCGTCGGAGCAACGTTGTCGAATGCGGCGAGGCGGCTGACCGCGGCGCTGGTGTTGCCGGCCTGGTCAACTCCAACCGCATCAACGCGGTAGTAACCAACGACGCCCGTCGCACCAGTGAACTCGATCGAACCGCCAGCAGCGGGCGGCGTACCGAAGTTCGACGTCACGGTGATCGGAGCCGCGGCGCACGTCTTGGCCGTCGCGCTGTATGTGCCGATGACGCAATCCGCAGCGGCGCCACTGCCAGCCGTGAAGAAATTGCGGAGCAGCGTACCACGCAGCGGCGTGGTCGGGTTGAAGCCCGAGATGGTGTCGTTGTAGATGAAGCTGAAGTTCTTGGTCACGTTGTAGCCCGTGAGATCCGCAGCGCCATTGTTCGCGGTCGTCATGCTGACCGACGGCGCGATCTTGTCGACGCCGAACAGGCCGCCGGCGAACGTGCTCGGGACATCGCGGCAGGTCTTGTTGCCGAGAGCATCCATGACCACGACCTTCGCCTGATTGGCATTGGTCGAGAAGGAATTGGGCAGGCTGCTGCCGGTCGTGGCGGCCGTCAGGCCGGTCACGTCGCAGCTGTTCGCTGTGGCGAACGCCGTGGAGCCAGCCGCGCCAACATAGTACGTGGTGGTGACGCCACCGACACCGTTGATACCGCCGCGGTTATCTGCCGCTGCTGTGCCGCCTGTGCCGCTGGAGAACGCGTATGCTGCTCCGACGTATCCGTTTGGCGCGGTGACCGTGTACGTGGTCGCGGCGTTGTTCGGATAATCGTTGTCGATGCGGACGCCAGCAGCCGTCGGAATTGCGAAGGCGCTGTTGTTCGGCACCGCGATCGGGTTGCCAGCTGCATCGGACGCCGAGGTGATGACCAGCGTATCGCCAGCGGGGGTCGACGTGTAGAGGTAGATCGAGCGCGAAGCCGAGGCGCCCGCAGTATCCGGGAACACGACAGTCGCTGTGCCGCTCGTGACCGTTGCATTGGTGAACGTGGCCACACCAGGTGAACCACCACCGTTCTGCTCACCCATGCGCGTCAGGTAACCCGAGATCAGGGCGACCGGCGAAGCGGAGGTGAAGACGACGGGGCTGATCGTGGCCGTCAGCGTGCCCTGGTTGTAGTTCAGGCCGTTGAGCGAGCTCACTGCCGACGTCGGACCACCAGTCTGCGACGCGAACGAAAGCGAGCCACGGAACACGTTGACGTTGTTCAACGTCACCGGGGTCGTGTTCGCCGCCGTCACCGTCTGCGAGCCGCTGATCAGGCGCGCCTTGACGCAGTAGTTGCCGTTCGGGAACTGGGGTGCGTTGCTTGCGGTCAGCGCTGCCGTGTTGAAGCTCAGCGTGATCTGACCAGGCTGCGGTGAGGTCGTGAGCTGGGTCGCGACCTTGACATCGTTCGCCGCGATGGCGCTCGAGCCGCAATTCGCCGCGGGAGCCAAGTAGATGTCGATCGTGCCGCCGCCGGACGTGTTGACGGTGACGTTCACCTGACCGTTCACGTTGCCCAGTTGAACCGGGTTTCCGTTCACATCCGTGACACTCGCGATCGAAATCGTCGGAACCGCAGCGGGCGTGGTGCCAATGACCGTAACGGCCGAACCGGCGGCCTTGGATGCATCAGCGCTGGACGTCGCCGTGATGGTAACGGTTCCGCCAGTAACGCCGGTCACCTTGCCCGTCGCATCGACGGTGGCGACTGTGGTGTTGCTGCTGGCCCATGTGACCGTCTTCGCCGTCGCGGCATCAGCCGTGACGATCGCGGACAACTGAATCGACTGGCCCTGTTGGACCGTGGCCGTGGCTGGTGAGACGGAGACGCCAGTGACGCCAGTGACCGGAGCCGGCGGGCCGACAATCTCAACCTTGTCGCCGCAAGCGGCCGTCAGCGCACCGAACGCCAGGACTCCGGCGAGCAGTAGCTTACGAGATACTGTGTGCATTATTCCCCCTAAAGGAATGGTGCGTGAATAACTGCGAACCTGCATAGACCTGCGCTTGCATTACATGGAGCGCTTACTGTTCCCGCCGAGTACTGCGAGGTGCAAAGACGGCCGAGGAGTGCCTCAATTCGGCGAGAAAAAACAACAAGGGAAACATCCGGTCCCCCAACCGCAGACACTCCGTGCCCAACACGCGCAAGCAAGTGAAGTTAGACGCGCGGGGCTAGGCGGTCAAGTGAACCGCCCGCTCCCCGCCATCCATCATCATCGACACATCGCTCTCGCGAGCGACACACCTGATACCACATCGGTTCTTTCTACCGCAGTGACGCGAATCACCCTCGCTCCGTCACGATTTGCCACAACCGAACGAGACCATTCGTCCTAATCATGCGAGCTCAACCGTTTTTCTGACCGATATGCGCACGCTGTTGAGAACCGAGAAAGACGCCTCACCTTTTCGCGCGTCACGCCCTCCAGGACACAGACGGAGGTTCGGCAGACTTTCGGGTCGCACACTATATATTGCCCCGCATGGCCGACGAGCCGCGCCTCTACCGCCCGCGTGAACGGGACATTCCCACCACCGACGAGCATAAGCTCATCGCTGGGCTCAACCCGGACCAAGCGCGCGCCGTCACTTTCGGCGATGCGCCCCTCCTGGTCATCGCAGGAGCGGGTACTGGGAAGACGCGGACGCTCATCCATCGCGTGGCCGCTCTGGTCGAGCGTGGCGTGGCGCCAGAGCGAATCCTGCTGCTCACGTTCACGCGCCGAGCCGCTGCAGAAATGCTCTCGCGCGCCGAGCAACTGGTCGGATCCGCCGGCGGGCGCGTGCAGGGCGGCACCTTCCATTCGATGGGACACCGCCTGCTCCGCCAGTTCGGATCCGCGGCAGGGCTTCCCAACGACTTCACGATCATGGATCAGGGAGACGCGGAAGACCTCATGCAGCTCGCACGGGGCGCGCTGGGCTTTGCCAAGAGCGCGAAGCGATTCCCCAAAAAGGAAACGCTCCATTGGCTCTACTCTCGGCATGTGAACACCGAGCTTGCACTCGACGAGCTGCTGCATCGCGACGCGCCGCAATTCCTCGAGTACGAAGAGCCGATCACCAGCCTCTTCGCCGACTACACGCTGCGCAAACAAGAGCGCAATCTGGTCGACTACGACGACCTGCTCCTCTTCTGGGCGACGATGCTCGAAGCATCACCGGATTTGCAGCACCGCATCGCCGGCCTGTTCGACCACGTGCTGGTCGACGAGTACCAGGATACCAATCTTCTTCAAGCGCGCATTTTGCGCGGCATGTGCAGTGGACATCGCAAGCTCACCGTCGTCGGCGACGACGCACAGAGCATCTATGCCTTTCGCGGCGCGCACTTTCGCAACATCCTCGACTTTCCGCGCCAGTTCCCCGGAGCAACGCTCGTTACGCTCTCGCAGAACTATCGGTCCACACAGCCGATCCTCGCGCTGTCCAACGCGGTCATTTCCCGCGCGGAAGAACGGTTCACCAAAGACCTGTGGTCGACGCGCGAAGGCGGAGAGCGGCCATGGTTGGTCACCGCAAAGGACGAAGCGCAACAAACGCGATTCGTCGTTGACCGTATCCTGCAGCTGCACGAAGCGGGATTGGCGCTCCACGACATGGCCGTGCTCTTTCGCGCCGGCTACATGTCGGCCGCCCTCGAGATCGAGCTCGCCAACCGGAAGATTCCGTTCGAGAAATGGGGCGGGCTCAAGTTTCTCGAGGCCGCACACATAAAGGATGTGCTGGCGTTCCTCCGCGTCTCGGAGAATCCACGCGACGAGGTGAGCTGGTACCGGATCCTCATGCTGCTGCCCGGCATCGGGGACACGACGGCACGCGCGCTGATGTCCTCGATGCAGGATCGCGCGTGGGACCCAGACGCGTTCACCCATCTCATCGCTCCTCCCCGCGCGCGCGAGGCACACCGTTCCCTCGCCACACTGCTTCGTCAACTGCGCGCTGTTGCAGGTCCAAATACTGGAGACGGCGGCGCGAAGGTGGCGAGCGACATCGTCGCCGTGCGGGCGCTGTACGACGCGGTGCTCTCTGAGAAGTACGATCACCCGGAGGCGCGCCTCGCGGACCTCGACCAGCTGCGCACCATTGCCACGGGCTATCCGTCGCGCTCTGCCTTTCTCGCGGCGTTGGCGCTCGACCCGCCATCCAGCACACAGGATCTCGCCGGAGGCTCCGAGTCCGAATCCGATTCGCTGGTACTCAGCACCGTGCACAGCGCCAAAGGTAAGGAGTGGAAAGCGGTGTTCCTCATCTGGGCTGTCGACGGCTGGTTTCCTTCGTCAC
Organism: Gemmatimonadaceae bacterium; assembly: GCA_031360095.1. GTDB lineage: Bacteria > Gemmatimonadota > Gemmatimonadetes > Gemmatimonadales > Gemmatimonadaceae > AG11. Next base: position 5,175 of record JANMAY010000405.1, read on the forward strand.
GCGCCATCGAAAGCCCGGAAGAGCTCGAAGAAGAGCGCCGTCTGATGTACGTCGCGCTCACGCGCGCACGCGACGAGCTGGCGATCGTCTACCCCATGCAGGTCTACGGCTCGCGTCGCGGCGCGGACTACTCGTACGACCAGCTGTCCAGATTCCTCGATCGCGGGGTGCGCGCCACGATGCAGCGTGTCGTCGTCGAGGAGCCCGGAGAAGAGCCGCTCGTCGCGACGACCGCCACCGCACCTGCGATCGATCTCCGCGCGCTCATGCGACGGCGGTTCGAGACGAAGTGACGAAGCGCAAGAAGAAGCGCACAGCGCCTACCGCTCCGGCCGTTCAGCGTCGGGAACGCGCCTGGCCGCTTCGGCTCACCGCCCTTCTGCTCGCAGTGCTCGGCGTCATTCCCCTGGCGAATTTCGTGACCGTGGGCGTCGGCCTGCCGTGGTGGAATACCGCAGTGCGACAGTGGCTCGTGTGGCTCCTCATCGTCGGGATCATCGCGATGGGGCTCGGACGCATCGCGCACGAAAAGATCGAAGCGGCCTTCGTGCGCGGACAACGCGTGCTGCTCGCACCATCCGCCAGGACATTCGCGCTACTGGCAGGCGTGTTGACCTGTGCGCTGTCGCTGTACTTCGGTTGGCGCGTGTTCGGACTGCAGCCGGTGGTAGGCGACGAGTTCTCTCAGCGCTGGCAGGCCCACCTGTTGGCGAACGGACATCTGTTTGCTCGCGCCGAGCCACGGCCGGAGTTTTTCTCCACCGTGGAGACGCTCGAGGTGGACGGACGCTGGTTCGCGCAGTTTCCGATCGGCGGGCCGGCACTGCTCGCATTGGGAGTTCTCGCGCGCGCAGTGTGGCTCTTGAACCCGGTGCTCGCGGGCATTGCGGCGATCGCGCTTTTCGACTTCACCCGGCACGCCGTCGACGACGTCACGGCGCGGGTGTCGGCGCTTCTGTTCGCGCTGTGCCCTTTCGTCCTGTTCATGGCGGGCAGCCAGATGAATCATATGGCGACGATGGCGGCGACCAGCGTTGCGCTCGCCGCACTGTCCCGATGGCACGCGGCGGAGACGGCGTCCCAAGCACTCCGTACAGGCGCTGTGATCGGCGCGTGTCTTGGGGTCGCTGCCACCATCCGGCCCTTTGATGCGACGGTCGTTGCCGCAGTGATGGGGGTGTTCCAGCTACGCTACATCCGCCTGCAACCGTGGCGCGTCCGCTCGCTGGTCGTGCAAGTGGTCGCGGGCGCAGTGCCCGTGCTCGTACTGCTTGCGGTAAACCGGGCCACAGTGGGCCACGCGTTCTCCTTCGCCTACGACGTGCTCAATGGCCCCGAGCACCGCCCCGGCTTTCACAACACGCCGCTCGGCTTCGAGCATACGCCGTTGCGCGGCCTGTACATGGCATCCGCGTATCTCATGAAGCTCGACGTCGGCCTGTTCGCGTGGCCGGTGCCCGCGGTACTCGTCGTGGTCATCGCGCTCCTTGCGATTTTGCGCGCGTCACGATGGGACAGCGTGCTGCTCGCGATGCTTGTCGGATTTGTCGTTGGGTACGCCGTGTATTGGTCGGAGAGCTATTTCGTTGGTCCGCGGTTTCTGTTCACGGCGGCGCCGATTCTCGTGCTCTACACCGCGCGCATGCCCGGTGCGCTCCGGCAGCGCATCCAAGCACCGGGGCGGCGCGCGGCGGTGCTGCTGCTCATTCCGCTCTGGCTGCTGATCGCCTGGCTTTCGCCGCCCCGTGGAAATCAGCTCTTCGGCGTGCGCGGGATCGCCGA
>JANMAY010000406.1:0-12100 GCA_031360095.1 Gemmatimonadaceae bacterium
CTCGCGACGCCACCGACTGGGAGCTCCAGCTCCAGCATCGCGGGGCGGGGAAGCCAGTTCGTTTCGCCTATCGGTATTTCGAGCCGCGCATGGATTGGGACGCGCGCTTCTTCGTCTGGTCCGACAGCACCGATCCGCGCACCAAGCCAGACGAGTTTGCGCGTCTGCTCACGACCACCCCGGTCCTGGTGCAGCGCGCAGCGCGGCTGGACTACATGTGGTATCGGCCCACTGTCAAAGGGCTGCCGCAGACGAAGTTCGCGCTGTCGGCCACCACGCGCGTGCATCTCCCCCCCGGGGTATTCACCCTTCGCACCATCAGCGACGATGCCGTGCGCGTCTGGGTCGATGACACGCTGCTCATCGACGCGTGGACGCCACACGAATCCCTGGTGAGCACGGCACCCATCACCGCGGGCGCACACGTGCTGCGCGTCATGTACTACCAGGTGGATGGCTGGACCGAGCTCAGGCTCGACATCCTCCGCGGCAGGCAGCGAGCGGGAGGTTCGCCCGGCCCGCACTGACGTCGCGGTGCCATGCCTCGCTATCCTGCAGACACATGTCGCGACTCGATCCGCATTCGCTCCGCTTTACCTTGCTGCTCGCCGCGCTCGTGACGCTGGCGTCGTTCGCCACCGACATGGGCCTGCCGGTGCTCGCGGCGACAGCCGAGTCGCTTCGCGTCTCCCCCGCGACCGCGGCGCTCACCATGAGCGTCTTCATGATCGGCTTTGCCTTTGGGCCGCTCGTCATCGCACCGGTGTCGGACCGGTTCGGCCGCCGTCCAATCATTCTCATCGGCTGCGCGACCTACTCCGTATTCGGCGCGCTTGGCGCGTTCTCCACCACGCTGAGTGCGTTGCTCGCGTGGCGCATGTTGATGGGAGTTGGTGCGGGCACGGCTCAAGTACTGGTGATCGCCACCGTCCGCGATCTCTTCAAAGGACGGGAAGCACGAACACGGCAATCGTACATCAACCTCGCTGCCGGGCTCGCGCCGATGATCGCCCCCACGCTCGGCGCGTGGATCGCGTCCCTCGGCGGGTGGCGCGCGATCTACGCCGTGCTCGCCGCAGGCGGACTTGTGCTGTTCGCGCTCGCCGCGCGCAACCTCGCTGAGACTGCGCCGCGTAGCGATGGCACAACGCTCACCTTCCGTGGCACGTTCCGAAACTACGGCCGCGTGCTGCGTCATCCCGTGACCATCGGAAATGCACTGGTCGTCGCTCTTTGCTTCGGCTGTCTCTTCGCGTACGTCTCCGGGTCGTCGCTGGTGCTCATCGGCGTGATGGGTGTCTCCCAGCAGCTCTACGGTCTCCTCTTCGCAGTGACGTCGCTGGGCCTGGTTGTCGGCGCATTCGCGAACGCGCGATTGAATCGTCACGGCGTGTCGCACATCGTCCTGATCAGCGCGGGACTTGGCGTGATCGTCGCCGTGGCATGCGCACTCCTATTGCTGGCGGCAACGAGGCACCTGTCGGCGACGATGCTCGTTTCACTCGTGGTGCTCAGTTTCATCGGACATGGCATCGTGCGGCCGAACGCGGTGCAGGGTGCACTCGAGCCCATGCCGGAGATCGCTGGCGTTGCGGGAGCCGTGCTGACCGGAATGCAGATGATCATCGGTGCGCTCGCGAGCGCCATCGCCGCCTCGCTGTTCGATGGCCGCTCGGCGCTGGCGATGACGGGAACGATGGCGGTCTGCGCGTCGGCGGCAGGTGCGGTGTACGCCTTGGTAGTTCGGCCCGCCGAGCGCCGCTACTCCTCGGGGCAGGTGCCGTCGCATGCGGCCGGGCTCGAGGGCTACCCCGAGGCCGGTATAGTGGCCGCCTGACCACGAACCTCAGCCATTTCGCAGGCGGCGCGCGTCCGCCGCAGCTAGCTTGGATCCTACCCTCGAGACCGGTATCCTCGACCCCGCCCGAGTCGTCGTCATAGTGCCTTGGGGCGCCCCACAATCAGTCCATAGTTGCGCGAGTTCCTTCGCGCTCGGAAACGGCCAACGCGGCCGGCGGAAGGTGCAGGAATGGCGGATGCACACGAGAAATACGAGCAGGAGTTGGAGTCCGCGCGCCTGGCGACCGGACGCGGCGATCGTGCAGCCGCCGAAGAGGCACTGAGCGCTGCGATCGAAACCACGCGCGCCGAGCCCGAGATGCATCGCGAGCACGCGGACGTCCTCATTCGTCTCGGCACGCTCAAGCAGGAACTCGGGCAGCCCGCACAAGCAGAGCATCTGCTCACGGAGGCGCTGGCCGTGGGCGAACGGCATGTCGCCACGGACCAGACGGCGGTCGTGGTCGCACTCAATGAGCTGAGCCGGTTCTTCCTCCGGCAGTCGGCCTTCGCGCGCGCGGAACCGCTTCTCGTGCGCCTGTTGGACATCAAGCGCGTAAAGGGCGAGCAGCATCCCGAGGTCGCAACCGTGCTCGCGGGGCTCGCCGTGGTGCGGCAAGGTCTCGGCGACTATACGTCGACTGAAAAATTGTATCGGCGTGCGCTCGAGATTCGTGAGAAGAGCCTGGCGCCCAATCACATCGCCATCGCTACGACGCTCGAGCACCTGGGCGATACGTGCGCCGCGCGCGGAAAGCTCGGCGAAGCGCTCGCGCTGTATCAGCGCGCACTGCCGATGCGCGAGCGGACGCTTGGGGTCAGCCACGCGAGCGTCCGCAAATCCCGCGAGCGCATTGCCGATCTCGAGCTGCAAGTGGCGGAAGACTCGGGCGATGCCACAATCGAAGTTCCAGTGCGGCGAGGTCCGGTTCCGTCGTCCACGCCCCAGCCACCGCCGCGCATTCTCATTCCGTCGGATCCCTCGTCGGCGCGCATGACGCCATCGGCTGTCCCGCGCGTCCCCATCGATCCGGCGCAGCGCCTCACGCCGGAGTATGTCCAGCGCCTCTCGGCGGAGCCCTCGCAGCGCGCGATGCCGGAGCCGTTGCCTCGCGTGGTGCCGCAGCCAGTTGCGCCGCGCCCGACGCCCGCGCCGACGCCCGCTAAGACGCCCGCTAAGACGTCCGCTAAGACGCCCGAGCCGGCGCCCGCCCCGACGCCGACGCTGGAACAACGGGTGACGCCCGAGTCGGCGCCGATCGTGACCGCCGACGTGTCACCGCAGGAAGCGCCGGCGGCGGCGCCGCGCGAGCGGCTGAGTGAACTCGTGGACGCGCATTCATCGACGGCGCTCGAGGTCCCGAGCCAGCAGCCGTGGATGGGCGGGCTGGTCGCGGTTCAGGAAGAGCTGCGTCACATGGAGCGCCCTGGCGTCAGCGCACGCGCGCGCTCGCTGGTGGACTCTCTGCCACTGTTGCTGGAGAAGCGGTCCGCCAAAATCGGCACTGGCGTCGTTGGAGTGGTCGCACTCCTCGCCGCAGTGTTCGTTGTGCGGTCGTACTCCTCGAACAAGACCGACGACGCAGAAGTCACGCAGTCGGGAGCAGCAAGTGCGCCCCTCGCCGCAGTTGGCGCATCCGCGGCCGCGGCGACACCAATCGTTCCGACACCACCCACCTCCTCACGCCCCGCGACGACCGTCCGCGCTGATTCGGTGCGACCGACGCCTCGCCCGACATCGGCGCCACCCGCAGTCGCAGCCAAGGAAACGCCCGCTGCTGCGCTGCCGAGCATGCCGTCGAAGCTTCCCAACGTGGCGGGCTTGGTCATCCCCACCAGTGTGACCCAGAACGTCGACTCGTTCATGCGCGACGCCAACACGACGCGCGCTGGGCGTGAGTCGACGACGGATCCCATGTTTGCCGCAGGGCAGCTGAAGTCGTCGGCGTACGCTGCCGAGGCCAGCGCCGCGACCAATCCCACGCTCCTCGGAAGCATGCCGCAGCCGGGGTATCCCGATGGTCTGCGCAAGCAGAAGGTGGAAGGTGAAGTGGTGGTCCAGTTTCTGGTGGACGAAGCAGGTCGGGTCGACGCCTCCACGATGAAGGTCGTTCGGTCGCCACACGAACAGTTCAGCCTCGCCGTCCAGCGGGTCCTGCCGCAGTTTAGATTTGCGCCGGCGCGCACCGCGGCGCCGCAGTCCAAGCCGCGGTCGGAGTGGGTGCAGTTCGCGTTTCAATTCAACGCGGCGAAGTAGCGCACGTCGCACGAGCCGGTCCTTCGCCGAGCGAAGGACCGGCCACGCTCATTGTAGTCCCATCGGAGCACCAGCTTTCCGAACGTATCGCCGCCCTCGAGCTGTTCATGCGCCGAGCGAATCTCGCTGAATGGGGCGACACGCTCGATCACGGCATGCAGCTGGCCCGAATCGAAGAGCGGCACAACCCGATCGGAGAATTCGCGCGCCAGTGCGATCTTCTCTTCGATCGGTCTGGCTCGCAGCACGGTGCCCACAATGTGGATCCGCTTGGAGAGCACCATCCGCATGTCCAGCATTGACGTGCGGCCGGCGGTGAGCCCAACGAGAACAAGCCTGCCGCGCTGAGCGAGCACGCGAAGATTGCCGGCGAGGTAATCGCCACCCACGAGATCAACGATCGCGTGAATGCCGCCGGGTTGAGCGAGCGCCTCGACGGTCGCCGCCCAATCGCCTTGCGACGCGTCGATTCCGTGATGCAGTCCGAGCTCGCGCGCGCGGATGAGCTTGGACGGCGACCGCGACGAACCGAACACCGTAATACCGGCCAGCCGCGCGAGTTGGAGGGCGGCGGTCCCGACGCCGCTTCCAATCGCGTGCACGAGCACGCGCTCTCCAAGGCGCGCGTCGAGCTGACGAAACAACGCGTCATACGCCGTAAGAAAGACTTCCGGGATCGCCGCGCCCTGCTCCCACGACGCGTTCCCTGGCATGGGCAGCACCTCTCGCTCGTGCACGCACACGAACTCCGCGTGCGCCCCGCCGCCGACGATGCCCATCACGCGTTGTCCGATCTGCCACATGCTGGCACTCGGCCCGAGGGCGTCGACTTCGCCTGCGTACTCGAGCCCGGGAATGTCGGCCGGCGCGCCCGGCGGCGGAGGGTAGTTGCCCTGTCGCTGCATCAGGTCTGCGCGATTCAGTGCGGACGCGCGCACGCGGACGCGAATCTGATGCAGTCCTGGTTCCGGCTTCGGACGCTCGAGCAACTCGAGAACCTCAGGCCCTCCAGCGCGCGTGATGACGACGGCTTTCATCTGGGATGAATGAGGTGAGTGTCGACATGCCGCGCAACGCGCTCCAACCAGAAGCGAACTGGAGTGCAGCGAATTCCATTCGGACGCATGTGCCCGAATCGTGCGTAGAAAGATCGCACGCACACAGGCACCGCACCTCAGGAGGTCGTCTCGATGACATCCAGCACCGAAGTCGCAGCCGCCCGCGCCGACGTCGCCCGCGCGCGCACCCAGATCTCGGACACCATCACAGAGATCACCGATCGTTTCGCTGCGCCCGTTCGTACGGTCAAGGCAAAGCTCAACGTCGCGCAGGCGGTCAACGATCACCCATGGATCGCCGTCACCGCCGCGCTGGGAGCAGGAGTGTTGCTGGCGACATCGGGCGCCGACACGCGTGCGGCCACCGCGGTCGCCAGTACGGCGAAGCAGGTTGGCACTACTGGAGTGCGCCTCGCGCAGGACGCACCGAGCAAGACGCGCGTGGCGGTGGGCGCGATGGTCGATTCCGCCGCGGCGAAGCTCGCCATGTCGCTCATCGGTTCACTCCGCGACTCACTCGACCGGCCCAAGGTCGAGGTGCGCACCGGGGCCCGGTTCGCGACCGACGGGTCCTCCGAATCGGAGACGACGACGGAGCTGTAGGACAAAACGGAGCTCGGGCCGTCACACCGAGCTCCGTTTGCAGACCACTCGCGCCTCGCCGTACGGGCCAACATCTTCTGTCGCGGTTCGAGATGACGGTCCCCACGGAACCCTCGTGCGTGAGACAGTCTGCAGCGCATCCACCCATGGAGTAATCAAGTGACGCAAACACCCAAGAGACAGCTCGGCATTGGACGAATCCTCCTCATCGCCGTGCTGTGTCTCTCTACCTCCTGCCGCAATGTGCCGAGCAGCTCCGTCGCTCCGACGAGTGGTGTGCAGGTGGTTCCGCTCCCGCTCTCGCTGTCGATCGAAACGGGTGCTCCGTTCGCCCTCACGGACTCGAGTCAGATCCTGGTGGAGGGCGGCCGCGAGGCGCAGGGCATTGGGGAAATCTTCGCCTCGGTGCTGCGCCCCTCGACCGGAATGCGGCTTCCCGTCGTGCCCGCGTCCACGGGGCGCGAGCGCGCGAGCATTCGCCTCACACTGACATCGGCGGCAAGCCCAGAAGCAGATGAGAGCTACACTCTCTCGGTGACGAGTGCGGGCGTTCGCCTCTCGGCGCCGCGGCCAGCCGGGCTGTTTCGAGGCGTGCAGACATTGCGACAGCTGCTCCCGAGCGACATCGAATCGCACCTGGGCCTGTCGAAGCGCGCCTGGACGATTCCCGCCGTGACCATTCGTGATGCGCCGCGCTTTCCCTGGCGCGGCGTCATGCTGGATGTCGCCCGTCACTTCTTCACCGTGAAGGAAGTGAAGCAGCTCATCGACTTTGCAGCGCTCTACAAGCTCAACGTGCTGCACCTGCACCTCAGCGATGACCAAGGCTTCCGCATCGCGATCGCTTCGCGGCCTCGTCTCACCGGGATGGGCAGTGGGTCGCAGGTGGGCGGTGGTGAGGGCGGCTTCTATACACAGGCCGACTACAGCGAGATCGTGCGATACGCCGCCGAGCGCTACATCACGGTCGTGCCCGAAATCGACATGCCCGCGCACACCAACGCGGCGTTCATTGGCTATCCGGAGCTGAGTTGCGGCACGCGTCCGCCGGCGGTGTACACCGGCACCGAGGTGGGCTTCAGCGCCTTCTGCGTTGACAAGGAGGAATCGTACGCCCTCGTCGACGACATCGTGCGCGAGCTCGCCGCGATCACGCCGGGCAAGTATCTGCACGTCGGCGGCGACGAGGTCCACGCGTTGACGCATCCGCAATACATCAAGTTCGTCGAGCGGGTTCAGAACATCGTCGCGAAGTATGGCAAATGGATGATCGGGTGGGAGGAAATCGGGAAGGCACGCCTACTCCCCACGACAATCGCGCAGCAATGGAACAGCGATTCCATCACGCTGGCGCTCCGCTCGGGGGTCAAGGTCCTGATGTCGCCCTCCAGCAGGACGTATCTCGACATGAAGTACAACACCGAGACAGCGCTCGGTCTCACCTGGGCCGGATACATCGACGTGCGCAAGGCATACGACTGGAATCCGGCGACGCACATCGCCGGCATCACGGAGAAGGATCTGGTCGGTGTTGAAGCGCCGCTCTGGAGCGAAACCGTGCGAAACATGGGGTCGGCGAACTATCTCGTGTCGACGCGACTTCCCGCGCTCGCGGAGGTGGCCTGGTCGCCCCAGAATGCGCGCAGTTGGGAGGATTTCCGCACGCGGCTCGCGACGCATGCGCGGCGGTGGGAGTATCTGGGTGTGAACTACTATCGATCCGCGGAGATTCCCTGGTAGTGAGTCGTGAGTCGTGAGTCGTGAGTCATGAGTACTTGTCAAGAACCGCTGCGCCGACGCGGCGGCGTCACATGCCGCTCCGCCCTTCGCGAAGCACTGCTTCCACGGATGGCGACGCCTCGGTCGCACCCGATTCGATCTGAGCTCCCGCACCGAGCAGTAGGCGCGCTACGCCCGCGTGATCGTGACTCGTAGTTCCGAATTGCGACCCGTGACAGCACCACCCGAGTGGAGTCGCATTGTGCTGCGTGTCCCTGATCGCGACGAGCTCGCGCGCATCCGGATGCTCCAGTAGCACGCGCACCGTCTCCGCCGAGCCTTGCCAGGATGCACAGTGGAGCGCCGTGCCCGCGTCCTGACCGGGCGTTCGTGGATCGAATCCCAACTCGAGCATCAGCGTCACGGCAGCCGCGTCACCGTTCCACGCCGCGTCGGAGATCGCCCGACAGTCGTCGGGTGTCATGGACTCGATGAGGTCAGCGAACTCGCGCAACAACGCTCGCGCGCCCTTCTCGTCCGCGCGCCGACAGGCGAGCAGGAACCGTTGGAGCGGCGACGCGAATTCCATCATCGCTCGTAGCGTTGCCGTCTGCTCGAACTGCGCGGCGACGTCCAACGGGGAGCGGCTGTCCCCTATCGTCCAGAAGTAAATGTGATAGCTGCTCGGCGGATGTTCGGCGTAATCGCCGCGACCCGTGCGCAAGTCGAGCAGCGCGGGATTGGCCAGAAGCATGGCGCGCACTCGGTCGGTCAGGCCGAGCGCGGCGGCGAGAAAGATGTCCGTCGACGCTCCTCGCTCGACGAGATATTGCGCCAGCTCGCATCGTCCCGCCCCCTTCGTGCGATCGAGCATCCACTCCGCGGCCGTCGAGCGATGATCGACGTCGCGCGCGTCAATGTCCGCACCGCTATCGAGGAGCAGATCGATGACCGCGCGCGACGTCGCGAAGTGCAGCGGCGTTTGACCATCGCCGCCGCGGTCGTGGACGCGCGCAGGCTCGTCCGCGATCATCCGAGCCAAGAGGTCCACACGGGCGAGATGCGCCGCAGCGCACGCGTCGGGAATCGCGCCTGCCGCGAGCAATCGCTCCGCAGCAGCACCAGTTGCGGAGTACAGCGCGTGAAACGGCCCCGCCCACCACTCGCTGCGCCGGTTGGGATCGGCGCCGAAGTCGAGCAGCACGTCGACCATCGCGGCGTCGTTCGCGAAGGCGACGATCGCCGGGGAATTGAAGGCGAACAGCGGCGCGTTGATCTGTGCGCGGAGCTCCGCATGCTGTTCGAGCAAACGCCGTATCGCCTTCGTGTCCTGACGCGAGAACGCGTCGTGAATGCGCTCGACCGGCGAGCGGGTGTCCTCGACGCGCGCGGCGATGTGCTGCGCGAGCTCCGGCCAGTTGGTGAATCCGTATTCGCGCGCGATCACGAACTGCGCGTCGGCGAGCGCGATGCGCTGTTTGTCCGGAAGGGCGGCGCGGACGCGGGCTCGTGCCTCTGCGTCGCCGGCGGCGAAGGATTGGAACAGCTCCTTTGCCTGTTTCTTCTGCTGCGCGAGATCTGGACGCGCCGGGAGCGAACGACTGAACGGCGATGACATGGGACGCCTCCTTCGATAACGGCCGGCGTCCACACGAGCGGCCCGAAGAGGGCGCAAGGAATTACGCGACAACACAGGTGGGCGCAGCCCTTTCCGCGGACCGGAGGCGTCCCGTACGCCGATGCGGAAGTCTAGGACGCAGCCGTGGCGACGCAAGCGACGGCGAGCTCGGACACCGACGGGCTCCGGCCCGCAGAGCTGATGCTCGGCCCCTTGGCTCGGCGCACTTGGTTGGGAGGCACTGGTAGCGGCACGGCCCCTCGTGTCGTATTGTCGAGCTTCGCAAGGAACGGTAAGCGATCCAGTCGAACCAAACTCACGACTGAGAGGCATGCCATGTCGACCCAGCTTCCGCCGCGCGACGGTAACACCCCACTCACCGCGCCCGGCATTCTGCTCGCTGACGAGGAGGTGCTGCGCAGCACCTTTCTCGCCGAATACCCCACCCTGTCCGCCGAAGCCACCCAGGCCCTTGGCCCCGAAGCGGCCGGATTGAGCCCCAAGGTCGTGGAAGGTGCATTCGTCCGCGCGTGGGACGCGCGAACGAAATTCACGACGCCCGTGGAGCTGCACGACTTCCTGATTCAGGACGTCCATCACGCAGCGGCACGCGCGCTGAGTCGCCGCGCCGCAGCGCATCGATTCGCGGGCCATGATAACCAGAGCTCCATGCATACGTCGGCCGAGACGACCCCCGACCAATCATGGAAGCACATCCAGGAGGCGCTGCACGGCCAGGCGCATAGTCCGAGCGCGCTTGCCGAGCAGGCGAAAGTGTCCCGCCACGAGGCGGCCGAGCACATCGCCGTGATGACCAAAGGCACGTCGGTCGTGCGCCCGCTGCTGTTCGGCCTCGCGGTCGTCTCGCTCGTGGCCGCCGCGGCGGTCTGGATCGATCGCGCAGGCGCGGACGGACGCATCGCCGCCTCGGTGAACGCGGCCGATGCACGCGTCGTCCAATCACTCCCGTCGCAGATCGGGGTCGTCACGCTCGACGATGGAAGCAAGGTGCGGCTGGCCCCGGAGTCCAAGCTCTCGATCCCGAAGGAGTTCGGACCAAAGCTTCGCGCCGTGAAGATCGAGGGGGTGGGCGCCTTTGAAGTCGCCCAGGGACAGGCGCTGCCATTCCGTGTCTATGCCCGAAACGCGGCGATCATTGCAACGGGAACGGCGTTCACGGTGCGCTCGTATCCAACTGATGACGCAGTGACGGTCACGGTCACCGAAGGCGCAGTCGACGTTCGAGTCGGCAAGGAATCGCATCCGGTGGCCGCGGGCGCCGGCTTGATCATCAAGAACGACACGCCAGCGCGCGCGGCAACGGAAGACGAGCGCAGCGAAGCCGACGGGTGGAGATCGGGCACGATCGCGATCACCAATCGTCCGCTACGCGAGGTGCTGCCGCAGCTCAAGCGGTGGTACGGCGTGAGCATCAACGTCGAAAAGGACAACCTGCTGGATAAAACGGCGACCTTCCAGGCGTCGATCGACTCACTGATGCAGGCCATTCACGGCGTGGAAAAGAGCACCGGGCTCGAATTCGGCTATGTGGGCCAGAATCCGGTGTTCCGCATTCCGGCGAAGAACAGCGCCGAATCCGCCAAGAAGGGTGCGAAAAAATGAGGAGCCCGGGCGCGGCGCGGAAACCTCACCGCGCCGCGCTCGTACGGTGCTCCGCCGGATCGGGCTGCGGCGTCCCGCCATTGAGGAGCACATGATTGCGTCAGAGGTCGTCAACTTCGCTTTGGTCTCGGTGATCATCGTCGCCCTGACCGGTTCGCTGGGTACCATCACGCTCATCTTCATTGCGGGGGTCAACAAGCTGAACCGTCGCGCGAAAATGCCAGTCGTCGACGACGCGCGCCTGGAGCAGATCCAGCAGTCGGTCGATGCGATTGCCGTCGAAGTCGAACGAATCGCCGAAGCGCAGCGATTCAGCGCGAAGCTGCTCGCGGCGCGAGAAGAGCCATCCCTCTCCCCGCGCGGCTGACGCTGCCGTCAGTCCTCGCGTCGCCGCGAAAATCGAATCGGTAGCCGCGCGGGCCCATGCACGTGCAGCGCCCTTCTCGGCTCCCACGGCTCGTCGTCCGCGAGCGCGATGTCGTCGAGCCGGCCGAACAGATCGCTCAGCGCCACGCGCGCTTCCAGGCGCGCAAGTGCGGCGCCGAGACAAAAATGGATGCCGTGTCCGAATGCGATGTGCGGGTTCGGATTGCGCGCAATATCGAATCGATCCGCGTCCGCGAACTGCGCCGGATCACGATTTGCCGAGCCGACCATGACCAGCACGAACTTTCCCGCCGGAATCGTTCGTCCGTGCAGCTCGACCTCGCAGCGCGTCTCGCGAAACATCGCCTGGCCAGGTGAACGGTAGCGTACGACTTCCTCGATGGCGGACGACAATAGCTCGGGGCTTCGCCGCAGACGCTCCAGCTGATCGGGATGTTCGAGAAAACAGAGCACCGCATTGTCGATCAAATTTGTCGTGGTCTCCGTCGCCGCCGACAGCAGCAGCTGAAAAAATCCGAGGATCTCTTCCGTCGTGAGGCCCTGTCCATCCACCTCGGCCTGAACAAGCCGGGTGAGGAGGTCGTCCCGCGGTGCACTCCGTCGCGATTCGGCGAGACGCGTGATGTACGTCCACATTTCGTCACGCGCCGGCGCATGCTCGCGGATCGCGCGTGCGGCCTCCTCCCCACCGGCGATGGCGTAGCTCAAGTTCACGATTGCGTGGCTCCATCGCGTAAACCGGTCACGGTCCTCGAGCGGAATGCCCATCAGCTCTGCGATCACCAATACCGGCAGGGGGCCCGCGTAGTCCGCCACGAGATCCATCTCCCCGCGATCGATACTCGCATCGAGCAACTCACGCGACAGCTCCCGAATGCGCGGCTCCAGCGCGGCGATCGCACGCGGCGTGAAAGTGCGCATGACGATCGCGCGGAGCATCGTATGCCGCGGTGGATCCTGAAAGACGAGCCAGTCCGGCGCCCTCCCCGTCGGAGG
>JANMAY010000411.1:0-2874 GCA_031360095.1 Gemmatimonadaceae bacterium
ACACATCGAGCAATAGACAGGCACTTCAATCGGCGGCGCGTGGCTGATGCGCCAAGGGGTACGACGTGAAGATTCTCGTAGCCGACGACGACCGCGTGATGTCCCTGATGATGTGTGGCATCCTTCGCGAAGCGGGCCACACGACGTTCCCCGTGTTCGACGCAATGCAGGCGCTGATGTTCGCGATGAGGGAGTCCGTCGACCTGGTGCTGCTCGACATCAACATGCCCGGCGGCACGGGGGTGGAGGCGTTGCGCAAGCTCAAGCTGTCGAACAAGACGAAAAAGATTCCGGTTATCGTGGTGACCGGCAACACCGATGCGGCCGTCGAAAAAGAGGTTATGGAGCTCGGAGCTGCGGCGTATGTGACGAAGCCCATCGATCCGGAAGCATTGGTAAATGCTGTCCAGGCTGCGATTGGATAGCCCTCTGTCATCAACCTTCCGTTCCTAACGGGTGGCCAAGCGCGGCCCCTGATTACCTTCCAAGAATGGCTACGACCACAGCCCCGATCCGCTCCCGCGACGAGCTCGTTGCCGAGCTCCAGGGCGAGATCAAGACGCTGGCCCGCGAGCGGAACGCCGTCATCCTGGCGCACAACTACGAGCGGCCCGAGGTGCAGGACGTCGCCGATTTCGTTGGCGATTCACTCGGGCTCTCGCGCGAAGCCGCCAAAACCGAAGCAGACGTCATCGTCTTCTGCGGCGTGCATTTCATGGCCGAGACGGCCGCGGTGCTGTCGCCGCAGAAACGCGTTTTGCTCCCCGACCTCGCCGCCGGCTGCTCGCTGGCCTCGATGATCAACGCCGAGCAGCTCCGCGCATGGAAGGCCGAGCATCCGGGAGCGGTCGTTGTGTCGTACGTGAATACGACCGCCGAAGTGAAGGCGGAGAGTGATTACTGCTGCACGTCGGGGAACGCGGTGGAGGTGGTGAACGCCATCCCCGCCGACACCGAGATTCTCTTCTGCCCCGACATGTTCCTCGGCGCCCACGTAAAGCGATTGAGCGGGCGAAGTAACATCCGCATCTGGATGGGGGAGTGCCACGTGCACGCGGGGATCGATCCCGAGCACATCCGGCTCCAGCGGTCGCTGCATCCTGAGGCGGAGTTCCTGATTCACCCCGAATGCGGCTGCTCAACGAGCGTGCTGGAAGCGATGTCAGCAGGCGACATCGATCCAGAGGGGGTGCAAATTCTCTCGACGGAAGGGATGATCAAGCGGCCTGCGCTGTCGGAGGCTGGCGAGTTCATCGTTGCCACGGAAGTCGGAATCTTGCATCGTCTACGGCGTGAGAATCCGTCCAAGCGCTTCTTTGCCGCGAACGAGCGGGCGTCGTGCACCTACATGAAGGTCACGACCCTTCCAAAAGTGAAGCGCGCGCTCGAGCGACTCGAGCATCGCATCACCGTGCCGGCCCACATCGCCGACCGGGCACGACTCGCCATCGAGCGCATGATCGCCATCGGCGGCCAGCGCCCGTTGAGTCCGATTCCTGAAACGACGGTAGATCCGGGCGAATAGCGCGGGTCGCCGACGAGGGGCAGCAGCCAATGGAAATGGAGCATCATGAACCACCGCGCTCGCGCGCGCCGCGCACCATCACTCCGTTGAGCACACCAGCCGCCGGCAGTGTCGGGATGCTGCGATTTCCGTACGCGCAGCCCGAC
Source organism: Gemmatimonadaceae bacterium (assembly GCA_031360095.1). GTDB lineage: Bacteria > Gemmatimonadota > Gemmatimonadetes > Gemmatimonadales > Gemmatimonadaceae > AG11. Next base: position 1,672 of record JANMAY010000411.1, read on the forward strand.
CTGCGCGTGCTCGTGAAGAATGCCCTGGACGAGGACGGCGCGTTCAACGATCTGACGACGATCGCAACCGTCGTGTCGGACCGGCATGCGCGCGGACGTCTCGTCTCGCGCGAACCTGGCGTGCTGTGCGGCGTCCCTCTCGCGGTCGAGGCGTTCTGCACGCTCGATCCCAAGGTCACCATTCGCGTGGACCGTGAAGACGGCGCATCGCTCAAAGCGGGCGATTCCGTGCTCTATCTCTCGGGCCATGCGCGCGCGCTGCTCGCCGCGGAACGGGTCGCCCTCAACTTCATGCAGCGTTTGTCTGGCGTGGCGTCGCTCACGGCGAAGTACGTCGCTGCGGTGAAGGGAACGCACGCAAAGATTCTGGACACGCGCAAGACCACGCCGGGATGGCGGCTGCTCGAGAAGTACGCCGTGCGCGCGGGCGGGGGAACAAATCACCGGCTCAATCTCTCCACCGCCGTCCTCATCAAGGACAATCATCTCGCGTCGGTCGATGGCGACGTGGGTCTCGCCGTGCGGCGCGCCCGGGATCTCGCGCCGGTGGGGACGAAGGTGGAAGTCGAGTGCGACAGCATGGAGCAGGTGAAGGCCGCCGTAGAAGCGGCCGCGGACATCATCATGTTCGACAACATGTCGACTGACTTGATGAAACAGTGCGTGCGACTCGTGAATGGCCGAGCGATCACCGAGGCATCGGGCGGTGTGACGTTGGATACGGTGAGCGCGATCGCCGAAACGGGGGTCGACTGGATCTCCGTGGGAGCGCTCACGCACTCCGCGAGCGCGCTGGATCTCGCGCTGGATTTCGAGTAGGCGAACGCTCCTGGCTTCAGTTGTCTTTGCGTCGCCGGCGCGGCACCCTGCGGTAACCGCGCCGGCACGACAGCTTTAGGCGTGTTCACCAGCCTCATCGAACGCATCCTTCGCGTTCCGCTCCTCGCCAAGCTCGCCGGCGCCAATCTCATCATCGTCGGCGCGGCGCTGTTCAGCGTCGCCGTGGAGCGGCGCCTCAACATTCCCGGTAGCGCCGTCTCCATCCTGGGCATGGCGCTCGGTGCCAGCCTCATCGTCAATCTCGTGCTGGTGTACATCGCGCTCAGGCCGCTCGATGATCTGGAGGTCACCGCGGCTCGCGTCTCGGCAGGCGATCTCGCGGCGCGGGTGACGCCAAGCATCCTCGCCGACCGCGACATGGCT
>JANMAY010000437.1:0-3429 GCA_031360095.1 Gemmatimonadaceae bacterium
CAGGCGAAGCGCGGCTTGTTCGCCAGGTCATTGGCATCTCGCAAGAAAGCCTCGGCACCGCCGGGATAGGCGAGGTCGAGGCTGGACCGCTGGACGATCAGGGTGAACCCTTCGATGAGGACGCTCAATCAAACACCTCCCGTTGAATGGAGCCGGATTCCCTCTGGATCGTCCGGCGTTGCCTGCTGCATTCAATGTGATGGGAGGGTCTGACAACCTCTCATCGGTGTCCCGGGGGGTGGGTTTATCGCGTGAGGCGCCTCCTCAGCGATTTCGGACCTTCGCCAGCTCGACGAGATGCCCCGCGCATCCCACGCCGATCAACTGGTTCCTCCAGTGCGTCGCCGCTTTCCGGTCGACCACGATCTCGTGGGTGCCCGCGTTGCGGAGGTGCCGAAACTGATCGATCACCACAGCGAACGTGTCCGTGAGCCACGCGCCGTGGTCCAGTGCACGCGAAATTGCCAAACTCCGGCCTTGATCGCCCCTCAGCACAGTCACCAGTTGCTGCAGCCCGAACTGACTCTGCTCGGCGAGATCTACCGTGCGACCGTCGACGTTCATCAGTCGCACGTCACGCGGCAGTGTCGGCAGCACACGCCGCAGCAGTGCGTTCACCTGGACCTCGATCGCCTTGGAAAAGCTCCCGACCACCGGGGTAAAGTCGAACGACGGATCGAGTCGGTGCTCGCGGTACAGTCGCTCGCCGGTGGCGACGAACGTCCGCGCACCCGGCTCCAGTGCGGACCAGAGTGACTCCCCGAACCGATTCTCGCGGAGCTCGCGCTCCATCGCCGCGATTCCCGCCCCTGCCTCGGCATCGAACTCCGCCCACAGTGCCCCGTCGGTGAGCGCGTCACGCTCATCGGGATCGAAGAACCGGCGATCGTCGGCGCGCGTAACGACGAGCGGGAGATCCACCATGCCGCCGTAGATGCTCACCGGACGATCGTTGTAGTGCACGTTCGCCAGCTTCTTCAACTCCTCGACGACCTGAAGTGTGTCGTCGGTGACGAGTCGCCGGATGTCGCCGAGCTTGAACCAGAGATCACACCGCATGTCGCCGTTCGCGTAGTACGCAGGGACGTGTTCGTGCTCGCTTCGTCCGAGCTCGCTGGCGACGTCGAGCACCTCCGCCACATACAGCGCGCGATAGTCGGTGATGTAGAGCTGCACCTCAGTCCCCGCTCGCGCCACTTCCGCGGCGGCACGCACATCAGTCAGGTGCGCCATCGGCTGCTGCCGGTTGGGTGATTTCACCTTCCCCCACCATACATACAGCGCGTCGTCGTCCGCCTTTCCATCGTCGTGCCGGTCGCTCCAGGCGCGGAGCACGGAGAGATGGTCGTCCATCGCGTTCGCCGCGATCGATGGATTCCAGACGGTGACCAGGTGCCGAGTGCGGTCCGTCGTCATCGCGACGCTTCGCCCAGCGAGTGTAGCGTCTTCGATATCATCGCGCGCAGCTCAGGCGGCGCCACCAGTTCCGCATCCGGCCCGTACTGCAGCACGTGGCGAATGGCCCACGACTCGTCCGCCACCGGATGCTCCATCGTGAGGCTGCCATCCGCTGCCAGTGGCTGACCTTCGCGCTCCGCCACCCAGCGTGCGATGCGCGGCGAATAGCGCACCGTCATTCGGCGGCTGGTGTCGGACACGAACGCCCGTCCCGTCTCCTGCACCCGCACGCCAGCCGAGCCGTCCCGCTCGAACGTCTCGTCCAGCACACGCACTGCCTCGATCCGATCGAGCCGAAAGAAGCGCAGCGTACCATCGTCGCCGGTGGCGACGAGGTACCACATCTGCTCAGCGTAGGCGAGCGAGTGTGGACAGATCGTCCGCGTGTTGCTCGCCGTCGCGCCACCTGCACGATAGCGAAGCTCTACCTTCCGATCGCTCGACAGTGCGGCTCGCAGAGTCGCCAGATGCTCGGCAGACCCCGACACGCCGAGGTCGGCGTACCGCGTTCCTTCGTGGCGATCGTTCGTCGGCACCTGCGTAATCGTGGTCCGCAGCCTGCCGAGCGCGCGATCGATCGGTGCCTGCTCGGCCGGCGTACGCTCGCGGCGCAGCATGGAGAGCCCGAGCTCCAGCGCGCACAGCTCCGGCATCGTCAATCGCATGGGCCGGTGAAACTGGTTCGCCGTGACGCAGACGGTGTCTTCCTCGACCAGGATGGACACGCCCTCGACGAATCCGCCCGGCGCGTCGAACCGCTCCGAGATCGACTCGAGATCGCGGAGCAGTTCCGTCGGACTGGTTTCTGCGGCAGCGGCAACCTCCGCCAAGGCATGCTCCTCACCATCAGCGAGACGCGGGATGAGGTGCAACACGCGCTTGAGCTGCCCGGACGCGGTATCGGTCACGAGCCGTACACCGCGCGCGTGCTGCGCGTGATCGCGGCATACTCGCTCACGAGCTCCGGCGGAGCGATCGGTGTCGCCTCGCCGGCAAACGAGAACAACCAGCGCGCGAAACTGTCCGCTCGCCGCACCTGGAATACTCGCAGCGACTCGTTCGCTTCATCCGCACGTCCCAGCGCCGCGGCGGCGCGCACCGCGCCGCTGACACCGGTGAACTCCACCGTCGCCTCGAATGCGTCACCGTCGCCGATCTCCACGCCTGTCGCGACTGGGCGTGCTCGCGCAGCGAGAAGCTCGCTGGAATCTCGTAGTCCGTCGTTCCCCCTTTCGCCTTGTTCACCGCGGCCGCCTCGATACGGCTGACGCGGAAGTTTCGCAGCGCGTTCTTCTCCACATCGCGTGCAGCCAGATACCAGTGGCCGCTGACGAAGAACAATCCGTACGGCTCGACCGAACGTTCTGCGCCAGCCGCCGCTCCCATCGCCTGATAGCGAAAGGTCATCCGCTTTCGACGGAACAGCGCATCGCCAAGTGTGGCGAGCGCCCGCGAGTCCGCGCGTGGACGCGGCGTGGCGATCAGGGCGCCCCCCGGTCCGTCTATCGCACCGAGCGGTAAATCGAACGCCAGCTTTCGCACCGCGTTCCGCGCCTCCTCCGCCAGCACCGGATCACCCACCTGCGCCGCGCGACGTGCGCCCTCCACGATCACCTCCAGTTCGTCGGGCTCGAAGGCGAGCGTCGCGAGCGAGCGGTACCCGTAGTGATCCACTGTCGTGGGCCGAACGATGCCGCGGGCCGATACGATGCCAAGGTATGGGAGGTAGAAGTCCTTCGTGCGCAGCGTATATGCGGATTCATCGCTGCCTTCCTCGCCAATGGATACGATCGGCACACCAACCCCGAGCAACTCCGCCTTGTCGCGCTCGAACATTCGCTTGAGCGTCTGAGACGGCTTGTCGGCTGCTACGCTCCCGTCCACGAGGTACTCGGGCACGTCGCGCGCGAGCTGCTTGAAGGTCACCGGCATCCGGTGGCCGAGCAGGGCGGCGAGAAGATCGATCCAGCG
>JANMAY010000508.1:0-7822 GCA_031360095.1 Gemmatimonadaceae bacterium
GTTGCTCACTTGAACCGGTACGATTCGGTCTTTGGCCTTTTATGCGGGGAAGTATTGCCTTTCCAACGAACAAACGCCAGAATGCCGAACCAATTGAACTTCGTGAAAGCGGTTCGACGAACATCGATTTTCCCTCGTTGCTACCGTTGCCCACCTTCCTCACCTCTTGCAGAGGCGTGAGATACGTCATGGCCAGCTCTTCTCGGCTGCTCCTCGCATTCTGTGCGCTCGCGGTCATCGCCGCCCCCGCGCGATCCGCTGCACAAGCCACCGGTCAAGTCAGTGGCACGGTGACCGACTCTGCGGGTGCGCCGCTCATCGGCGCCCGTGTGAGCGTCGATGGCGCCTCGCTCGCGACGGCCAGTAGTGCGACAGGTCGGTTTGCACTCGGAGGTGTGCCGCAGGGCACCCGAACCGTTCGCGTGCGTCTTATCGGCTATCGCCTGCAAGAGCAGGCGGTGGCGATCACCGCGGGGCAGACGGCCACGGCGAACTTCCGTCTCGTCCGGGCGCCCGTGGAGCTCGAGCGCGTCGTCGCGACCGGGTACGGGACGCAAACGAAGGCGACAGTCACCGGTGCGGCTGATGTCGTCGGCGGCGAAGAAATCGCCAAACGTCCCGTTTCGAACATCACGAAGAGCCTTCAGGGCTACATGGCGGGTGTGACGGTGCAGGATTTTGGCGGGCGTCCCGGCGCGGATAGCGGTGCAATCCGCATTCGTGGATCGGGAACGCTGGGCAATAACGGCGCTCTGATTCTCATCGACGGAATCGTTGGTTCTCTCAATAATCTCGATCCCCTCGACGTCGAAAGCGTCTCCGTCCTCAAGGATGCCGCATCGGCGGCGATCTACGGCGCGCGCGCCGCGAATGGCGTGGTGCTGGTCAAGACGCGCCGCGGACGCAATACGGGCGGTCTCAAGATCACATACGACGGCTACGTCGCACAGCAGGTCGCGCAAGACATGCCCCAGCGCGTGGACATTCGCACGGAGCTGGAGGCGGTTAATCAGGTGTACCGAAACGCCAACCAGGCGGTGAAGTACAGCCCCGGATACATCGACAGTACGGTGATGGGCGCAAATCCGCTCAAGTATCCCAACACCAATTGGCTCGGACTGATCTACAAGAAAGCACCGATGAGCAACAACACGGTTCGCGTCGCGGGCGGCAACGACCTCGCGCAGCTATCGGTGTCCGCGAACTACTTCGATCAGGAAGGTATCCTCGCCACCGACAATTTCTACAAGCGGTTTACCCTCCGCGCGAACAGCGACTTCAACATCACGAAGCGGCTCACCGCTTCGGCAGATGTAATTCTGATGAATGAGCGCGTGCTCCGGGCCCGTGGCGAGGGCGACGCAACATTTCGCGCGCTGCACGATACTCCGCCTACGTCGCTCTCAGTCACGGAAGACGGGCAGTACAGTTGGTCCCGCAGTCCCTACAACCCGCTCGCCCAGTTGCGCGAGCAGGGCTACAACAATTCGCGCTGGCGCACGGGATCCATCAACACACGCGCAACGTACGCGCTGGAGAATGGCCTCAAGTTCACGGGCTACTTCGAGGGCGACAACAAGGACAACCGTGGCCTCGAGTTCACACCGAACTATCGGTTCCTCGAGCCCGGCACGACCATCGTGAAGTACGAGAATGTGCGCACCACGTCGCGCGATACGCGCAACACGGATTTCACGACCGAGGTGCAGGCGACCGGCGAGTATGACCGGTCGAGAGGCGCGCATGCGGCGCACCTGCTCGTGGGCTTCGATCGCCGGCAGACCGACCACGACGACGTCTTCGCCGAGCGTCAGGGCGCATACAACAACAATCTGCAGCTGCCCGGCAGTGGCGACGCGTCATTGCAGAACACGGGAAGCGGCGCCAATACGACTAGGCTCGTGGGCTTTTTCAGCCGTCTCAACTACGGATGGAACAACCGGTATCTGTTCGAGGCAAATGTCCGCCGAGACGGGTCGTCGCGCTTTGGTCCCGCGAAGAAATACGGAGTGTTCCCCTCCGTTTCGGCAGCCTGGCGTGTCTCCGACGAGCCGGTCCTTCGCGGCCGGCTGGGCTTCATCGACGATTTGAAACTGCGCGGTTCGTGGGGCCGACTCGGCAACGATCGCATCGACGACTACCTGTTCCAGCAAACCATCAACATCAACCAGGGCAACTACAACTTCAACAACGTGTTGTCGACCGGTGCAATTCCGGGGCGTATCGCTAATCCGGATATCGGTTGGGAAACAACAGAGCAAAGCAACGGAGGCGTTGACGTCGAGATGCTGCAGGGAAAGCTCAGCTTCACCGGCGACGTCTATAAGAAGGATACGTACGGCATTCTGCTGCAGGTTCCCATCTCGTCATTTGTTGGCCAGACCGCTCCCACACAAAATGCCGGCGCGGTGACCAACACCGGGTGGGAGGCAGGAATCAACTGGCGTGATCAGGCGCGGTCGTTCAACTACTCGTTCGGATTCAACATCGCCGACAACAAGAACCGGATCACGCAGCTTCCGGGCGGCGACCAGATCAACGCGGCGGGTACCCCTGGTCCGTCGCTTCGGCGAGTGGGTGTGCCGATCGACGCGATCTTCGGCATCGAGGCGGTCGGCATCTTCCAGACCGCGGCAGAAGTCGCTGCGTGGGCGACCCAAGTCCCTGGCAAGACCGGGCCCGGCGACTTGAAGTACAAAGATCAGAACGGCGATGGAAAGATCGACGCCAATGACCGCGTCGTCATTGGTACTCGGCAACCCCGGTACACGTTCGGCTCGAACATGGCAGTGCAATTCAAGGGAATCGATGTGAGCATGCTGCTCCAGGGAGTGGGGCGCCAGGACGTCTACCTGAGCGGTGCCCTCATCGAGGGTCCCACTTGGGAGAATTTCTTCCCCGAGTATCTGCGGGATTCCTGGACGCCGGAAAACACCGGGGCCGCGTTCCCGCGATTCGTCTTCCGCTCCGATCACAACCACAACGCACCTGGAGCGAACTCGTGGTGGGTCCGTAACGGTCGGTATCTGAGTCTCAAGAATCTCAACTTCGGCTACACGCTACCAGCGAGCGTCGCTTCCCGAGGCGGGTTCAGCACCGCACGCTTTTATCTGGCCGGCAGCAACGTCTACTCCTGGTCGAAGTTGAAGGGACTGCTCCCCGTGGAAACCAATCCCTTCGCTTCTCGCGGCACCTACTACTTCCAGACACGCAACGTCAGCATCGGAACGAGTCTCGGCCTGTGATCAACTCGCGACGCCACTCCTCTCTCATCATCCCGATGAATACGAGAATACTCTCTACGTGCGCCCTCGCGTTGGCGATCTCCGTGGCCGGCTGTGCGAGCGACAAGCTGCTCGAGGTCGTGTCCCCGACGTCGGTAGCGAACGATTTTTTCTGGACGCAAGAGAATGATGCGATCCTCTTTCTCTCGGGCACCTATAGCGCGTTGCCGTCAGCCAATACCATCATCGAGCTCGACGGGCTGACAGACAACGGAACCGTCAACGCCCAGTTCGACGGCAAGTACGTCTATGCCGATGGATCGTTCGATCCGCAGAGCGGATACTCACGCGGCCACTGGAACAACTTCTACAATGGCGTAGCGCGGTCGAACATTCTCCTGGCCAACATCGATCGCATTCCAGCAACCAAAATCGATGCGACGCGCAAAGCGCGCTATATCGCCGAGGCGAAGTTCCTGCGCGGCGTTTTCTTTTTGCAGCTCGTCAGCCTGTTCGGCGATGTGGCAATGCCGCTCGTGCCACTCACGGACGCCGATGCACGCCTGCTGACCAATACACCGGCGACGAAGATTTACGATCAGATTCTCACGGACTTCGATGCGGCCATTGCCGGGCTGCCGGCGTCCTACAGTGGCAACGACATCGGTCGCGCAACTAAGGGCGCCGCAATGGCCTTCAAGGCGCGCGCTGCCTTGTACGCAGGAAGAAATCAGATTGCTGCAGACGCCGCCAAGTCCGTCATGGACATCGGCATCTATTCTCTTTTTCCGAACTACGGCAACCTGTTCCTCTACGCGGGAGAGAACAGCTCGGAGATCATCTTCTCCCGCAAGTACTCGAAAATTGGACAGGCATCCGGTCAGAACAACAACATCTTCGGAACGTTCGGACCCGTGTCGAACTCGGCGGGCGCCAATGTCGTGCCGATTCGCAGCTTGGTCGACTCGTATCAGATGACCGACGGCAAGTCGATCGCGACCTCGCCTCTGTACAACTCGGCGCCTGCCAAGATGTACGACAATCGCGACCCGCGACTCGCCGCAACTATTCTGTATCCCGGTGCTTCCTGGGACGGACGAACGTTCGACACCCGCCCCAAACCGCTCTCGGCACAGCCGGAAGCGATCGATCTACAGAATGTGAACGCGTCGGTCACCGGTTTCAACATCCGCAAGTGGATCGATCTCACCGACAAGGCGGATCGCGGCAACGGCGGAATCGACATCATCCTGATGCGATACGCCGACGTGCTGCTGATGTACACCGAGGCGAAGGTTGCGCTGGGACAGGCCGATGCATCGGCGCTTGCGGCGATCAACCTCGTGCGGGCCCGCGTCTCCATGCCTCTGCTCACCGCCGTCACCGAGGCCGACGTGCGTTACGAGCGGCGCGCGGAGCTTGCGTTCGAAGGGCTGCGAATCTTTGACGTCCGCCGGTGGAAGATCGCTACGCAGGTGTTGCCGACTCCGGTTGTGACGGGCATCGACTATCTCGACGCCGCTGGAACGCAGAAGACGCATACGGTACCCGCGTCGGCGCGGAGTTTTCCCGCGCGTGCGTACCTGTGGCCATTTCCTCAGTCTGAGCTTGACCTCAATCCTAACTTGAAGCAGAACCCAGGGTTTTAGTTGGTGGGGGGTGCAGATCCCTCGACTTCACTCGGGATCACACGGCGGAACGGGCGTCGAGGCACACTCCTCGACGCCCGTTCCGCGTCAGTGCGCTCGCGTGGTCGTGATGATGATGACCCCGTTCGCGCCGCGCGAGCCGTAAAAGGACGCGGCACCGTCCTTCACGATCTCGATGCGCTCGACGACGCGCGGGTCAATACTGCGCAGATCCAACGACGCACGGCTGACTCCGTCGATGAGAATGAGCGGCTCGTTGCTCAATGCGAGAGACGCGGAGCCGCGAATCCGGATGGTGAAGCCGCTTGCCGAGGGAATAACGGTGACGCCGGTAAACCGGGCCTGAATCATCTGCTCCACGCGCGTGTAACGAGTGCGCTCGTTTTCATCGAAGGTCACGGCTTGCGTGGCTGAGCTCCGGTTTCGCGCCGCCTCCGCGGTGCGGATCGAGTCTGCGGTCCGCGGCGTGCGCTCCGTCTCGAGAATGGCAGGAGAGGAGCGGTGACACGCGCTTGCCACAGTCACACACGCTGCCGACGCAATCAGTGAAAAGTGGAGAATCGGTGCCGGACGTCCCAAGTTGCACCTGATCGTTGGGGACTCTGAAAGCTAGTGAGCACGGCGCTGCATGAATATTGTTTACATGCGCTGCATTTGTATGCTGGATATGGGCGCCACACCCCCGTCCGCAGGCCGATCACTCGCGGGAAGGTGGCAACCGAACGCTGGGCCAATCGATCGACAGTCATCGTCGGAAGTGACAGAAGACTCTGGCCAACGTGATCAGCCTTCGGTAGCATGGTGGACCAACCGAAACAAGGAAAACTCCCTTTTCCTTAGCGTTTTTTAAGACTTCGGCTACGGTCCACCACGGGGAGCGCCGCCGCTCTCGGGTCCAACCCGCCGATGTGTCGTTAGTCAAAAACGCATCATGACTCCCATCGGAAATCGGAGAATGAACTCCGAGAATGTGCCGTTCACGCGCATCGTGTGCGTCGCCGCCGATCAACGCGCGCAGCATCGTGTTGAAAGGGCGGTCGCCGATGACATGACGAACGTCGCGGTGATGCACACGTGGGCGGAGGTGGATTCGTTCGCCAGCATTCCCGATGTACTCGTGCTCGATTCACGCGTTGCGGACGTCGCCACGATGCGCTCGCTCATGCGTCTGCGTCGCCGCTGGCCGGGAATCAGCATCGTGATTCTCGAGGTGCAGAACGAAGCGATGGCGTCCCAGCTTCTCGACTGGGGAGCGGATGACGCGATTGAGTCGTCATGCGCGGCACGCCACGTATCGGCACGGCTCGGGGCGGCAGCGCGCCGCTCGCGCACCGAGAACGCATCGCTGCGACGGCGGATCGGCGATGTCGTCTACGATCGCGACAGCCGTCGCGTCTGGTGTGACGGCGAAGAGGTTGCGTTCGCACCGCGCGAGCTTGCGGTGCTCGACTGCCTCTGGCGCCGGGCCGGCGAGGTGGTCGCGCACGATACGCTCCACGACTTCGTTTGGTCTGGCGACGACAAGGCAACGCGCGCGAACCGTGTCGAAGTGTACATCAGCTATGTCCGGCGGAAGCTGAGCCGCAGCAATCAAGTCGCGATCGAGACGCTCCGAGGGCATGGCTACCGGCTCGTCCGCCTGGCCGACATGATCACCACTGGAGCATGACGCCTCCGAGCAGCGACCCGCTGGAAGGAAAGGTCACCACCGATACCGGCACGCCGATCGAGAGCGATGTGCTCGCGATCGACGCGGTGGAGGTGATCGCCGAGCGCATCGCAGTGGGACTGCGCAAGGCGTTGCCGGGGGTGGACACGTACATCGTGCATCGGGACGAGGATGCCAGGGCGTCAACCCTCGTCGACCTGTTTTCGGCGCAGGTGGCGCAGTTCGCCGCGGCGTATCAGACGGCACAGGCGGCAGCCAATGCGGCGGCCGCTCCCGGGGGGCAGGCAGGGTTTGCGCCGGATGGCGCGCTGAGTGGTTTTGGAGTTCCGGTCGCGACGGCCGCGGTGAAGACGGTGATCGATCTGATCGCGCTCTTCCGAACGGACGTCGACGTCAAGCATCACGAGCTCACGGTGGACAAGACGGTGCTCGTGTCGAAGGTCGCGTCGCATCTCGCCGACAACACGAAGTTGTACTTCAGGCAGTTGCACCCGATCACATCGCCCGCGAGCGCGGCCAAGGTGCTGGAGTCGTTGGAGACGCTGCGCCTCGCGCGGGATGCAACGCGTGGGGCGGTCCGCGCCGTGATCGATCCGGAGAAGCGTGCAGCGATCGAGACGTCGGTATCGGCAATCGCGTTACAGCATGCGGCGTTCGAACAGGCACTCACCACGGCCGTGCCGCCGTCGCCCGCTCCGCTCGTGAGTATCATCGAAGCCACGGCGCTGGCCGAGAAGCTCGCGGCGGGCGCGCGGCTACTGCGCCTGGAGGTACAGCATGCACGGGGCAGCACGCGCTCGGAGCGATCGCTGTGGCGGAGCGCGTTGTCATACGGCGGCGGGGCCATCGTGACGGTGATCGTCATTGCGCCCGATGGCACCGTGGAGCTCGCCGACACGCTGACGGCGATGACGGGATACCGCGAGCTGCCGACGGGAGTGTTGTACGATGCCGCGACCATGTTGCGCCATGGCGCGACGCTGGCGGCAAAGCAGTTGAGGCGACTCGCGTCGGGTGCGCCGCAGTAGACTGCGACACACCCGCGCGTCCGCTTGACTCAGCTCGCTTCGTTGATGTCGTTCTGCGCCGCATCTAACCTTCGGCGCAATCGGTAGTTCTCCAGCGCGAGCCGGCCGACAAGCCGCTCGAGATCGGCGACGTCGTCCGGATCGATCGACCCAGTTCCTCCGCTTGGCTGTGCTGCGTTCGGCGCGAAGCCGAACTCCCCGGGTGGGGTTTCGTCTCCCGTACTCGTGCCGGCGTCGGATGGCGCGCCGACA
>JANMAY010000511.1:0-5036 GCA_031360095.1 Gemmatimonadaceae bacterium
GTGCGGGAAGCCAGGGCCATCGCAGACGCGATCGGCCGGTCTATTACGGCCGGAACCGGAACAGCCTCGGCCACGCACGGGTAGTTATGAATGAGAGCGCATTCCAGCGCTTCACGACAGGAGCACGAATGCAGCGTCGAGTACTGAGCGCGTTGGCGGTTGGCGTAGCGCTGTTGACTGTGGTGGCACCGCTCGAGGCCGGTCCCAGGCCCCGACGCCAAGGCGATCTTCTCGATCGCGCCGTGGCGGCATGGAGCAAGGTCAAGACGGCGCGCGCCACCTTCGAGCAGACGATCACCAACCCGCTCACGGGCCGGGTCATGACCGCCACCGGCGAGTATCAACAGCACCGGCCCAGCAAGTTGTCGGTGAAGTTTGCCGATCCCGCGAACGATCGCATCGTCGCGGACGGCAAGTTCGTGTGGCTGTATTTGCCGAGCAGCGCACCAGATCAGGTGATCAAGACTCCGTTGAGCGCAACAGGAACGGGCACGCTGGATCTCTCCGCGCAGTTCCTCACCGCGCCGCGCACCAGGTACACGGTCAATCCCGTCGGGACGCTCGTGGTGAGCGGCCGCGCCACGCATGGCTACAATCTCATTCCGAAAGTCGCCGGCAGCGTGCCGTTCCAGATCGCGTCCGTGTGGATCGATGACGCCGACGCGACGATTCGGCAGTTCGAAGTGACGGACGGCAACGGAGTGCAGCGCAAGGTGCGCCTCACCTCGTTCGCCACGAACGGTCCGGTGGATGCGGGCACATTCGTCTTCACACCGCCGCCGGGCGTGCGAGTCGTGGAACGCTGACAGGGCACGTGGCGGGAGCGTGACACCTCGCGGCGGCGCGTCCGTAGGGCAGCTTGTACGTCACACGCCACCTCCGCGGAGCGCACATGGAAGAGCCGATTCGTGAGACGCAGCCGGAGGGTGCGCTCGTTCCGCCACCCCGCATTCCTCCGGGCGCCATCGCCACTGCCACGCCAGAGCCCCCACGCAAGCCGCGACATGCGCCTGTTCGCCGCGGCCGGGTAGAGACGCTCATCGGCAGTCTGCTGGATGGACTGGATTCTGTGGCGGATCGCGTCAGACAGGCGATGGGACTGCACTGACGCCGCAGCAACAGTCCTGATTGCACGCGGAGTGCGCAAACCTATATTCACGCGCACTCCGCCCGCACCGGGCGAAGCGTCCATCCAGCCCTCGTGACGTGATCTCTCCGCTGCCTCGGATCTGGCGCCGCGCGCCGATCGCCGCGCTCTTCGCCCTCGGTTCCGCTCTCGTTCCCGCCGTCCGTCTGGATGCGCAGTCGACACCACCGCGTCCGTTGCGGTCGACGGTCTTCGCTCCCGACAGCGGTCGCATTCGCACGAATCCGAACGGGAACCTCAGTCGCTCGATCGTCGACACACTCACCCCCACGCTGTCCAAGCTCGAGATGCACGAGACGACGCTTGCACCGGGGAACGCTCCGCATGCACCGCATCGCCACGCGCACGAAGAGGTGATTTTCGTCAAGCGGGGCACGCTGGACGTGCTCCAGGAGAACGTGACCCGTAGAGCGGGAGCGGGCAGCGTGATCTTCATGGCATCGAACGAGCTGCACGGCGTAAAGAATGTCGGCACGACGCGGGCGAGCTATCTCGTCATCCGCTACGATCCGCACGATATGCCGCCGGACGCCGGACCCGCGTACGCCGCGGCGGGCGCCGCGCAGGCCGTGCTGCGAGCGCTTCCCGATTCGACGCGCGCTGTCGCTGCCTTCCCGTTCGACACGTCCGAGCGCAGCAACTGGTTCTTCATCCCGCTCGATCGAAAGGGTCTGACTCTCAAGCGCATGCCGGCCGGGATGCGGCCCCTCGTCGACACGCTGTTGCGGACGGCGCTCAGCCCGAGCGGCTTCGCGACCGCCAAAGGCATCATGCATCACGAGGGCATTCTCGGTGCGATCGAAGCGGGAATGACCTTCGCCCCCGGGGTGACGCGCAACGTGCGCGACTCGACGAAATACTACGTCAGCGTTTTCGGAACGCCCTCACCCGATTCCGCGTGGGGATGGCGAGTGGAAGGGCATCATCTGTCCGTCAACTACACCGGCGCGGGCGCGGAAGGGCAAGTGGTCGCCCCACTGTTCATGGGCTCCAATCCTGCGCGCGTGCTGAGCGGACCGTCGCAAGGGCTTCGGCTGCTCGCGGCGGAAGAAGATGTGGGGCGCGAGCTCGTGCTCATGCTATCGCCAGAACGCCGAGCGCGCGCGATCTTCTCCGATACGGCGTTCGGTGAGATGATCACGCGCAACGACCCCAAGGCGCGGCCGCTCGTCGCGGAGGGTTTGCGCGCAGGCGACATGTCGCCCGGCGAGCAGGCCGTGCTTCGTCGTCTCTTGGACGTGTATGCTGGGCGAATGTCGGGCGCTGCTCGGCAGCATGCCGTCAAAGACATCGACGACGCCGGATTCGCCGAGCTTCGGTTCGGCTGGGCGGGTGCGACGGTCGTCGGAGCGCCGCACTACTATCGCATCCATGGTCCCACCGTGTTGGTCGAATACGACAACGTCCAAACCAACGCCAATCACATCCACACGGTCTGGCGCGACCTGCGTCACGACTTCGGTGGCGATCTCCTCGGCGCACACTACAAGAAGCATCCGCACGTTCGGAAGTAGGCAATGCCCCCACGTCCGCTCACGAAGCTCCGCAAGATGTGCCTTGCGCTGCCCGAAGCGCACGAGGTCGAGGCGTGGGGAGAGCCAACCTTTCGCGTGAAGAACAAGTTGTTCGCCATGTACGCCTCGGCGACCAATCACCACGGTAAAGGACATCACGGGGTGTGGCTGAAAGCGGCGCCGGGAAATCAGGAGCTCATGGTGCGGCACAAACCAAAGCGATTTTTCGTTCCGCCGTACGTGGGTCCCAGTGGATGGGTCGGCGTGTTCCTCGACGGCGATGCCGACTGGGAGGAGCTGCGCGAACTGGTGACGGACAGCTACCGACTCGTCGCGCCAAAGAAGCTCGCCGCTCTCGTGGAGAGCGGCGAGACTACCTAGCGGCACGTCCTTCGACAACCCGTCAGGTTTTTGATTTGCTGCGAGGCGGTTTCAGCGCTCGCGCTGTACGATGCGGGACACATCTTCTTTATTCTCGCTCACCAACTCGGCGATGTGCGCTCCGCGCAAACCCGCCTCGAGACCGGTGTCCTCGACCGCCCCGCCCAGTCGCACATCGTCGCGCAGATAGTCCGCGCCGTTGGGATCGGTTTGCAGGTCATCCACATCCGCACGACGAACCTTGAAGTTGCCGTCGACGTCGCGTCCATTGTGCGTCTTGTTGCGCTCCGACATTCGCATCTCCCGCGTTGAATGATGCTCGCAAGAAGGGCAAGGTCTACACCATAACGAGATCTTTCGCGAAGACGCCCTTGTACCGGCTCACCTCGCTGCGTTCCCGGTCGAGCTCGGGAATGTGGCGCGAGGCAAAGCCGAACTTGGCAAAAAATTCCTCGTCGTTGCTCACGGCAAAAAGCGTCTCGTATCCACGTCGGCGTGCCAGCGCCTCGGTGGCGAGCACGAGTGCACGTCCAACGCCGCGTCCCTGTGATACCGGATCGACGGCAAGGGAGCGCAGCTCGGCGATGCTGGGCGAGTATTCATCGAGGTGAACGCAGCCGATGACGTCGCCGTCATGCTCGGCAACGACGAAATGATCGGCGTGCGCCGCGATGTACGACGCGGTACGCGGCAACAAGGTGCCGTCTGCGACGTAGCGATCGATCAGCGCGCGAATGGCGTGCGCGTCGTGCAGACTCGCGCGTCGTGTACGCATCGACGGCTACCGGCTACTTGCCCTTTTTGGCAGCGGCACGCTCGAGCAATGC
The DNA here is from genome assembly GCA_031360095.1 of Gemmatimonadaceae bacterium. GTDB lineage: Bacteria > Gemmatimonadota > Gemmatimonadetes > Gemmatimonadales > Gemmatimonadaceae > AG11. The sequence continues at coordinate 3,870 of JANMAY010000511.1, forward strand.
CTTTGGAGATTGCACGCCGCGCAGCAGTTCGATCGCCGCCGTCATCGACGGATCGTCGCGCAGATTGCGCGAGAACTCGGCGCGCGGGCCAAAGACGTAGCGCGAGAGCTGTGTCGCCAGCGCGCGCGTGATCAGCGGTGCCGCCGAATCGTAAACGGCACGGGGCACGGATGCGCCACGCGACTCCATGCGCCGATACAGTTCGTCGCGCATCGCGGGCGTCACTTCGAAATCCGGCTTGGACACGGCGCGCGATACCTTGAGCGCCAGCGCATATCCAACGAGCGCATCGCGGAACTTTGGCACCTTCGCCCCAAGGGCGGTCTGGAGCGCCTTGTCGGCGGCGCTCAGGCCGCGACTGGCGACTTCGACATCGGGCACGATACCGCCGCCGCCGAGCACCGTGCGTCCCGCGTCGGTGCGGAACTTCGGGCGAACCGGCACGGAATCGGGCCGCTGCGCTTCCTCATCGTCAGCGTCCAGCGTCGTCGTACGCAGACGATTGATGCTGCGACCGCTCGGCGTATACCAGAGGGCGGTCGTAACCTTCACCGCACCGTCGTCCATACGAAACACGCGCTGAGCGCTGCCTTTGCCGTACGTGGCCGTGCCAACGATGAGTGCGCGGTCGTGATCTTGGAGCGCGCCCGCGACGATCTCGCTCGCGGACGCGGACCCGCTGTCAGTAAGGATGACGACGGGCATGTTGGCCCAGCGCTGCGCGGCGTGATCGGCGAATGCGTGCGTCTCCTCGGCGCTACGACCGCGCGTAGAAACGATGGACTGTCCGGCATCGAGGAACAGGTCGGCGACATCGACCCCCTGATCGAGCAATCCGCCCGGATCGCCGCGCAGATCGAGCACCAGCGAGCGGGCGCCGGCACTTCTGAGCGAGTCGATGGCGCGCGTGAGATCGCCCGTGGCGGCAGCGCTGAACACCGTGAGGTCCACGTAGACGATGCCATCAGGGAGTAGGAGGGCGTGCTGCACTGGATGCACTTCGATATCGCGCCGGACGAGCGTAAACGGCAGCTTGTCGGCGAGTCCCGGCCGCTCGACCTGAATGCGCACGGGCGTGCCGGCAGTGCCCCGCAGGGATTTGAGCGCTTCGTCTGACGTCAGCCCCTGCGTGGTCTTGCCTTCGATCGAGACGATGCGGTCGCCCGT
>JANMAY010000512.1:0-2232 GCA_031360095.1 Gemmatimonadaceae bacterium
GCCAGTGCCGACGCGATCTCGCGCAGCAGGCGCATGGCCTCGCTGATCGGGAACTCGCCCTGCCGCGCGAGCCGTGCGCGGAGCGACTGGCCTTCGACCAGCGGCATGGTGAAGTACGGCAGCCCGCTCGCATCGCCCGCCGAGAGCAATGGCACGATATGCGGATGCTGCAACCGCGCGGCGAGTGCGATCTCGCGCTTGAAACGCTCCAGCGATACCTGCCCCGCCATCTCGTCGGGCAGCACCTTGACCACCACCTGGCGATCCAGCGCGAGGTCGGTGGCCGCGAACACGCGGGACATGCCGCCGCCGCCCAGCTCCTGCTGGAGCGAGTACGCATCGCCGAGTGCGCGCTGGAGCTGGTCGCGAAGCGCTGTGTTCACGGGGCTACGGCGTGCCTCGTTTCACGATTGACTTCAACTCCTCGAGAAAGTTGAACACGACCACCGGCTCCGGCCGCGGCCGCCCGACGATGCGTAACATCAGGAAGCGCTTGCCGTCCGGCGACACGTCGTACGCCTGTGTGTAAGTCTGTGCGGAGTACATGGACACATCGAACAGCTCGACCGGCGCTCCCTTGATGAACGTCGCGCCTGGCACAATCGGAACGGAAATGAGCTTGTCCCTCACGTTGCGGTAGAACAGCTCGCGGCCAGAGCGCGCCCAGCGCGGTTCGATGCCGCCGTCCAGCGACACTTGGTACTTGGCGCCATTCGTTTCGGGAAATGGGCGGACGTAGATCTCGTGACGTCCAGATTCATTCGACGAGTACGCGAGCCATCTGCCGTCCGGCGATACCACCGGCGACAGATCCTCGAACTTCGACGCCACGAGCACGCGCGGTACGGTGTCCACGCCGAGGCGCATCCCGAGAATGTCGCCGGCGCCCACTGCCTGGTTGTCGGTGCGGAAGATCAGCCACTTGCCGTCGACTGACAGAGTCACGCCGAACATCTGGCGCTTGTCGCCCACGTCCACGAGCTGGGGCTGGCTCCCCTCACCGACTGGCACGCGCAAGATCGAGGACCCCTGTGAGCCGCTATAGCCCGCGAGGTAGATCGTTTTGCCGTCGGGCATCCACGACATGCGACCGGTGATGGCGATCGCGCCCGTGGTGAGCCGGAGCGGCGGTGACCCGTCGAATGGAACGACCCAGAGGTCGTCGTCGATCGACATGGCTGCGCGCGTGCCGTCCGGCGAGATCGTGACGCCGCCGTGACGACCGACGACGTCCGACCGCATGAGCGTCGGCGTGCCTGCGCGGTCGACCCAGTAGGCGCGATAGGTGATCGGACCGAGCTTCGTATAGAACAACGTGCCACTTGCCGACAGCGAGAGGTCAGCGATCATCGCCCCCGATGGCACGCTCACCATAACCGTGTCGCGAAGCTCGACGGCGGGACCGGTCACCGATAGACGGTCCTGATCGAACGGTGCCGCCATGAGCACGCCGTCAGTCCGCAGGTATAGCAGGTGTCCGGTCGACGCATACTGCGGCCGGAAGCCGCGGAGCACCGGCGTCGTCTTGCCTGTGCTGAGGTCGACGACGGCCACCAGCAGTGAATCGGGCCGAGTGGCGAAAAGCGGATCGAAAGCGATGGTTACCAGTGCTCCCTTGCCATTGGGGAGCAGCCGCGGATACAGGTGTGCAAAATCGCCGCGTTTCTCGTCGAGCGTCGAGACGCGCTCGAGCTTGTTCTCGCCTGGCCGTACGCGCGCCACCCCGGCCTGCGCCGTGACATAGAGCGCACCGTCCGCGCCCCAATCGAGTCCGTTGATACCATCGGTGAGGCCGTAGAGGCCGGAGTCGGCCACAATGATCGGCACGCCACCCGAGAGCGGCACAACCTTCACGCGATGGGGCGAGATCAGGAATGCGATCGAGTCACCGTTCCTGGAAAATGTCGGCTCCCACCCATTCGTCGAGCCGGGAACCGCTGTGGCGTTGAGAGCGTTCCACCGGCGCACGTAGATCTGGTTCGAGCCGTCAGGTGCGTACCCGGCGTACCCGATGATCTCTCCATCGGGAGAGATGCCGACAGTACGTCCCGGCTGCGACGTATTGACCTGGCTCAGTTCGGGAAGCTCGAGACGCAGCCGTTTCACTGCACGGTCAGCGCTGCCACGCGACTGCATCGCGAGCGCCGTCAAGAGCACCGACAGTGCGACGGCGCCGGCGACCAACATGACATCGCGCAACCCGCGCTTGCTCGGCGCGCCCGCGCGTGACCC
>JANMAY010000509.1:0-8397 GCA_031360095.1 Gemmatimonadaceae bacterium
GCCTCCGGCCCGTGCGCCGAAGCGCTGGCCGGCCACGAGCGCGATCAACGAGACGAGTGCGAGCGCCGCGACTGCCCACGGCAGCACCCCCGCCATCCCCTTCGGCGCGGCTGCCGTGCCGCCGGCGGGGCTCCCGCAGCGATGGCAGAAGCGCGCACCTGGGCTGAGCGTCGTGGAGCAGCTGGCGCATGCCGCGGATGCTTCGGGGGACGTCATGCGCACAAAGGTAGCAGGGCGACTGCAGGGCGTGCAGCGGAGTGCAGACTGCCCCTTTGACACGCTCCAGGGCAGGCGACTTCGTTCGGAATGAGAGAGCGCGGTCGTTGACACTGGCGCATCGGCCGACGAGCATTCGGCCGTGACCGAAACCCGTGCGCCGCTCCCCGACCTCAAGGGAGCAACGACCAAGGACGTCCTCGAGCTGACGCGTGCGCTCAACGTCCGCTTTCTTCGCCTGCAATTCACCGACATCCTCGGCGTCAACAAGAACGTCGAGCTTCCGGCGTCGCAGTTCGAGAAGGCGCTCGCGGGCGACATCATGTTCGACGGGTCGAGCATCGAGGGATTCGTGCGCATCGAGGAAAGCGACATGCTGCTCGCACCCGATCTGTCGACCTTCCGGGTCTTTCCGTGGGGCGATGCCGAATCGCGTGTGGCGCGCGTGATCTGTGATGTGAATCTGGCGGACGGCTCGCCGTTTCCCGGCGACCCGCGTGGCGCGCTCAAGCGCGTGATCGACGAGGCGTCGTCGATGGGCTTCACGATGAACGCGGGCATGGAAGCCGAGTTCTTCATGTTCAAGCGGGGTCCGAACGGGGAGACGACGACGCAGACGCACGACGTGGGTGCGTACTTCGATCTCGCGCCGGTCGATCTGGGGGAAGAGGCGCGGCGGGCGATCGTACAGGACCTCGAGCTGATGGGGTTCGAGGTGGAGGCGGCGCATCACGAGGTGGCGCATGGCCAGCACGAAATCGACTTCCGCTATGCGGACGCGCTTACGACCGCGGACAACATCGCGACGTTCCGGTTCGTGGTGAAGGTCGTCGCGCAGCGGTTCGGACTTGCGGCGTCGTTCATGCCGAAGCCGATCTTTGGACAAAACGGAAGCGGCATGCACACGCATCAATCGCTGTTCCGCGGCAAGACGAATGCGTTCTGGGACGAGAAAGCAACGTGGGAATTGAGTGATGTCGCACTGCACTACATTGGCGGTCTGCTGCGGCACGCGCGGGGCACGTGCGCGATCACGAACCCGCTCGTGAACTCGTACAAGCGACTGGTGCCAGGCTACGAAGCGCCGGTGAACGTCGCGTGGAGCATGCGCAACCGCTCCCCCATGCTGCGCATCCCCGAGCGGCGCGGACTCGGAACCCGCGTGGAGCACCGCGTGCCAGATCCGGCCGCGAATCCGTATCTCGCGCTGGCCGTCATGCTCGCGGCGGGATTGGACGGCATTCGCACGGATGCCGACTATCGCGAGCCGGTGAACGAGAACATCTGGGAGATGAGCCACCGCGAGAAGCGGCGTCTTCGCATCGACGATCTGCCGCACGATCTCAACGAAGCGTGCGACGAGCTCGAGAAGAACGACGTCATCATGGGCGCACTGGGCGACCACATCGCGCAGCACTTTCTGGCGGCGAAGCGGCAGGAGTGGCGCGAGTATATCTCGCAGGTGACGCAGTGGGAGTTGGACGCGTACCTGGCGAAGTACTAGAGCCCTCTATCATCCAAGGCGGATCGATCAGAGCACACGTCTCACGAGGTGCGCACCGCGCTCCTTGACGCGGTCGAGGAGCGGCCGCTTTCTGAACTCCTCGAGATGAATCTCGTCGGCATGCTGGATGTCCTCGTTGAAGTGTCGCTCGAGAGTCGCGCCGAGCTCCTCGTCCAGCATCATGAACATTGTTTCCTCATTGAACGACATCGAGCGGTTGTCCGCATTCATGCTGCCCACTGCGCCCCATCGTCCGTCGACGACGAACGTCTTGGCGTGCATCATCGTCTCGCGGTACTCGTAGATCCGAACACCTGCCTCGAGTAGTTCCTCATAGTGGGCGCGACCCGCATACAGCGTGGACTTGATGTCCGTGGCCGCGGCTCCGACGGTGAGTACTCGCGTGTCCACGCCCCGGCTTGCGGCCGAGCAGAGCATGCCGCGGTAGTCCCTGTCGGGGACGAAGTACGAATTCGTGAGGAAATACCGTTTGCGCGCGCATTCGGTGGAGAGGGCGTAAAAGCGTTCCGCGTCCGTGCTCCCGACCGAGGGGCGCGCGTGCAGTACCCCGGCGAGCACACCATCCTCGGACGGTTCCTCCGGGGGCGGGAAGAGCACGGATCCCACGAGCAGATCGCCGGCGGCTTCGCCCCAGCAGGCCACGAAGGTGGACTGGAGTTGTCGCACGGCCGGCCCCGTGAACCGAACGTTCGAGTCGCGCCATTGGTCCTTGCTGCGACCATTGCCGTACCACTTGTCCGCGAGTCCGAAGCCTCCGGTGTAACCGATCTTGCCGTCGATGCAGACGACGCGTGCGTGCGACCGGTGCTGGATCGTGTGCGCTTCCCAGATGCGCAGAGGGCGGAACACGCACGTTTCGATGCCGGCCGCCTTCAGCGCGTCGAAGTAGTCTCCCTTGAGCGTCGTTCCAAACGCATCATAGAGAAAGAGCACCTTTACACCGGCGCGCGCGCGATCGATGAGGATGTCACGGAACTCGTCCGCCATCCGGCCCGGCTCGCAGTAGTACAACTGAATGGTGATGGAGTGTCGGGCGGCTCGCAGGTCCGCCCAGAGTCTGGGATAGGTCTGGTCGCCGTTGATGAAAATTTCCACGGCGTGCGCGTGTGCCAGCGGGGAATGACTGAGCAACTCCAGCGTATGCCGAAACGCCGGCTCGTCCACACAGGGACACTTCCCGCCGCCAAATGGCAGGACGCGCTTGAGCGGCGTGCCCTTCAGCGTGCTGAGGACGCCAATGAGAGCCAGCAGGCCGCCGATCAGGCCAATGACGACAAAACCGATGCTCGCAAAGTTCATGGTCAGCTCTCAAGCAAGAAGCTTACGAGAACGTTTGGGCCAGCTCTGATGGCGAGCGTGTAGGCGCTCTGCGCGGACTTCGGCAACTTATTGTAGTGGTGCCGGGGGACAGAATTCTACATACTGTGGCCCATCACTCAGGCTACACGCTCCCGGAGCTCCCATGCGTCGTCCCCCCATGCGCGCCGTCACCGCGGTGCTCGTGCCCCTCGCCTTCTGTTCGTCGTCCATCGCTGCGCAGCCGCAAGCCTACTCGGCGCCGGGTGCCACGACGTCCACGTCGCCGCGCCACGTCCCTACCGCCGCGTACTACTCGTTCGGCTTTCGGCCAGGCGAACGTGTGCCCGACGTGTCCGTAACGGACGTCGAGGGCAAACGCTCGACGCTCACGGGCCTCGCCGGAAAGACGGGCGCCGTCCTCGTGATTCGCGATACCGAATGTCCGGTGACGCAGCGCTATTCGCCGCGGCTCGCCGAGCTCGAAAAGCAATTCGAACCGATGGGCTACACGTTCGCGTACGTCGACGTCACGCCGCATTCGCGTGGTGACGCCAAGGCCGATGCGGCCAAGTACGGCCTCACCGGCCGAACGATCCTCGATCAGGACAAGACGATCGTGAACGCCCTCCGCGCCAGCTCCGCGGCCGAGGTGTTCGTGCTCGACGTCAGGGGAACGCTGCGCTATCGCGGTGCGATCGACGACCAGTACGGCATCGACTTCCACAAGGCCGCACCGACGATCAACTACCTCAAGGAATCGCTCGGGCGGATTTCACTGGGACGAGACGTCGTGCTTCGGCAGACGGATGCGCCGGGTTGCGTGCTGTCCACGGATCAGACGGCCGCCGGCAAGTCGCGTCCGGTGACGTATCACAACCGCATCAGCCGCCTCGTTCAGGAGAATTGCCAAAGCTGTCACCGCGCGGAGGGCAACGCGCCCATGCCCCTCGACACCTACAAACAAGTGGCCGAGCGGCGCGCGACCATCGAGTTCATGACGAAGAGCGGTCGGATGCCGCCATGGTTTGCGCACAAGCAGGTGGGCGAATGGGCGAACGATCGATCGCTCTCGGAGCGCGACCTCAAGGATCTCCTCACGTGGGCGCACAACGGCGCGCCGGAAGGGAACGTCAAAGACTCGCCGCTTCCCAAGAAGTTCGTGAAGGGGTGGAACATCGGCACACCCGACGCGATCGTGGCCGCCTCGGACAGCTTCCACGTGCCGGCGCAGGGAGTGGTGGAGTACAAGTACTCCTACACCAAGACGAGCTTCGACGAGGACAAGTGGGTGGTGGCGATGGAGATTCGGCCCGAAGCCGTGAAGGCGGTACATCACGTCATCGTGTTCCTCGAAGAGCCGGGACGCGAGCCAGACGCGAAAAAGCGGAAGCCGGGCGAGCCCGCGCCGCAGGGCGGCATCGCCGGATTCTTCGCCGCGACCGCGCCTGGCACGCCGGCGATGATCTTCCCGGAAGGCACCGCCAAGAGGCTACCCAAGGGCGCGTGGCTCAAGTTCCAGATTCACTACACGCCAAACGGCACGGAGTACATCGACCGCACGAAGATCGGTTTCATCTTCGCCGACAAGCCAGTGACCCAGGAAGTGGTCACGCGTTCGGCGTACAACAACAAGTTCGAGATCAAGCCGTTCGAGAAGGACCAGGTCGTGGTTGCCGAAGCGACGCTGCGCACCGGGGGCACGATGCTGAACCTCTTTCCGCACATGCACACTCGCGGGTCGGCGTTCAAGTATCAGCTCATCGGGCCCACCGGAGCGGATACGACCACGATCCTGGACGTACCGCACTACAACTTCAATTGGCAGACGTACTACGCGTTCAAGCGCCCGCTGAGCATCGCGGCGGGTTCGAAGATTCTGGCGACGGCAAAGTACGACAACTCGAAGGACAACCCGTTCAATCCCGATCCGAGCAAGGTGGTGAAGTTCGGCGAGCAGACGTTCGACGAGATGATGATCGGGTATTTCGACTATCTGCCAAATCCCGCACCGGCGCCAGCGCCCGTAACAGCTCCAGCGCCGGCGGCGGCGCCTCCAGTGCTACAGAAGCGGTAGCGGCATGTCGTTTTCGGCGAAGGGAAGCTCGTCGGACTTCCCTTTGCTCGGGTTGACGGCGTCTTCGCTCCGAACGGCGGTGGCAGCTCTGTGCTTGGTTCCCTCGTCGATGGCAGCGCAGGGAACGGTGTCCTACGCCGTCCGTTCCCTCGACGGCGCGGAGGTGCGCGTCGGCGCAGGGCAACCCGCCACGATCGTTGCGGTGTTTGCCACATGGTGCACGACCTGCCGCAACGAATTCAGCACGCTCGATTCGCTTCAGCAGGCTCTCGCCTCGCGCAAAATTCGTGTCCTTGCGCTGAGCGTGGACGACCGGGACGACGCGCACGTTCGGCGCTATGTGGACGCACGGCGCACGAGAGTGCTCGTGGCCCGTGACGCCTCGGGCGCGGTGGGGAAGACGTTCGGCACCGTTGGCGTTCCCGAGACGTATCTCGTGGACACGATGGGCGTGGTGCGATGGCACGGTCGCGGCGACCTCCGCGCCGGCGTCGCCGGCCTTCGCCGCGCAATCACCGCGATGAAGTAGCCGAGCGCCGGCCGCGACCGCTACTTCTTCTTTGTGTCGCTGTCCGACCTCGTATCGCCACCGTCGCCCAGCATCCCGCCCTTCGACACCAGCTGTGCGGCGAGGACGGTCTGGATGACGCTCGCGATCTGATTCGTGGTTTGGTTCGCAGCACCGCCCGCTTCCCCACCCCCGGAGATGGTGATCATCCTCGCTTCGGCCAAAGCCGCGGCAATGTCCGGTGCGATGATCGGGATCATCTCGATCTGGCGATAGCGGAAGTAGCTCTCGCCGCCAGCCGCGATGGCTTTGTTGACCTTTTCGATGCTCTCCGCCTGCGCCGCCGCCACGATTCGAATGCGAATTGCTTCTGCTTCGGCCGCCGCCTGCGCGGTGATGGTGACACGCTCCGCGTCGGCGCGCGCCTGGGCGATTTGCGTCGCGTCCAACTCTGCCACGCGCTGCAGCCCCATTGCCTCCTGCCGTTTCGCCTCGGCCTGTGCGATGAGCGCCGCGTTCGACGCGCGGGTTTGCTCCAACTCGCGCTGGCGGTCGGAGATGATGCGCTCCGCTTCGATCGTCGCTTCTTTCGAGCGGCGAGCCTGCTGCGCTTGCACGATGTCGGCGGTGGCCTGCGCTTCGGCGGCGGACATTCTGCGCCGTGCATCGGCGACTTCGCTTTGCACGAGCTTGATGTTGAGCGAGTTGAAGATCAGCCCGAGATCCGTGAGCTCGCGCGAGCAGGCTTTGCGAATGATCACGGCGAGCGGATCGTCGTCGTCCTCGGTGGAGTCGAGCTGCTGTCGCTCGCTGGTCGTCAGCGCCATCTGACGGGGAGCGACCACGGCAACGGCGAGCGCCGGAGACGCTCCGGCGGCGAGCACGCGCGACGACCGGGCAGAGAAGAGCTGGTCGTGCGTGAGCAGGTTGATCGCACGGCGCGCCGAGCTGGAAAGCAGGTCGGTGAGCGTGTTCACCTGATCCGCTTCGGGCTTCGCGAAGAACCGGTTCGCGGCGGTCTTGATCATCTGGTCGGTATCGCCGACCGAAACGATGGCGCTTGCCAGGACGCGCACCTTGATGGGCTGCGGCGTGCCATTCTCGTCGAGATCGGCGGTCTGGTCGGTGATGTCGAGATCGACGTTGATCACCTTGCTCGAGATCGTGGTCCCGATGGTGAGTAGCGGGATCTCCTTCGACTTGCCGGGACCGCGATAGATGACGCTGCCGCCGTTCAACCAGCTGACGAGGCGAATGGTGCCGGCGTCGACGTTGCGGAGAAACGACGCCACGATCGCCGGAATGACGACGAGCACACCAACGAGCACCGCGACTGCGATAATCACACTGGGCATGACGGAAGTGGAAGTAGAAGAAAGGTCAGCGCGTAATCTCGGTGACCGTGCAGCGACCGCGTGCCGAGTCGACCTCGGCGATGCGTACGAGATCGCCGGAGCGAATGCGTACGCCGCGCGAGCGGTCGTCGGTTGCGAGCGTGGCGAGCAGCTGAATGATCTGACCATCGACGTCGACCGCCACGAGGCCGCAGCCGTTCGCGTCGAATCCGGTGACGGCGCGTGCCTCATCTTCGATCGCGCTTTCGAGCGTCGATGCGGGCTGCGATTCGAAGCGAAAGAGAAAGCGCCAGAGCGGGCCGACGAGCAGCGTTTCGAATCCTACGGCGGCGAGCACTGCGGCGCCGAATCGAAACGGCTCGCCGAGTGGTGCGCCAATGATGCCGCCGGCACCGAATCCAACGACGAGGGCGAACAGCAGCCGCGGTGAGAGGAGCGCCGTCCAGCGGGAGCCTGCCGACACGTGCGACGACGCGTCGTGGGCAGCATGCCCACTGGCGGCGTGGCCGGCGTGCACATCACCTGCGTGCCCGTGGCCGGCGTGGCCATGGCCGCCGTGCCCGCCGTGCGAAAACCCGCCGATCGCCATGACACCAAGTCCCACTGCGCCGGTCGCAAGCGAGACGACATAAGGGTCCATGACTGGAAAGCTACGCTTCGGGCGGAGAGAGCGTGAGGCGGGTGGGGGGCGTACGGTGTGCGGCGTGCGGCGGCTCGTGAGGTGCGTGGCGCTACGCGTGGTCGTAAGGCGGGCGGCGTCGTGCGGCGTGCGGCGTGCGGCGTGTACAACCCTCAGGGCTCGAATCGTGTACGGCCCGACGTGTCCTGCCGAGTCGCCCGAATGAGGCCTAGGAGCAGCGACCGAATGCGAACCATCAACTCCAGCCGCTCCTCGATGACGCGGTCCGAGATTATGCCGCGCACGCCTTGATACCAAACGATGCACTCGCGAAGCGAGCCGAGAGAGTAACTCATGTATTTAAGGCGATCTGCACGCGTCGACCGGCTGTACCCCTCGGCAAGGTTTGCTGCGATCGATCCAATAGCGATCGAGCTGCTCGGCGCAGGGAGAACCAGGCCGTGCGCCGCATATCGCCTTTTGGTCCTGCAAGAACAAGTGCTGAAGAAAGAGTGCCGCGCGATAGACATCGAGCTTCCAAATGACGTCCGATGTGAGCGCTGGTGAACACGCGCGCTCCCACGCTACTTGTTCCGTCGACTCGCGGGGTGTTTGCATGCCCGTATACTCGCGGAAGATGCTTGGGCTGTGTCATCCCGCCATTTCGCCCCCGCCCAATTCGCCGCCACCATGCGCCCGCCGTACGCCGCACGACCCCGCCCGCCTCACGACCACGCGCAACACCGCACGCCTCACGTGCCGCCGCACTCCGCACTCCGCACGCAAAGGAAAAGCGCGCCG
>JANMAY010000510.1:0-1981 GCA_031360095.1 Gemmatimonadaceae bacterium
GCGAACTCCGCGGGGCCCGTCATGGCGGCGCTGCTCTTTCCGGCGCCGAACTTCCGCACCGAGACTCGGCGCGAGCCGGTCTGCTTGTCGCTCATGGTCCGTGATCACGGTGGCCGAGGATTGCGCGACGAGGGCCGGCAATCCCGCACCGGCCCTCGTCCTCTTCACCTCAGTCTAATTACGCGTCCCGCCGGGTGCGTCGTGCCTTGCCCTCGTGCGTCCGTCCCTTTGCCGTCGATTCGGCGATATACATCGACGACTTGAGCGACATCGGGCTCATGACCGCATCGAATTGGGCAGCTTCGGCCTCGAGCGTTCGCCAGATGCGCTCGAGCTCCGCGTCGCCGTGCGAGTAGCGGCGAATTTTCCGCACAGTCGCTTCGATGACGCGACGCGCACGACCGAAGTCGCCGGCTCGGTTAGCCTCTGTCGCTTCGGCCCGCGCTCGCGCGGCATACAGCGTCGCTACTTCGCGGTCGACCACTCGATCGCGCGGCTGAGTGTCGTTCGCTTCGTGCCCCGCATACGTCCACGCGATGTCCGACTGCGCCAGTTGCTCGGGATGATCGCGCGGACCGATGCCGACCCGCACCGATTCACGCCCGCCCTCACGCCCGACCGGGAACTGGATGCGCACGACGACCGTCAGCTCCTGGCCAGACGTGAGATCTCCCACCTCCACGAACAGCTCGTTGTCGCCAGCAGCGTACGTGGATCGGAAGCTGTTCAGCAGCTCCGCCCGTGCACCAGGCGGTAGCGCCAGCTGCAGCATCGCCGACCGGCACACGACCTCGAGTGCCTCGCCCAACTCGCTCGTCAGCAGATCGGGGATCTGCCGCGGCGTCTCGATGAAGTAGAACTGTCCGCCCCCTTCGTGTGCGATGTCGCGCAGGAGCCGTTCGTCGAAGTCCTCGCCGACACCGAACGTGGATGTCGCGATCCCGCGCTGACGCAGCTCGGCGGCCAGCATCACGAGCCGTGCCGGATCGGTGATGCCGTGATTCGCGAGCCCGTCGGTGATGAGCAGCACGCGATTCACCGACTCCGCGGTGAGGTGGGCCGACAGCTCGGCCGCACCCGCGGTCCAGCCACCGTGCAAGTCCGTGCTGCCGCGCGGGCCCACGTCGCGCATGCGCTGCATCGCGAGGCGCTTCGCTTCCGGCGTCGCCAGCGTCGAGGCCACCAGCGTGTCGACCTCCTGGTCGTACACCACGAGCGTGAACCGGTCTTCTGCACGCAGCATGCGAATCGACTGTTCCACGGCATCGCGGGCGAGCGTGAACTTGCGGTCGCCGTCCATGGAGCCCGACCGGTCGAGCACGATGCCGATGCTCACGGGCACTCGTCCGGCGCGCGGTTTGGCGATCGGCGCGATGAGCGAGATGTGCAGATACCGCGTACTCCGCGCGGCGGCGCGCAGAAGCAGGCGATCGGTGCGAAGAGAAAGGTGCATGACGTTCAATCCTCGAGAAGGTCGCGCCGTCGATGCGAGGCGCGGTCGATCAGCGCGTGATCGAGGTTCGCACAGGATACGGGTGACCTCTGACAGTCAGGCGTCCGCCTCGCGTACCGCTTCGTCGACTGGACGTTTCCCGTACACCACCTCGAGGAGTCGAGGCAGGTAGCGATCGAAGGCGAACACACCGGCCCACGCGAGATCGCCCACCATCTCCATCGTCAGCGCACCGTCGGCGATGTTGCAGCTCGTTCGATAGTACATGGAGCCGTCATCGAGACTCATCTCGAAGCCGCCGAACAGCAATCCGAAGTTCGCGCGCGTGATGAACTCCATCGCCTTGCGCCGAGCGCGCTTGGGGATGAGCACAGGACAGCGTGTACCGCACACGATCGTGCGAGGACCGTCGGAGGCGAAGTAGCGGCTCGTGTACAGCGCCTGCTCCCCGCGCAGGTCCACCATCGCGGCCGGCTGTTTCACCTGATACGTCACCCAGGACGTGTCAGCGAGCGCCTCCATCATCGC
>JANMAY010000054.1:0-45287 GCA_031360095.1 Gemmatimonadaceae bacterium
GGCCTGGCGGCGCAGCGACGTCACGTTCACGAACGTCGTGTTCAGGAACGTGTGTGCCGGCGACGAGATGAGCGTCAACGGAAAGCGTTTCACGAGCGCCGGGTCGCGCTCCACCGACTCGTACGGCGGCGTGTACGTCGGCAACGGATCGAGACCCATGCCGGCGAGGCGCTCGGAGTAGAACTCGCATTTGCCGCTGGGCGTCGTGAATTGGCCGTCGGCGTACGGCAGATACGGAGTCGGCACATTGAGCCGCGTCCATCCGCGCTCGAGCAACGTGTCGAACGTGACACCCTCCAGCTTTGGCGACTGCGAGGCGAGAGCCTGCTTGATGAGCGAGATGTCGTCGTCCTGCAGGAGCGGATTCGTCATGCCCATGCGTGCTGCGATCAACCGAAAGATCTCGCTGTTCGGCTTCGCGTCGCCAATGGGTGCAATCGACGGCCGGTTGAGTGTGACGTAGTGATGACCGTACGCGAAATGAATGTCCCAGTGCTCGAGCTGCGTCGTTGCCGGAAGCACGATGTCGGCCCAATCCGCGGTGTCGGTCTGAAAGTGCTCGAGCACGACGGTGAACAGGTCCTCACGCGCCAGCCCGCGCAGCACCGTATTTCGATCGGGCGCAACGGCGGCGGGATTGCTGTTGTACACGACGAGCGCTTTGACGGGTGGGCCGCCGACGCCGGCGTCATCCCGTGTGAGCGCGTCGCCGAGCCGGATCATGTTGATGGTGCGAGTCGGCGGGGAGAGGTCGGGTCGCTCGAGCGCGGCCCGATTGAATTGAAAGTTTGCCGAGGTGGAGAGCTGAACGCCGCCGCCGGCGCGACGCCAATGTCCCGTGACCGCGGGCAGACACGCGATCGTGCGCACGGCCATACCGCCGCCGGCGTGACGCTGTAGTCCGTAGTTCACGCGAATGAACGCGGCGCGAGCGCGCCCGAACCGCTCGCCGAGCGAGACGATAGTCTCTTCGGGCAGCCCCGTCACCTCCGCCGTTCGCGCCGGGCTCCACTCGGCCGCGCGCTCGCGCATCGCTTCGTGTCCGAGCGTGTAGCGTTCCAGGTAGTCTCGATCCTCGAGCCCGCGCGCGAAGATGACGTGCATCATTCCGAGCGCCAGCGCCGCGTCGGCGCCGGGACGGATGGGGATCCATTCGTCGGACTGCAGGGCAGTGCGCGTCTGAATTGGATCGATGCAGATGATGCGGGCGCCGCGCTCCTTCGCTTTGAGGATGAACGGCCAGAGGTGTGGATTCGCGGTCAGCGTGTTCGTGCCCCACAGAAGAATCAGGTCGCTGTCGGGGACGCCCTCACTGTCGGCACCGATGTTCGCACCGACGGTCATTCGCATGCCAACCGTTCCTGCCATCGAGCAGATGGTGCGATCGAGCTTGGACGCGCCCAGCAAATGGAAGAACCGAAAATCCATCGACGAGCCTTGCACGAGCCCCATCGTGCCCGCGTAGGAGTACGGCAGGATCGCTTGCGGCCCATCGCTCGACTGGGCAATGGCGGACAATCGCGTCGCGATCTCGTCGAGGGCGTCTGTCCAGCTGATCGGAGCGAACTGGCCGCTTCCCTTCGGGCCAACGCGCCGCATGGGCGTGCGCAGTCGATCGTCGTGATACGTGCGCTCGACGTAGCGGTTCACCTTCGCGCAGAGAAATCCCTGCGTGAACGGATGCTCGGGATCGCCGGCCACGCGCACAGCGCGCCCGTTTTCCACCGTGATGAGCATCGCGCACGTGTCCGGGCAGTCGTGCGGGCAGGCGCCGCGGACGACTTCAGTGCCGTTGAGTTGCGCTTCGTCGAGCGTGGTCGAAGGAGGCATGCTCGGGACTGGAAGATGATCGTCAAGCTAGCGATGAACTGCGATCGCTGCTACGAGGCGAGGGCGTACATGGCTGATTCACGAGCTAACGCGTTGTGCACACGCACTTTACATGCTGCTGAGAAACGTATGAGTGCGCCCGACGCAGAAAACGGCCACCGACAGGTCATCCGGATTGTCCAGCGCGCGGACGAACGTGTTGGCGCGCTTTCACTTGGCTCGTGTGAATCTACTCTTGACAGCGCGTTCTGAAAATCTAAGTTTCACGCCGCTGAAGCCGGGCACCAAGGAACGTGCGCGGACCAACGCGTCATTCACTCAAGACCTAATCAGGAGAAATACATGAAGCGCCTGGCCCTTGTCGCCGTCGTGCTCGTCGCCGCCTGCAGCACAAAGGAGACTCCGAAGGCTGATACCGCAGCGCCTGCGATGGCTCCGGCCCCCGCACCGGTCGTTGCCGACACCGGTATGAAGATGGACTCCGCAATGGCGGGCATGAAGATGGATACCGCCATGAAGAAGACCGACACCGCAATGAAGAAGATGGACGAAGCGAAGAAGGCCATGAAGGACGCAGCCAAGAAGCCGTAGGCTTTTCGCTCGTCTTGTTCGAATATCGCGGGGCGGCACACTCTCGAGCGTGCCGCCCCGCGGTGCATTTATGATCCCCGGCGAAGTCGAGGGACCTCTCAGTGATGCGCCGCCCACCAGCGAAACGCATCCGGAACGCCCTGCTCGGGCCGCACGGGCGGATCCCATCCCAGCTCGCGCCGAGCGCGCTCCGACGAGAATGGATTGTCGCGCGCAAGAAAGTCGAGCGCCCAGGACAGGTTCAGCGAGAACGCCGCACCCAGCATTGGGGCGAGCAACCCCAGGGTGACTCTGCCTGCTTTCGCGACGGCGTACGGGATGCGCAGCATGCGCACGGGCCTGCCCATCCCAACACTCGCGAGGCGGAAGAACTCTGCGGCAGTTACGTCAAAGTCGTTGGCGAGATTGTACGCGCGACCTCCGGCCAGATCGGTCGTCGCCGCTCGAACGAGTCCGTCCGCGACATTCTCCGCGTTCACGATGGCCATCGTCGTCCGGCCGCCAGCAATGAGCGGAGCGACACCTCGGCGCAGCAACCGCGCGATGCGCGGCACGAACTGTCGATCGTGGGGACCGTATACCACCACCGGTCGTACGGCAGTCGCCCAGATGCGTTCCTCGCGATGCGCTGCCATGACGAGCGCTTCCGACTCTCGCTTCGAGCGCGCGTAGTACGCCGCCTCGGGAAGGGGCGCGAGCGGCGTCTCCTCATCGGTCAGCATGCCATCACTGCGGTACCGCATTCCGCTGCCGTATACGGCGACGCTGCTCACGTGGACCAAACGCGCCTTCGCGCTTTCCGCCGCGGAGATCGCGTTGCGCGTCCCCTCGATGTTGGGTCGCTGAAACGCGTCCCACCCTCCGCGCGCCGTCACGGTCGCCGCGGTGTGAAACACGAAGTCGCATCCGCGGGCTGCGCGCGCGAACCCGGTCGGCTCGAGCACATCTCCCGTGGCGAGCTGAATCCCCGCACGACTCAATGTCCCCGCCCGCGCCGCATCGCGTACCAGTGCGCGAACCTCCCATCCGTCTCGCTGCAGGCGATAGACGACGTGCGTTCCCACCAATCCGGTTGCGCCTGTCACGAGCGCCACGCGCACGATCAGGCTGCGGCGAAAGGAAGCGCAGCAACATCGACCTTGCGCTCGATTGCCGGTGTGACGGCGGCATCGCCGTCTGAACTGACCCACCGTGCTGTGAGTGCCGCACCGGGCTCCACCTCGCGGCGGATCATCGCCAGCGCGATGCCGCCCAGTCGCGGCGAACGCACCGAGCTGCGCACGTCACCGACCTGCAAGCCCGCGGCGTCGTGCAGTGTGGCACCCGTCGGCGGTGCGTCCAGACCGGCGGCGCGAATGCCACGCAAGTGCTTGTTCACATGTCCGCGAAAATGCAGGCGCGCGACGGTTTCCTGCCCGACATAACAGCCTTTCGTGTACGAGATCGCGTGCAGCTCATCGAAATTCGCTTCCTGCGGAATGGTGTTGTCGTCGATGTCGATTCCCCACTCCGGCCTCCCCGCTTCAACGCGCGCAATTTCCCAGGCTTCGAGTCCAGCGGGTGTGGCGCCCGCGTCCACGGCGCGCGTCCACAGTGGTGCAAAATGTTCGGTGGGTACCAGCAGCTCGAATCCTTCCAATCCCAGCTCTGGAGACTTGAGAACGAGAATCGTTGCGCCATCCATCTCCACGGTCGCGTGCGCGTACGCGGGCAGCGCCGCGAGGGCCGATTCCTGGACACCGGTGAGGGCAGCGACAATGTGCCGCGCCATCGCGCCGAAAATTCCGAGATTGCGCAGTGTGGCGGTTTCGTCGGCGTGCGCGGCAATGCGCGGATTGACGAATTTCTTCACCATCGCCGTCCACGCGGCGGCAGCGCGCGGAGGAGCGTCGATGAGTACACTGTGCTCTTCGATGAACACGCGCACATCGGCGACGATTTTCCCCTTCGCGGTGAGCGCCGCAGCGTAGCATCCCTGACCCGGCACCAGGCCGGCGACATCGTTGGTCACCAAGCCGGCCACCATTTCCGCCGCGCGCTCTCCTTTAATGCGAACGCGGCCGCGATGACTTCGATCGAACAGCGCCGCGCGCGTTTGCAGCGCTTCGTACTCGGCTGCCACGCTGCCGTACGCCAAGACAACGCTTCTGCCGCCGACATCCCCGACAGTTGCGGCGTGGCCCGCCGTCATGACCATCGCTCGCTATTCGCGGGCTCCACGCCCGCAAGCTCCGCGAGTGTACGCACAGTCAGACCGGTGATGGTATCGACCGCCCCATCGGCCTCGACCGAGACATGCGCCGGCGTCGCCACCGCGACGGTGCGAACTCCCGCGGCCCTCGCGGCACGAAGGGACGGAACACCGCACGCGAGCGCGATCACGTGACCATCCTGAATGCGGCGCCGGCGGCGGATGTGCTCGACTGCGTGCCTGTACATGGATGCGGAGGGAGGAGCATCGAGTCCATCGTCCGCGGCGACGACTGTGGCAAACGCTCCCTCGAGATCGGCGAGTCGAAGCACGAGCTCCGTTTCCGACCGGTTCGCGCTCGTGACGATCGCCAGCGGCGCGGCGCTCTGCGCTCGCTCCACGAGCTCACGCGCACCGGGACGCAGCGTGATGCCGGCGCTCATCCGTTCGGAAAAGGCCCGCGACGCACGAAGCGTCACGAGATCCACGAGCGTGAGATCGACGCGTCCGACAGACGTCAGCAGTGCGGCCACGATCTCTTCGACGCGACGCCCATCGATCTGCGCATCGATGGCGGCATCGTCGATGTGCACACTCTCTTCGGCCAGCGCGCGACTGAGAGCAGCTCGGCGTGCACCGGCGGTGTCGGCGAGCACGCCGTCCCACTCGAAGAGCACCGCGTCTACCATGCAGCGTAAGTAAGTGAGCGACCACAGCGCGCGCTACGGGCGCGCGGCGAGCCTCACGCCGGTGTCGGGCCTGTGGGACCGGCCACACCGTACGATGCATCGAGTAGATCGACCGGATGAATCGCGCGCGCATCGATGCGCGCGTGATGCATTCCCGCGCCGATCTGCATCAAACACCCCGGGTTGCCCGTGGTGACGAACGGCGCTCGCGTCGCCGCGATGTGTCGCAGCTTGGGCGCGAGCACTTGGTCGCTGGTCATGGGCTCCACGAGATTGTAGATGCCCGCCGCACCGCAGCAGTGTTCGCTTCCCTCCAGCGGCACCATCGTCAAACCCGGTACTGCGGCGAGCACTCGCAGCGGTGGCGCGGCGAGACGCTGCGCGTGCAGCAAATGACACGGTGCGTCGTACGTCACCGTTACGGGTAGAACTCCGCCCGGCAGCGGGCCTGCCTCCGCCAGCACCTCGCTCACATCGCGCACACGCGCTGCGACACGCGCCGCACGCTCGCTCCACCCGGCATCCTCCGCGAGCAGCTGTGCATACTCCTTCATCATCGCGCCGCACCCGGCCGCATTGACGACGATGACATCCGAGCCCGTCCGCTCGAACGCCGCGACGTTGGCGCGCGCGAGTGCGCGCGCGGTCGCGTCATCGCCGGCGTGCGCGTGCAGTGCTCCGCAGCAGCGCTGACCCGCCGTCGGCCCCACGGCGTATCCGTTCGCCAGGAGCACCCGTTCGGTCGCCCGATTCGTCTCGGTGAATAGCCCTTCCATCACGCAGCCGGTGAGCAGCGTCGCCGTACCGCGCGACCCATCGAGCCTTGGCGCGTACTGCTTCTTCTCGATTGCCGATCGCGAAGACTCGAGCATCGCCATCGCGAACCCGAGTCGTCCCGGCAGATACGCGAGAAGACGCGATAGCCGCAGTCGTCTCGTCACGCGCCCACCGAGCATCAATAGTCGTGTGAGCCAAACGCGCGCGAAAATGAACAAGAGCAGCCGAGCGATTGGAGGATTGGGCTGCACCTTGGTGAGTGTCGCGCGCGTCGCCTCGAGCAAGTGTCCATAAGGAACACCGGAGGGACAGGCGGTCTCACACGCGCGGCATCCCAGGCAGCGATCGATGTGCGTGCGCACATCGGGATCGTCGACCGGCAGGCTGCCTTCGACGAGCGCGCGCATGAGTACGATCCGCCCGCGCGGACTGTCGTTCTCGTCCTCCAGCGTGAGATACGTTGGGCACGCCTGAAGACAAAAGCCGCAATGCACGCACGCGTCGATTCCGGCGCTCGCATTCGCGAGTGGAGTGCCGGGAATAGCGCACGGTGCGGGAGAGCGGCCAATGCTCATGTTGCCGCACCGGCCGTTGCGGGATTCATGATGTGTGCTGGGTCGAAGGCGTCTCGCACTCCATCCAAGAGCTTCGCGGTCGACCGTTTGCGATCCAGCACAGGCCAGAGGGGCGCGGGGAGTCGTTCACCCACCATGGTGATTCCCTCGGGTGGCGTTGCCATCGAGCGTCTCAGTTCACTGAGCAGCGTTGGATCGTCATTCGCAGGGAGAATGCATCGCGCGACACCGCGCACGAGTGTCGAATGCGCGATTCCACCGTGACGCTCCGCAAGCGTCACCGCATTATCCCAGAGATAGCCCGCGCGTGAGGGCAATACGCTCATCCGCAGCGTCATCGCGGCGACCGGCTCGCTCTGCGCCAGCATGGGCCACAGTTTTTCGGATACTTCTCGAAGCTCGCCGACGTGAGCCAGCGCCTCGGTGGCGGCATGCACATACGCCTCGTTGCCGCCGAGGCGGACCGCCAAGCAGGCTCGCGGCTCCAGACCCAATGCCGCCGAGAGCCCTGGCGAGAGCAGTTCGGCGGCGAGTGGCGTGAAATCGCTTGCTCGCAGCCATCTCCATGCCGTGTGCGCGACATTCGACGGTGAGTTGTCGTCGATCGTCACGATGAGCGTTCGATCCAGCTCCGGACGCGCGCGAAGCCGCACCGTGATCTCGGTGAGCGCACCCAGCGTGCCCCACGCACCGGTAACGAGACGCACGAGGTCGAACCCGGCGACGTTCTTCACCACTCGGCCGCCAGCACGAACGAGGTCGCCGGCCCCTGTCACGAATTCACATCCGAGCACGTGATCGCGCGGCGTCCCGAACGCCGATGCCAGCGGTCCCCACGATGATGAAGCGACAGTTGCACCCAGTGTGCCGCTGGGTGCACCAAATGGATCGAGCGTGAGCCACTGACCTTCCGCCGCCGTCGCCGATTCGATCTCCGCGAGCGTGGTTCCTCCCAACGCCGTGAGGGTAAGATCTCCCGGTTCGTAGGCGACAATTCCGCGCAATGCGCCAAGACGCAGCATCGCAGCAGTTGTGCAGGGACGCCCGGCATCGAGCCACGTCCCACTGCCCACGACGCGGAGCGGAGCGCGTCGATCATGCGCCGCGCGCACGAGATCGATCACTGACTCCACACTGCTCGGCATCATGCTGGAACCGCTCATTCCGTTTTGCCTCGTGCCGATGGCGCCGCGTGCCATTCGCGACAGCTGTGCACCGGCACCACCTTTCCGGGATTGGAGCGTCGGTCAGGGTCGAACACCTGCCGGAGCGCACACATCGCGCTCAACGTGCCGGGGGTGAACAAGGCCTCCATGTAGGGAAGCTTATCGAGGCCGACTCCGTGCTCGCCGGTAATCGTGCCGCCCGCCGCGATGCACGCATGCATGATGAGCGTCATGGCCTCGTGCACGCGGGCAGACTCCGCCGGATCGTTGCCGTTGTATCCGATGTTCGGGTGGAGATTTCCATCGCCGGCGTGAAAGACGTTGCACACCTTCACACGCTGCTCTATGCCAATCCGTGTGATCTCGGCGAGCATGGCGGGGAGGCGCGTGCGTGGCACCACGGCATCCTGCACAACGAGGTGCGATGACACGCGACCCATTGCACCGAACGCTTTTTTGCGGCCCTGCCAGAGACGCGCACGATCGGCGGGATCGCTTGCGATGCGCACCGCGCGTGCGCCTGCCTGACGGCAGAAGTCCTCGACTCGCGCGACGTCATCATCCAATCCCGCCGCGGCGCCATCGAGCTCGATGAGCAGAATCGCGGCCGCGTCGACAGGATAGCCCGCCGCGTAGATCGAGGCTTCAACTGCCTGAATCGTGGGAGCGTCCATCATTTCGAGCGCCGCCGGCACGATTCCCGACGCAATGATCGCCGATACGGCGTGCGCAGCGCCGTCCACCGCCATGAAATCCGCGAGGAGCGTACGCACCGCCTGTGGATTGCGCACGAGACGCACCGTCGCGTCGAGCACGACGCCAAAGCACCCCTCGGAACCAATGAAGGCGCCGAGCAAGTCGTAGCCGTCGCACTCGCCGTCGGCATTGCCGAGCGTGACGATCTCACCGCTCGGAAGAATGACCGTGAGTGCCAGAATGTGGTTGAGCGTCACGCCGTACTTGAGGCAGTGCGGACCGCCCGCATTCTCCGCGACGTTGCCGCCAATCGTGCACGCCGTCTGGCTCGAGGGATCGGGCGCGTAGTGCAGACCAAACGGCGTGGCGGCGCGCGTCAGCGACGCGTTCACTACGCCGGGCTCGACGACGGCGCGCGCGTTTTCACCATCGATGGAAAGGATCCTGGTAAGCCGGTGGAGCCCCAGCAGCACAACGTCATCGGCAAGGGCACCACCGGAAAGTCCCGTTCCCGCACCGCGAGCCACGAATGGCGTCTTCGTTTCGGCGAGCAGACGTACGATCGCGATGGTCTCGTCGCGCGAACCCGGAAAGACGGCGATCGCCGGCCGCCGTTGATATCCCGGGAGTCCGTCGGACTCGTAGGCCCGCAGCTCGCCCGGTCGTGCGAGCACGCGGTGTGCACCGGCGATCGCGCGGAGCATCTGCGCGAGGTCGGGACTCACGGACATACGACGCTCAAGGCGTTGTGGCGAATCTCGTATGTGAGCGGCGACGCGAGCGTGATGACCTCTCCATCCACGGCGAGCGAGTGGCGTCCCTTCATGGCGATCGTGCAGCGGTCGACGATGAAGCTGTCGAGCTCGGGACTCCGCGCCGCCGTCTTCACGCCTCGCGCAGTGGCGTTGAGCGCGAGCGCCAGCAGGCGCGCGCGCCCGCGCCCTTTGACAATCAACACATGCAGGCCACGCTTGCCGTCCGCCACGCGGTTGCCAAGCGAGGGGGCCTGCAGCTCGCGTTCGCCGACGCCGATAAACACGAGGGGCGTGCGATAGATGCGCCGCGTGCCATCGACCTCCAACTCCACGGCGAGGTTGTGGAGCTGAAAGAGAATTCGGAAGGCCGCGATCGCTGACGCCAGGCGATAGCCAAATCGCTCTTCCAGGTACTCGCGCATTCTCACGAAGTGCACGTACGCACCTACGCTGCTCGTATTGAGAAAGAGGCGCCCGTTCACCATGCCGACGTCCACGCCGCGGCTCGCGCCGGTGTGCGCAAGCGCCAGCGCGTCCAACGGCTCGGTGCTGATCCCTAAGTCGCGGGCGAAGTGATTGAGCGTACCGCCCGGCAATATCGCGAGCTCGGTCGTGCCCGCGAGAAGCTCTGTGCCCGCAGTCGCGATCGTTCCGTCGCCACCTGCGACGAGCACGCGCGGCGCGCCCTCGTGGATGGCGGCGCGAATTGCTTCGGCGAGTTGCTCGGGCGCGACCTCTCGAACGTCGAACTTGTCGCTCGCGTCGAGCGCGTCACGCGCCGCATCGGCTGAGCCGGCGGCGGCGTTGATGAAAGCGGGAATCCTGCGCTCGCTCACTCGTTCACCGTGCGGTGCAGTGTGTCATCGGGGGAAGATACTGACGGCGAGCATCAGATGATTGCCGATGGTGCGGAGAACGGCGGAGGCGAATGTGGAGGCGGGGCAGAAGCGAACTCGCCTCTACCCCGCCGACTGTCTATCGATGTGCCTGCCGCGGATGATCAGGCCGCTTCCCAAAACCCCGCCAGTGCACGTCCGTCGGGAGATTCGCGCAACTTCTCGAATGCGCGCTCCCGAATTTGCCGAATGCGCTCTCTCGTCACGCCCATGAGCGCACCGATTTTTTCAAGCGTCATCGGCTCACCGCTCTCATCGAGACCATAGTAGAGGAAGAGGATCTTCCGCTCTCTCGGTGTGAGATACTTCCGAAACACGCGCTCGATGAAGCCGCGCATGAGCTTGTAGTCGGTGCTCTCCTCGATCTCCGTTCCGTCGACACCGGCGAACCGCTCACCGAGAGTGGAGGCTTCTCGATCGGATCGATCGATGGGTGCGTCGAGCGACACCTCGGTAGAGCTCATCTGCTTCGCGGCACGGACCTGCTCGGGCGTTTCTTCGAGGAGGCGAGAGATCTCGTGCTCGGTGGGATCTCGCTTCAGCACTTGCGCGAGAATCGTCTCTGCGCGCGCCAGCCGAATGAGCTGCGAATTCTGATTGAGCGGGATGCGAACGCTGCGCGTTTGCTCGGCGAGCGCCTTCAGCACGGCCTGTCGGACCCACCATACGGCATACGAGATGAACTTGACGCCCTGATCCGGATCGAACTTGCGAACCGCCTTGAGCAGCCCTTCGTTGCCGATGGCGACCAGCTCACTCAGGTCGAGGCCATGGCCCTGATACTTTTTCACGTAGGAGATGACGAATCGGAGATTCGCCGTGACGAGTCGCTCAGCAGCGGCTTCGTCGCCTTTCTGTGCGAGCCGCGCGAGGCGCCGCTCTTCGGCCGCGTCACTGATCAGCGGCAGCTTTTGGATATCCTGTAGGTACTGATCGAACGCGGTTGAAGGAGACGAGCGGAAATAACCCTTGGACCTTGTCTCGGTCGCTTGCTCCATACACGCCCCTTACCTGTGCCGGAGGTGGTCGGGCGTCTCCGGCTGCACAGAGCCGCGCGCCCGCGTGAGTCAGCAGGACGGCCAGGATAATGTCGGGGGAAAAAACCGTCAACAGCGAGTTTGCCAGAATGACCACATCGAAAGATTTGTGATGGAGCTAACTGCTGCAATACCAGCTAGTTGGCGGTTACCAACATATTCTTTTTGTGATCTCAGTCACATCGGTAATAATGACCGGCGAATTTTTAGTCGATTTCGGTCAAAAAGCGACCTAAATGCAAGCGGGCGCCCTGGATAGCTCCCGCGCGCCCGCAGATGGCGCTAACCACGTCAGGTGGAGGGCGGGTCCTTCATCTTAGTTAGGCTCGTACCCATCAACACCCCAATGCCGATCAAAACGATGACGCCGACCACGATCCACATGGTGGGCACATTCAGGAGAAAAGCGGCTATCGCTAGTCCGAGAATGAGGATGATGAAGCCGATAAGATATGTGCCGAACGATGACATTTTGGCTGGTCCGCTGAGGTCAGCGGGCAGATGCGCAAGGACGGGACCAAATTCATGAGTCGGAAGTCATGAGTCGGAAGTCATGAGTCAGCCAGATTTCTTCCCGCCCAGCCTCCCCGTCATCACACTGTCCGCCGGCCCTCGCGGCCGAGGCACCAGCACCGCTGTGCCCTGCTGTCGCCCAAACAGGCGTGCCTCGCGGCAGGTCGGAGTCCAGATATCCAGCTTGTTGCCCTTGATCACTCCTCCTGTGTCATCGATCAGGAAGCGACCGAAGTAGGTCTTGCCCACATAGATCTCCAGGTAGCGCGCGAGCGGAAACATCTTGGGATCCGACGCCACGATGCCCTGGCGCACATAGCGGTCGCGGCGAGTGAGCCCTTTCAGGCAGTATGCCGTGAGTGAGACCGGCACGGGTACGCCAAATCCAAGCGGCGAGTCGCGGTGAAGCGCCCAATCTCTGGATGCGCCCCGCACCAGAGCTCCCTCCAACCGCAGTTCCGCATATACGACGCTCGGTGCGAATTGAAGGGGCTGCACCGGCTCGAGCCCCGCGCGGACGCGTGCGGCCGCCGCGCCCACCCCCACCAACAACACGAGCACCATCATCGCCGCTCCGTACCACGTCCGTCGCCGACGGGTGGAGCCGGGCCGACGCGACGGCGTCACATGCGACGGAACGACCCGCCGAGGAGCCGCGTCGGCATCGTCGCGCTCGGCGACGTTCATCGCAGAACCTCGCGCACATGTTCATCGCCAACCGCGACCGACCAGGCGCCGCCGCACTCGTCCATCGCGCCAATCCGCGTCGGTAGCGCGTACTCCACCACTCCGGCTCGCGATTTCTTGTCCCGATGCGTTGCACCGAGCACCGCGCCGGCATCAAGTGCCTTTGGCCGCTCGATGGGAAGTGCGGCACGCGCGAGCACCGCTTCGATCACGCGTGCAGTTCCATCCTCGGCAATACCGAGCCGTTCGGCGAGTCGCGCCTCGAGCACCATGCCAATCGCCACGCATTCCCCGTGCAGCAGCGAGTAACCGCTTACCTGCTCGATGGCGTGACCGAGTGTATGGCCGAAGTTGAGTGTCTTGCGCCGCCCACCCTCGCGCATGTCGGAGCGCACGACCTCGGCCTTGAGCTCCACGCTCCGGGCGACGACGTCGAGGGTCACGTCGGGGTCACCTTCGATCAGGGCGGACAGCGCATGATCAATCGCGGTGAAATAGCTGCGATCCGCGATCACGCCGTGCTTGATCGCTTCAGCGAGGCCAGCGCGGCGATGCGCGATGGGCAAGCTGCTGAGCATCTCTACATCGGCGAGTACGGCGGCGGGCGGATGGAACGTCCCAACGAGATTCTTTCCCATGGCGGTGTCCACGCCGGTCTTGCCACCAACCGAGGCGTCGATCATCGCGAGGAGCGACGTGGGGATCTGCACGACGGGAATGCCGCGCATGTACGTCGACGCGACGAAGCCCGCGAGGTCGCCAACGACCCCACCACCCAACGCGACGACGGTGGTATCGCGACCACAGCCAAGCGCCAGCAGCTCGTCGGTAACTCGGAGCCAGGTATCGCGGGTCTTGTGCTCTTCTCCCGCGCCGATGACGTGCAGGGACGCCAGCGCGTGCCCTTCGAGCTCAGCGACGAGCGCATCGGCGAACAGCGGCGCAACGTTGGCATCCGATACCACGGCGTACCGGTGCGCTCGAGTTGCCGCGACAATGTGAGTCGCGAAATCGCGTCGGAGCCCCCGGCCGATGTGGACGGCGTAGGAGCCTGCGTCGACCGTGCGCACCGTCTCGTGCGCCGCGGCTGCGATCATGCTACCAGGCCTCTTCCATCACGCCGCTGCGGCGGTTGGCCACGCGAGCCAGGGTGAAGAGCAGGTCGGAAAGTCGATTGAGGTAGATGATCGCGATGGGCGGAAGATCTACGTCGCGCTGGAGCCGCACGACACGCCGTTCGGCGCGACGGCACACGGTGCGCGCCAGATGAAGGACGGCCGCTTTCTGCGATCCGCCAGGCAGGATGAAAGCCCGCAGCGGCTCGAGCTCTGCTTCGGCCTCGTCGATGGCGCGCTCCAACTCCCTGATGCGCGTGCTGTCGATCCGGGCTTTCTCGAGGTGCTGCGCCATCTTCTCACGGTCGGGTGTGGCGAGGAGCGCTCCGATCGCGAACAAGTCGCGCTGGATGGGAACGAGCACCTCGTCGATGCGCGGCATGACGTCGACGGCCCGCGCCATACCCAGGACGGCGTTGAGCTCGTCGACGTCACCATATGCTTCGACGCGGACGTCGTCTTTTGGGACGCGGGGGCCGCCAAAGAGGCCAGTGGTGCCCGTGTCGCCGGTTTTGGTATAGATCTTCACGGGGGAAATATAGGGTGTTCGGCGATGCGCGCCGAGCGGCGTCTTTCGTCCCCGCATCGTGCTAAATGCCCCGCGCCAATAGCCTGCGCCGCCGTAATGTTCCAAATTCCCGGGATGCAGAACGAACTCAAGGACATCACCATCATCGGCGGCGGTCCCACCGGACTCTTCGCGCTGTTCTACGCCGGGATGCGCGGTGCCACGGCGCAAATCGTCGATGCACTTCCCGAGCTCGGCGGACAGCTGGCCGCGCTCTATCCGGAGAAGTTCATCTTCGACGTCGCGGGTTATCCGAAAGTGCTGGCGAAAGACCTGGTTCGCGCGCTCGCGCAACAAGCCGCGCAGTTTTCACAACCGAGTCATCTCGGCACGCGCGTGACCGGTCTCGAGGAGCGCGAGGGCCAGTTCGTCCTGCACACGGACAAGGGGGAGTTTCCCACCAAGTCGATCGTGATTGCTGCTGGGATCGGAGCCTTTTCCCCGCGCCGGTTGCCGCAGGCCTGCGCCGAGCCCTGGTACGGCAAGGGGATCTATGACGTCGTCACCGATCCCAAGGTGTTCGCCGGCCAACGCGTCGTGATCATCGGCGGCGGCGACACGGCGTTCGATTGGGGAACGCAGCTGCGCGGTGTCGCCACCCACGTGTCGATCGTGCATCGGAGCGATCGCTTCCGTGCGCACGGCTCGACGGTATCGCAGTTCGAGGCGGATGTCGCGGCCGGGCACGCGTCGATGTTCACCTTCCACGAAATCGCCGACGTGCTCTGCAAGCAGGAAGGTGAACGCTTCACGCACATCGTGCTGCGCAACGTGAAGGCGAAAACCACGACGGAGATCGAAGCAGACGTCGTGCTGCCGATGCTCGGCTTCGTGAGCGACATCGGTCCCATCGCCGAATGGGGCCTGACGCTACAGAAAGACGAAATCGTCGTGAATCAGCTGATGGAGACGGGACGAACGGGAATCTGGGCTGCGGGCGATGTCACGACATATCCGGGCAAGCTGAAGCTCATCGCGTGCGGATTCGGCGAAGCGGCAACCGCGGTGAATCAGGCGGTGCATTGGATGTACCCGGAGAAGAAAGTGGCGCCGGGACACTCGAGCAACATGGCAATCTTCGGACAGAAGGACGACTGAGGCTTACTTGCTCGTCACCATGATGACCGCGCCACCGTTCGAGGTGGTGCCCCATTTCTGCGCCGCTTCGGCGGCGGTGAAATAGCGTATCTCTCTGACAGCCGCTGGCGAGTAGCTGGTCAGGTTGCTGACCTCACCCAGTGCGCTCCCGTCGATGGAGACTTGCACCCGGCCGCCTTTGGGATTTCCGGGAGTGCCTCCACCGCGCGATGTCAGGTAGTTGGGTCGCAGCCGTCGTACAGCGTCGAGCAGGTTCTGCGTTACGATTTCTGGAGCGCTCAGCTCCTGCGCCGTGATCACGTTGTCGCGGCGCCGCTCCGCAGGGCCGTTCGACTCGTCCGACGACGCGGCCGACGGCGCCGGGTTGCCAGCGCACGCGATCGTTGCTGCGAGAACAGCGGACATGCAGATACGGCGGCTCATCGTGATCTCCTCGATGGAAGGTCTGGCAATCTAGGGTTCTCAGGCGTGCCCGTCACTGTCGGACTCAGACGACCTCAAATCCATTTGGATGGCGGGCGCGAAGCTTCTGTTCGTTCATGAGCGCGACTTTGGACAGCGGTACGCCCAGCGCCTCCGCCACAATTGCCACGCACCACAGTGCATCGCCAAGCTCCTTCAGCACGGCTTCGCGATCGAGCGGCCGCCCCTGCATCACATGCTTGCGCACGTGGCCGAGCACCTCGCCCGCCTCTTCCGCGAGGCCCGCTGCGGCGTCGAGCAATCGCTGCTCGTCGCTCAGCGCCGGATTGATCGTCCGGGAGGCCGCCTGCTGATACGCATCCAGCGAAGCGTCGGTCACGCGTAGGTCACGCGCGGATCCGCCTTCGCGTACGCGACGTCCGTAATGAGGTTCACGAGCACGAACACTGCGCTCAAGAACAACACGGACCCCTGGATCGCCGGCAGATCGCGCCGTGCGATGGCATTCACTACGTAGCGTCCCAAGCCCGGCCACGAGAAAATCGTTTCCGTGAGAATGCTTCCAGTCAGATATGCACCGAAGTCCAGACCCAGCACCGTGATGATCGGGATGAGTGCGTTGCGCAGTGCATGACGCGACACGACCAGCCGCTCGGCAAGGCCTTTTGCGCGCGCCGTGCGAATGTAGTCCGCACCGAGCGCATCGAGCATGGCGGAGCGGGTCATGCGCGCAAGAAACGCGATGGACCGCATGCCAAGGGCGAGCGCGGGGAGCGCGAGATAGCGTGCGCCGCCGTATCCCGAGGGCGGCAGCCAGTGCAACGTCACGGCGAAGAGCAGTATCAACAGCAGGCCTACCCAATAGACCGGGAAGCTGATGCCGAGGTATGCGACGCCCAATCCGATACGGTCGATGAGGCCGCCGGGATTTCGCGCGCTCAGCACGCCGAGTGTGACACCGAGGATGGTCGCGAGCAGCATCGCGGCGCCCGCGAGCTGCAAGGTTTTTGGAAACCGCTCGAAGATGTCTTTCCGAATGGGCCGATTCGTAATGTAGGATTTGCCGAGATCCCCTTTGGCGATCCCGGCGACGTAGTGGCCGAATTGCACGGGAAGCGGATCGTCGAGGCGGAGCTCGGCGCGCAGCCGCGCGATGGTTTCCTCGTCGGCGCGCTCACCGACCATGGCCATGACGGGATCGCCGGGCGCTACGTAGAGCAACAGAAACGCCACGACCAGCACGCCGAGCAGCGTCGGGATCGACAGCAGTACGCGGCGAAGGATGAAGGCACTCATGCGTCGGTCATGTGAGCACTCAGGGTGATTTCGCGCCGCTCGGCGTCGAGACTTTTGTCACGGTCGTCCACGGCTGGCCGTTGAAGATTACGGGCGGTACGAAGTTGCGCACCCACGGCTGCACGGCGTAAAGCTCGTTGTAGAAGTACAGGAAGATCATCGGCGCTTCGCGAAATGCGAGCTCGTCGGCCTGCTTGTACAGCGCGATGCGCTTCGGTTCGTCGGCCTCGCGGCGCGCGAGCGTGACGAGCGAATCGAACTGGACGTTGGCGAAGAAGGAGACATTCCCGCCCACGCCCTTGTTCGCGCTGTGGAGCAGGGGATAGAGGAAATTCTCGGCATCCGGGTAATCGGCGTACCAATCCTTCACGAAGAGATCCGTCTCTCCTTTGCGCGCGGCTTGGCGAGCGGCGGCGCTCTCGCGCTGCACGATCTTCACGCGAACACCTGACAGGGCGAGATACCCCTGGAGCGTTTCGGCGATGCGGACATAGATGGGATTCGTCGACGTCCAGAGCTCGACCTCGATGCCGTTTGGATAGCCAGCTTCTCGCAGCAGCTGCTTGGCGCGCAGCGTGTCGAAGGGATATCCCCTGCGGGTCGTGTCGGAGCCGGGAAGCTCGCCGGGAATGACGCCCGCCGCGAGGGCGCCGCGTCCGGCGATCAGGTTGCGCACGAGAATCTGGCGATCGATGGCGTGGTTGAGCGCCTGACGGACTCGTACATCCTTGAGAGGCCCGCGCGTCGTGTTGATGGCGACGTAGACGAGCTCGAGTGACGGCGTGGACGCGAGCAGCTTTCGGCGCTCAGTGTCTTCCTCCCAGCTCCGGATGTCGCTCTGCGGAATCTGGAGCACGTCGACGTTGCCGCTTTCGAACTCCGCAACGGCGGTGCTTGGCTCTGATATGATGCGCGCTCGCAGCGAGTCTGCCTTTGGTGCGCCACCCCAATACTTGGGGTTGGGCACGAAGAGGAGATAGTCGTCGTGCTTCCACTCGGCGAGCTTCCACGGCCCCGTGCCCACCGGATTCTCACCGAAGTTCGCGGGGATGTTGGAGGGCGCGATCGACGCGACGGGCATGGCGAGGAGCTTCGGAAAGATCGCGAACGGCTCCTTGAGCGTGACGACCACAGTGGAATCGTTCGGCGTCGCCACGCCTTCGATGGAGGTCACCTTGCCGTCGGCAAATTCCTTCGCGCCTTTGATGGGGTACAGCGGCCATCCGCGCCCGCCCTTCACCTTTGGGTCGAGCACGCGCTGCCAGCTTGTCGCGACCTGTCGCGCGGTGAACGGCGTGCCGTCGGTAAACGTGACTCCGCGGCGGAGATGGAAGGTGTAGATGCTCCCGTCGGCATTGATGTCCCAGCTCGTGGCGAGTCCGGGAACGACCTGCGCGTCCGGAGTGAATCGCGTCAGTCCGTCGAAGAGGTAACCGACGGCGCGCCCGGTGGGGACGTCTGTGGACAGTGCGGGGTCGAGCGAACGCGGATCGTAGTTGTCGCGGGAGTCGATGAGCGTCCTCCGCGCTGCACCGTCGCCGCCAGAGCCGCAGGCGACGACGAGCAGAGTCAGCAGCAGGGACAGGTCGTTCCAACGGCGCATGACGTTCTGGCGTAAGCAGTTGACAGCATGGTGCGGGCGCGAGAAATTACCCGCGACAGCGAACAGGTTCAATCACACTCGCGCCCGCCGGCACTCACTGCCCGCGCGGGCGCGCCGCGTCTCGCGGCGCAAGTCTGCAATTTGCGTCCCCTCCGCACTTTTGCCGTCCCCTTCCGAGCCGTATGGCTGACCAAAAGGATCGTACTCCACGCCACACGACGCGCCTCGAGGGCTACGTCTACCGCCGCCCCCTCGAGCTGCGTGAGCTCGTGCCCGCGATCGGTGCGGGCATCGTGACGGGGCTCGCCGCGTATTATGTCGCCCGACTCTTCCTCGAGCGAACGCCACTGTTGCCCGAGGAACGGCGGCTCGGCAAGCATCACGCGTTCGGACGCAGCACGGGATGAGGTTCGGGCGAGGACGCGCGTCGCGACGCATCGCGCTGACCGCCGCCCTCATTGTCGCCGTTCCCGTCTCCGCACGTGCCCAAAGCGCCGAATGTGAGCCTGGCGAGCCGGAGGTTCGCGCGCTCGAGTTTCGCGGCAACACGGTCTTTCGCGCCAGCGACCTCGCACTGCGCGTCGCCACGACGCCGAGCGAGTTCACGCGACGGAATTTTCGCATCCTCGGTGCGAAGCGCTGTCTCGACAGCGACGCGCTCCGCCTCGACGTTGGACGGCTGCGCGTGTTTTACCGCCGGCACGGGTATTTCGCGGCGAAGGTCGATACGCTGGTCACGCCGGCGACGGACGGCTACGGCGGCGTGAAGGTGGCGTTTTTGATCAATGAAGGTGAGCCGGTGCTGGTAGACTCCCTTCGCATCTCCGGCCTCGACAGCGCCACCGCGGTGATCGCCGACACGAGCACGCTCCAGCTGCATCGCGGAATGGTGTTCGACCGCACGCGGTTGCAGGCGGCGATCGACACGATGAAATCCCGCCTTCGCGACAACGGGTACCCCCGGGCCGACGTTGCCGCGAGCGATAGCGTCTTCGATCAGTCGGGTCGCCGCGCGCGGGTGTCGCTCGATGTCATTGCCGGTCCGAGAGCGCACATCGGCGAGCTGCACGTCATCGACGAGCCGCTTGCGGGCGCGCCGCGCAAGCTCGGCGACGCGACGATTCTCAAACTGCTCGGCCTCCACACCGGCGATCTCTACCGCGAGCGCGAGCTGATCGACGCGCAGCGTTCGCTCTACCAGAGCGATCTCTTTCAGCATGTCGAAGTCGCCGTCGCGAGAGGACAGGGGGTGGATTCGCTCGTGACGATCAATGTGATCGTGGGCGAGAATTACCTCCGCCAAATGGACACCGAGGCCGGCTGGGCGGTGCTGGACTGCTTCAAGGCCCGCGCGCAGCTCATCGACAAGAGCTTTCTCGGCGACGCCCGGCGGCTCGAGCTCACATCGCAGGTGTCCAAGATCGGCTACGGGATACCGACCCGCTTTGCCAACGGCAATCTGTGCGCACCGGCAATTCGCGCCGACACCTTCAGCGCGAAGCTCAACTATTTCGTTGGCGCCACGCTTCGGTTGCCGACGCTGTTCGGTCCTCGGACCACGCCGTCGATTTCGATCTACAGCGAGCGGCGCGGCGAGTATCAGGCCTTTCTTCGCACGACGCTCGTGGGCGGCGAGGCCTCCGCGTCGCACGAGCTCGCGCGTGGCATTCCAGTGCGTCTCGCCTACTCGCTCGAGTACGGGCGAACGGAAGCACAGCCGGCGCTCTTGTGCGCGCTGTTCATTCGCTGCGACGCCGAATCGCGCTCGCTGATCACCGATCGCAATCGGCCGTTGGCCGTGGCGAGCGCGCACGTGGAGCGGCTGCGCACCGACAACCCATTCAATCCGCGCGCGGGGACCACCGTTCGCCTGGATCTACGCGGCGCCGCGAAGGAGATCGGCTCCGATCCCGACATTCAATTCGTGAAGGGACTGTCGGACGCGTCGGTGTACCGGGCCGCGGGCCGGTCGGTCACCTTCGCCGCGCGGCTGCGGCTCGGCACCGTACTCGGTCGCAGGCTCTTTTTCGGCGACTCGGTAGGGTTCATCCCTCCAGAGGAGCGGCTGTACGCCGGCGGTGCGGCGAGCGTTCGGGGATTCCAGCAAAATGAGCTGGGCGATCTGATCTATATCGCCGAGGATGAGCCGACGATCACGCCGGGACGTGGTGATACGGTGTACTTCGACGTGCTCGCGTCGTCACGCCCGCGGCGCGTGGTACCGGTGGGTGGCAACTCGCTGATCGTCGCCAACTTCGAGGTACGGCTGCGGAGCTTCATCTATCCGGAGCTCATTCAGTACACGCTGTTCGCCGACGCCGGTGACGTTTGGCAGCGTGGACGCAATGTGGGCGCGCGGGAGCACAAGCGGTCGGCGTTGTTCCTCAACGGACTCAAATGGACTCCCGGGGTGGGCGTCCGCGTGTTCACGCCGGTGGGCCCCTTTCAGGCGAATGTGGGGTACAACCCCTTTGCGCGGCCGGCGGGGGCGATCTACTTCGACCAGGCTCCGAGTACCAGCGGATTCGCACCGTTGTATTGTGTGAGCCCAGGCAATCGCGTTCCCGCCATTCCCCGTCGGCCAGGCGAGTACGAGCAGCTGCCTGGCTTCGAATGCCCGGCAACCTTTCAGCCGGAACAATCGAAGACGTTCCTCAGTCGTCTCACCTTTACGTTCTCCATCGGCCCGGACTTCTGAGCCGCGCCCGCATCCATTGCGCATGACCCGCCGCAACTTCATCGCCCTCGTCAGCCTGTGCGTGCTCGTGACGCTCGGGGCGATTGTCGTCGGCGTTGGACTCGTGGCCACGCGGTCCGAGCGCGGGCAGGCCGGCGTTCGCCGCTGGCTCCAGGGACAGATTGCGTCGTCGATTCGCGGCAAGGTGCACCTCGGCAAGATCGGGGGGAACTTCCTCACCGGCGTCACGATCGATTCGCTCGAGCTGCGCGACGACGAGGATTCGCTTTTCGTCGCGACCGGGCGGATCACGCTCCAGTACGATCCGCGCGACCTCGTGGACCGCCGCCTGTTCTTTCGCAGCGTCGTACTCGAGCATCCCACGGTCGTGCTCCGCCAGCATGAAAACTGGACGTGGAACTACAAGCGGCTGTTTCGGATCGTGCCGCGACGCAAAACGAAGAGCCCGGAGCGCGGATTCGGCGACTTCGTTGTCCTCGACTCGCTGCGCATCCGCAATGGCAGTCTCCGGCTCACCATCCCCTGGCACGTCGACGACACGCTGCACGGCGCGCGGCGAGACAGTGCGGTCCGGGTGAACCTCGCGCGCCGCGATCATGAAGTTCGGCGCACGCGCGAGGGGTTCACGCAGAACTATCGCTGGACGAATGCGTACGCGTTCGCGCCGCACATTCGGGTGACGCATCCCGACAGCGCAGGGATCATCGCGCTCGTCGACACGCTTCACACCAACGAGTCGATGCCGCCATTCAAGTGGCGCAACGTCAAGGCCGTGGTTCGTGTGCTTGGCGATTCCGCATGGCTCGCGGCGTCGCATTGGGATCTGCCCAGGTCCACCGGCCACGCGGACGGGAAGGTCGTGTGGGGCAGCGATCTGCCGGTGCGGTATGCGGTGCGCGTCGTCGGCGACAGCGTGTCGCTCGCGGACATCGCGTGGGTGTATCCGACGCTTCCCACGACGGGAAGCGGCAAGATGATTCTCGACATCAAGAACGAGCGCAATCTGCACCTGCTCGACTACGCCATTCACGACATGGATGTGCGCACGACCAAGTCGCGGCTGCGTGGTTCGATGACGTTCGAGACGGGCGGTCCCGTGCTCGCGGTGCACGACGTGAAGCTCCAGGCGGATCCCGTCGACTTCGATCTCTTGCGTGCGCTGAACGGCAAGCCGTTTCCCGCCGATTGGCAGGGCACGCTGACCGGGTCGGTCGTCGCCCGAGGCGGGCCGTTGACGCACTTCGTCGTCGACGCATCGGACATCACCTTCCGCGACGCGCACGTGCCGGGGGCCGTGTCGCACATACAGGGACGGGGCGAGCTCGACATCCTGTTCCCCGCGTTCACCGCATTTCACAACTTCCTCGCGACCACTGATCGCTTCGACCTTCGCACGCTCACGGCGATCTATCCCGCCTTTCCGCGCATCACAGGCATCGTGAGCGGCAGCGCGGTGCTCGATTCGTCGTGGCTCGACGTGCGTGTTTCCAACGCCAACCTCACGCACACCGACGGACCCGCTGAGCCAACGCATGCGATCGGCGGTGGACGCATTACATACGGCGTGAAGTTCATGGCCTATGATCTCACGCTGCAGGCGTCGCCCCTGTCGCTCACGACGCTCGCACGCTCGTACCCCAAGATGCCACTGCGCGGATTGTTCAGTGGTCCCATTCTCGTGAAAGGGATTGCGCCAGATCTCGATGTGCAGGCCGACCTCACCGGACCAGCTGGCCATCTCACTTATGCGGGTCACGTCGACGCCGACTCGCTTGGGGGATATGGCGCGCGCGGTGCCGGTGTCTTCGATGCGCTGGAAGCGGCCGCACTGATGGGGCTGACTAATCCGCGGTCGCGACTGGCTGGGCAGTATGACGTGGATCTCACCGGTGATTCCCTCGCCAACCTCGCGGGCACGTTGGGCGTTCGCCTCGAGCGTTCGGTGGCCGACGGCGTGCGCTTGAGCAGCGGTGCAGCGCGTGTTCGCTTCGATCGGGGAATCGCGCTCGTCGACACGCTGCGCATCGACGGCGAACCGGGGGTGCTTCGCGCGCGTGGAACGATCGGCCTGACGCGCAGCACCGGCGCCGATTCTCTCGCCCTCGCCTTCGATGCGGATTCACTCGGCGGGCTGCGCCGGTATCTCGCACGCGCGCAGAATCCCGACATCAAGGTGCTCGCGAGCGACTCGCTGGCGGGGAAACTTTCCTTCCGTGGCGTGGCGCGCGGCTGGCTCGACTCGCTCGACGCCCGGGGGTCGCTCAGCGCGCGGGACGTGTACGTCCGCGGCGACCGCGCACGCTCGGTCGGGGGCACGGTGGCACTGCGCAATGTGCGCGGCCACGTGACCGGCACTCTCGCCATGCGCGCCGATACCGTGTCCGCGGGCGGCATTCGAGTTGGGCAGGCGGATCTCGAGGCGACGATCATCGATGCAGGACGTGCGCGGTTCGCCGCCAGCGCGCGTGCAGAAAGTGGCGCGCACCTCCGGGCAGCCGGCGCGTGGAGCGGCACGAAGGACACGACGACCCTTCGCGTGGACACGCTCGATCTTGCAGTCGGTGCGTCGCGCTGGACGCTGCGGCGGCCGTCGGTGTTCACGCGGTCGAGCGCTGGGGTGATGCTCGATACGCTGCTGTTCGACAACGGGGCGGGGGGCCGCTTGGCCGGGTTCATTCAAGCACCTGTGGCCGCGCCGGTGCACATCAGGCTGCGCGCGGATTCAGTGCCTCTTGGCGACGTCGGCACGTTGGCGCAGCTCCCGGACGCGCTTTCCGGCCACCTCTCGGCGGATCTGTTAGTGGCGGGCACGCGCGAGCGGCCGACGATGACGTTCACGTCGGCAGCGCGGGGGCTCAAGTACTCTGGCCTGTCCACGGAGCTCGTTGCCATCGAGGGCGGATATGCCAATGAGCGTGCAACGCTTCAGGCAAACGTGTTGCGCGGCGGCCGGTCCATGCTCGATGCCACCGTCAGCTATCCGCTAGCGCTCACGCTGTTCTCGGCGCGTGCGACCGGCGACTCGATTCGCGGACGCGTGCACGCGGACAGCGTGGATCTCGCGCTCATCGAGGCGTTGTCGCCGAGAATTCGCAATTCGTCCGGCCGCCTCGCACTCGACTTGGCGCTGAGTGGTCAGCCCGAGCATCCGCATGTCGCGGGGCGCGCGTCGGTGCGCAACGGAGCCATTGAAATGCCGGATGTGGGGCTGCGATTCGCGTCGTTGAATGGCGACGTCACCGTGGATCCCGCGCGCGATTCGCTGACCATTCTTGCGATGCGCTGGGTGAGTCCGGCGAGTGGCGGCAGCGGCGCGCTGCAGGGCTCCATCGTATTTCGGGACATTGCCAAGCCTCGGCTCGATCTGCGGCTCGACGCACAGGGTTTGCGCACCGTCGACAAGCGGGGGTTGGCGCGGCTCGATGTCTCCACAGGTGCGGGGGGGCTCACGCTCTCCGGAACCCCGGATGCGGCGACGTTGTCAGGCGCCGTCACGGTGGATCGGGGCACCATCTACATCCCGGAGCTCGTGCGGAAGCAGCTCGTCGATATCACTCCCGAAGATTTCGCCCTGCTGTTCGATACCACGGATGTGAAGAACCGATCCATCATGCCGCAGCCGCCGGCGGTGTTGGTGGAGCATCTGCGGTTGGACGGCGTATCAGTTCGCATCGGGGACGAGGTGTGGCTGCGCTCGCGCGAAGCCAACATCAAGCTTGGCGGCACATTGAACGTCACGCGCGCTCGTGACGATCGCGAGACGACGCGCTCCACACTCGCGCGCGACCCACGCGCCGATTCCGCGCGCTACAAGCTGGCCCTGAGTGGCACGTTGAGCGCGGATCGCGGGACCTACACACTCGACCTCACCGCCGTGCAGCGCGAGTTCCAGGTGCAGTCGGGGCGCATCACGTTTTTCGGGACGCCGGATTTTAATCCTGAGATCGACGTCACGGCGCTCTATCAGGTGAAGCAGACGAATCGCTCCGACATCGGTGTGCGGGCTCGCATCCACGGCAACTTCTATCCGCAGCCGGCGCTCGAGCTGTCGAGTACGGACGCGTATCTCTCGCCATCGGATCTCGTGAGCTACCTCGCGACCGGTCATCCGAGCTCCGAGATCAGCAATCAGCGGTCGGCGATCGAGTTCGTGTTGCCGACCGCCGGCGCATACGTCAGTCGCGTGCTGCGCGATCAGCTCGGCGGCATCGTCGATCAGGTGCAAGTCCAATCGGGTGCGGTCAACGGGGAGCTGGATCCAACCGGCAGCACCGCGTCCAATCAATTCCGCAGCTTTCTGTACAGCACCCGCCTCGGTGGTGAGAAGCAGATCAGCGACAAGCTGTTCCTGAGCTTCAGTACGGGCTTGTGCCAGCTCAGCGGCGATGTGCGGGGCGACCCCTCGCAGCAGGGCCTGAATGGATTCGTGAATGCCATCGAGGGAAAGCTCGAGTATCGCTTTCCCGTGTCAGCGCCCGAGCGCCTGTCGCTGCGCGCGGGTCGCGAGCCAGCCGCGAGCGCGCTGCGCTGCAACGCGGGCAGTGTGCGAGGATTCGTCGCCACGCCGCAGCAATGGGGCCTTTCGCTCTTTCGCTCCTGGTCATTCTGAAACGAGCCCTGCTCATCGCGAATCCGGCGTCGCGCCGCGGCAGCCGGTATGTCGACGACGCGAAACAAGCCTTGATCGCCGCAGGTGTCGAGTGCGACGTCGCACTCACCGAGCGCTCCGGGCACGCCCGCGAAATCGCCGCGGAGCGCGGCCGAGACTACGACGTCGTGTTCACCCTGGGCGGCGACGGAACCGCGATGGAAGCCGCGAGCGCGCTTGCCTATTCCGGAATTCCTGTGGGTGTGCTTCCGGGTGGCACCGGCAACCTGCTCGCGCGAGCACTGGGAGTTCCGCGGAACGTCCGCCGCGCCATCGCGGCTCTCGTGCACGGCGAGACACGCGTGATCGACCTGGGCGTGGTGCTCGGGCATCGATTTGCGGTGGCGGCGGGAGTAGGACTCGACGCGACGATGGTCGCCGAGACGCCCCAATGGATGAAGCGCCGGCTGGGGGTATTCGCCTACACGCTGATCGCGTTTCGCGCCGCCTTCACCGCCGTGGTATTCCGGCGCTTCTTCACGGCACGGATCGAGGTGGACGGCGAAGTGATCGAGCGCCGAGCCGCGGCGGTGTTGTTCGCCAACTTCGGCGCCATCCTCGAGAACCGCATCGTCTTCGGACCCGACATCGCAATCGACGACGGGCTGTTGGACTGCTGCGTTTTCTCCCCGTCTAATCTCCGCGACGCCATCCGGATTGTCTGGTGCGTGACGCGGCGAGACTTCCGACCGGATCCCGCATTACTATATAGAAAGGGAACGCGCTTTCGACTGGAGACCATTCCCCCACTTCCGCTCCAGGCGGATGGTGAGCTGCTCGGCGTCACCCCTGCGGAGATCTCCGTGGAGCCGCTGGCGGCGCACATGCTGGTTCCGCGGCGCTGACTGCCGCGCCGCTCTCTCCAATGGATGCTGCGATCCGGCAACCGATGACATGAGCACTCCCCCCGACACCGATGCAACGTCCGCAGTGCCTGCGGGGGGACTGCCGTCCGAAACCCTGCGCCGTCTCGAGCAAGAGCGGGATCACTTGCTCGTGCTGCACGAGGCGCTCGCCGAGGTCGAGCGAGCAACTTCCATCGACGCGCGATTGCGGATTTTCGTCGAAGCCATCCGTGTCGTGGGGTTCGGTCGCGTCATCATCACGCTTCGCGATGCGGAGCTGAACGCCACGGCGATCGTTGCGGCCGGGCTGTCCGCAGCGGAGGAGCGCGATCTGCGTGACACCCCAGTGCCGGGCGACGTTTGGCGTCGTCGGCTGGCCGCGATCGACCGGTTCCGCATCAGCAACTCCTATTATCTCGAAGGGCGGGATCCCTGGGTCGTGTCGGAGTTTGGTGGCGGCATTCCGAGCTCGCTTGCCCCGACGAACGATCCGGACTGGTCACCATCCGACACGCTGCTCGTGCCATTGCGGCGAGCGAACGGTCGGCTGCTTGCCACGCTGGTACTGGACGATCCCGCGGAGCGCAGGCGTCCTACATTGACGCGCGTGCGCACGGTCGAGCTGTTCGCACAGCAGGTCGCGGCGATGCTGGAGCAGGCATCACTCGTTCAGCTCGCGGAGCGTCGTGCGAAGCGGCTGCAGCGGCTGCACGAAGTGGGCTCGCTGCTGGCCCGATCGCTCGACGAGGCGACTATCCACGCGACGCTCGCGCGCCAAGTGGAGGCAACGCTTCCCGTTTCGTCGGTGCTGATCTTCGCCACGGACGAGACGGGCGCACCGCAGCCAAGCATTTACCGCATGCGAGGGGAAGAGCGTGACGAAGCAACTGCGCCACTGCTCCTGCTCTCGCTTGCGGCGGCATGCGCTCGCGGGCAGCGCGTCGTCCGCGATGCCGCGCTGCTGGCGGTACCGGCCCTCCTCGGCGATGCCATGGTGGGCGTCATCGTGGTGGAAGGGACCAGCGGTGACGTGCTCGAGTCCGACGATGCCGAGCTCCTGCTGACCATCGGTGTGCAAGCGGCCGCGGCGATCAGCAACGCGCGGTTGTATGGCGAGAGTCAGCGGCAGCGCCGTCAAACGGAGGCACTGGCCGATGTGGCGCGCGCCGTCAGCGAATCTCTGCGCATCGATCGCGTGCTTCAGCTCATCCTTCGCCACGCGACTGCTCTCTCTCGCACGGACGGCGCGACGATTGCCTTGCTGCGCGGCGATACGCTCGAGGTCACGGCCGGCGTTGGCGCGGGCGAATCCCTGATCGGCATCCGCTTGCCGCTGAACGGCAGCATGAGCGGCCGCGCTGTCCGCACGGCGTCGAGCATCATCGCCGCGGACGTCACCCGCGATCCGGATGCGTACGGT
This sequence comes from Gemmatimonadaceae bacterium, assembly GCA_031360095.1. Lineage (GTDB taxonomy): Bacteria > Gemmatimonadota > Gemmatimonadetes > Gemmatimonadales > Gemmatimonadaceae > AG11. The sequence goes on from JANMAY010000054.1 coordinate 28,118, forward strand.
CCCAAAGTCGCCGTGGCGCACGTGAAGAATGTCATCATCGTGCCGCTCCTCTCCGTGCAGGGGCCGGTGGGTGCGCTCTCCGTGTTCAATCGCGGCCTCCCGTTCACGATTGGCGACGTCGAGATCCTTCAGCGACTCGCCGATCAGGTCGCCGTGGCCGTGGTGAACGCGCGATTGTTCGAGGACGTGGCGGCGGCGACGCGCGAGTGGGCTGTCGCCTTCGATTCGATCGGGAGCGGCATGATTTTGATCGATCGCGGTGGACGCATTCAGCGCACGAATGCGCGCGCGCGAGTGCTGCTCGATGCGGCCGACGACACCGCGATTCTCGCCGCTGACTTTCACGTCGCGCTCTTCGGCTATGACGCGCCCTGCGAGAGCTGCGTGCATCTCACCGCGATCGCGGAGGGCACGGTGCAGCGTGGATTTCACGAGGATCGCCTCCACGGCCGCATCTTCGACGTGACTGCCGCACCGCACCCACTCGGGGGCGCCGTCATCACGTTCGACGACGTTACGGAGCATCGATCGCTCGCGGAGCGGTATCGCCTCGTGGTCGAGACGACGCGCGACGCAATCGTGATCACCAATCGGGAGCGGCGCATCACGTTCGCGAATCCCGCCGCGCATGACTTGTTTGCGCGAGGGCCGGAGCTGATCGGAATCGCCGCCGAACGATGCGTTCCGCCGGAGCTACTGAGCGATGTGCGCGAGGCCGATGATCGTGCGTTCGCCGGGGCGTCCCAGAGCTACGAAGGCGTGATCATGCGTGACGACGGCGAGCGCCGCATCGTCGCGGTGAGCTCGGCGCCGCTCGTGGAGTTGGGCGTCGTGACCGGAATTGTCTCCTCGATGCGGGACATCACCGATGAGCGCCGCGCCCGAGATGCGGTGGCGCAATCGGAGGCACGCTACCGCAACCTCTTCGAGTCGGCGAGCGACGCGATTTACACGCTCGACGTGCTTGGTGCCTTCACGTCCGTCAACGAAGCCACCTGCGAGCTCACGGACCGCACGCGCGACGTGCTCCTCGGGCAGAGCTCGGCTCCCATCTTCGACGCGGCGGACCTGCCCACCGTCGCCGAACACTTTCGCCGTGCGCTCCGGGGCGAGGCGGTGCGATACGAATGCCATTTCTGCCGCCCCGGCGGGGAACGCCGCCTTATCTCCGTGACCTACACGCCGATTCGCCGCGGCGACGACATCATCGGCGTGCTCGGCGTCGCGCGCGACATGACGGAAGCACGGGCGCGGGCCGCGGATCTGAAGCGCTCCGAGGCGCGATACGCCCGACTCGTCGAGTCGGCATCGGACGCGATTTTCACGGTCGACGAGCAGGGATTGTTCACCGCCGTGAATCGCGCGCTCGAGGTTGCCATCGGTCGCGCTCGGGAAGAGTTGATCGGAGCGCCATTCGCGGAGCTGGTCGACGAGCGCGATCTTGCGGATACCGAAGCTCTGCTTCGTTCCACCTTCGCCGGCGAGCGCTCGCGCGCATCGGTGCGCTACAAGCGGCAAGGCGGCGAGATCCGTCATGGCTCCGTGATCACTTCGCCCGTTCTCGACGACGGGCGGATCGTCGGAGCTCTGGGCATCATGCGCGACGTCACCGACGAGAAGCGATTGGCCGAACAGCTGCTCCAGCAGGAGAAGCTCGCCGCAGTGGGGCAGTTGGTGAGTGGCGTCGCCCACGAGCTGAACAACCCGCTCGCCGGGGTCATGGCGTTCTCGCAGCTGCTGCTCGCATCGCCCAGTCTGGACGACGAGGCCCGTGAAGGAATCGCGACTATCGGCCGCGAGGCGCAGCGCGCGGCAAAAATCGTGTCGAATCTCCTCACGTTCGCGCGACAGCAGCCGGCGGAGCGCAGCGCGGCGCGCCTCAATGACATCGTCACCGATACGCTCGAGCTCCGCCGATACGCGCTCCGAGCAGCCGGCATCGCCGTGACGCTCGACCTCGACCCGGCGCTGCCGACGACGTGGGCGGATCCCTTCCAGCTCCAGCAGGTGGTGCTCAACCTCCTCGGCAACTCGGAGCACGCGCTCAAGGACGTGGACGGTGCCCGCATCGACATCCGAACCGCGATCACGCGCACGGAGGTCGTGCTGTCCGTATCCGACAACGGACCGGGAATTTCTGCCGATCAGCGCGATCGCATCTTCAACCCGTTTTACACGACGAAACCGGTGGGGCAAGGGACCGGTCTTGGCCTGTCGATCTCGGATGGCATCGTGCGAGAGCATGGCGGCCGGATCCGTGTGGAATCCACCCCGGGCGAGGGCGCCACGTTCATCGTCGAGCTGCCGTTTGTTCCACCGCCGGCCGAGAAAACAGTTGCGGATGTTCCGCAAACACTTGCTGCTTCAACGCCGCGCCGAGTGCTCGTCGTCGATGACGAACCGGCCATGCGCACGGCGATCTCGGCATTCCTCGCGTCGCTTGGACACGCAGTCCACGTCGCCGCCACCGGCGCCGAGGCCCGCGCGCGGATGGCGGCAACAGAGTATGATGTGGTGCTGCTGGACCTCCGAATGCCGGAGCTTGGCGGCGAGGCGTTGTTCCGCGAGCTTCGAGCGAGCGATCCCCGTCACGCACAGCGCATCGTGTTCGTGACCGGCGACCTCGAGAGCGACGCGGCACGGCACTTCATTCACGACACCGGCCAGCCGGTGATCGGCAAACCTTTTCAACTGGACGACCTCGCCGCGGTCATCGCGAGCGTGACTCACTGATGGCGAAAATCCTCATCGTCGACGACGAACCCGATATCCTGTCCGCGCTCGCTCGATACTTCGAGCGCTCCGGACACGACGTGCTGCGCGCCGGCACCGGCGAGGATGCGGTGCGCCTCGTGCGAGAGGAGCATCCCGCCGTCATGCTGCTCGACCTCTATCTTCCGGACATCTCCGGGTTCGACGTCATCGAGCGGACGCGCGAGAAACCCCCCGTGATCATCATGATCACCGGCCATGGCGACATTCCACTCGCCGTGCAGGCGATGCAAGGTGGCGCCGAAGGATTTCTCACCAAGCCGGTGGAGCTGGCGCACCTGGGCGCCGTCGTGGACCGCGCTCTCGAGAAGGCCCAACTCCGCGAGCTGAGTCGCGCAGCGGATGCGCGCACCGCTCGCGCCGCCGCCGACATGCTCCTCGGCTCCTCGCCACCCATGCGCGAGCTTGCCGAACAGATCGAGATGCTGGCGCGCAGCGAGCGCACCGTCGCGCTGCTGGTCGGCGAGAATGGCGTTGGCAAGGCGCGTGTGGCGCGTGCGATTCATGCGCTGAGCCCGCGCGCAAACCGCCCGTTTCACGAGCTCGATTGCGCTTTGCGGCCAGAAACGCTGCTCGACACGGAGCTGTTCGGAGTGGAGCGCACGGAAGGTGGGGGACCTCCGCTGCCCGGCCTGTTCGAGGCCGCGGAGGGAGGCACGCTGTTTCTCGACGAGATTTCCGAGCTGCCCGAAGCACTGCAGCCCACGTTGTTGCGCGCCATGGAAGCGCGTCGCGTGCGGCGCAGCGGCGGTTCGCGCGAGGTTCCGGTGGATGTCCGCCTCATCGCCGCCACCGTGCGTGATCTCGCGACGGAAGTCACCGAGCACCGTTTCCGTGAGGACTTGTACTACCGGCTTGGCGTCATGCCGCTGCATCTCCCTCCCCTGCGCGCGCGCGCGCCGGAGGACGTGCGGGAAACCGTTGCCGCCCTCATCGCCGAGCTGCGCCGCGGCCTGCCCGACGCGCCGCGGGAGATCAGCGACGAAGCCATGGATGCGATCGGACGATATCCGTGGCCCGGCAATGTGCGCGAGCTGCGCAACATCCTCGAGCGCGCGCTCATTCATGCACGAGGTGGAAGCGCCATCGAGGTCACGCACCTTGCCGCGGAAGTGCGCGGGATTGGTGACGACGCGGCCCTGCCGCACGTCTCCCGATCGCTGGCTGAGGTGGAGCGCGGGCACATCGAGCGGACATTGCGGGCACACTCGGCGAACCGCACTCGTGCCGCGCGAGAGCTCGGTATATCGCGCGCGACGCTGATCAAAAAAATTCGCGAATTCGGATTGGGCGATCGTCCGGGGACGGGCTCCGGCGCCGCCACACGCGAGGTTGACGGAGGCACATGACGGACCTGAAAGAACGCGACGCCATGATCTGCCGCGCGTGCGGGAAGGAGGAGCGCGCCTCCGAAGGGTACCCGTGCATCAAGTGCGGCACGTTCATCTGCGTCATCTGCAACATTCGCGGTGTGCAGAAGTGCCGATCATGCACCGAGAAGGAAATCCCCACGCCCAAGTGGCTCGACTAGTCCGCGCCTCATGACAATGACGTCGTTCGCGGCACAGGGACTCGTCGTGGGTCACGCCACGGACGCGGCGGGCGCGACGGGATGCACTGTCGTGCGCGGCGTCGATGCGCCATTCCGCTGCGGTGTCTTCATCGCCGGACGTGCGACAGGCACGCGAGAGCTCACGCTCCTCGACCCTGCCCATCTCGTCGACCGCGTTGATGCCGTCTTCCTGTCCGGGGGATCGGCGTACGGTCTGGACGCGGCGGCTGGCGTGATGCGGTGGATGGAAGCGCACGGACGAGGATTTTCAGTTGGCGCGGGAGTCGTGCCCATCGTTCCCGCGGCCGTGCTCTTCGATCTCACTCCGCTGGGACGATTCGACGCGCGTCCGACGCCCGACATGGCATACGACGCATGCAACACGGCGACCGGTACCGTGGTGGAAGGATCGATTGGCGCCGGAACGGGTGCGATGGTTGGAAAGATCATCGGGCCGAATGCCGCGATGAAAGGCGGGCTCGGTGCGGGGTCCGCGGATGCCGGCGCGATCAAGGTGTCGGCGCTTGCTGTCGTCAACGCGCTGGGCGATGTCCGCGATCGAACCAGCGCAGTGATTGCTGGCGCTCGTGCCTCCGATGGCTCATGGCTGGACAGCCAGGCGTGGATCGAGCGCGGAGGCGGAAGCCAGCCGTTCGATGCGCTTGCTGGTCGCAACACGACGCTGTGCGTCGTGTCCACGAATGCCGAGCTCTCGCGAGTTCAACTCGGTGCGCTCGCGAAGGCGGCGACTGCGGCGTTGTATCGTCGCATCACACCAGTGGGCACGTCGTTCGACGGCGACGTCGTGTTCACCACCGCGCCAGTCAGCGGCGGCGTGGCCGTTGACATCGCGCAACTGGAAATGCTCGCCGTTCGCGCACTGGAGCGCGCCATCGAGCGTGCGGTGCGTACGCGCGCGCCAGGAGACATTTTTCAGGGATGACGCTCGAGTCGCAACGCGCCGTGGTCCGCACGCCTATGGCGCCGCTGTTTGACGAGCCTCGTGTCGCGAGCGCACAGATATCGCAGCTGCTGGCCGGTCGAGTCGTCGAGTTGCTCGAGCAGCGCGACGACTGGTACCGCGCGGTCGGGCCGGACGATTACGAAGGGTGGATTCACCGCGGCTACCTCGACGTCGACGCCGACGGATCGCGCGATGTTGCGGCCTCGGGTCGCATCTCGCTCGGTTGCGTGACCACCTCGCTTTCCGGAGGCCGACGCGCGATGCCGCTCGGTGCATATCTCACCGATGACGAGGCGGTGAAGAGCGGTGACATCATCGACTTCGCTGAGCAGCGCAGTCTGTTTCCCACCACGGCGGGTCCGATCACGGACACTGCGCAGCGGTACTTCGAGGGAACGTCGTATCTCTGGGGTGGTGTAACGCCCTGGGGCGCGGATTGCTCGGGCTTGGTGCAGAGCGTCTTCGCACTTCACGGCATTCAGTTGCGGCGCGATGCGTGGATGCAGGCCGAGCAGGGAGTGCCCGGCGAGTCAGACATGCTTTTCGCCCGCGCGGCAGACTTGCTCTTTTTTTCCGATCGCGTCGATCGCCACGTCACGCACGTCGCCATCGCGATGGGTGAGCGCCGGCTGGTCCATCTCGCGCTGGGGCGCGGCGGCTACGCCGTGGAGCAGCTCGACGACACGCGCGATGCGTACGTGCGAAAGCTGAACGAGCGATTCGTGACGGCGAGGCGAGTGCTGACACCTGCGGTCTGACGGTCCGACGGTCAGTTCAGCTCATCCACGTTGGCGTCGGCTGCTTCGGCGCCGCCGCGGCGGGCCGCACCTGCACGGCGACCTCGGCGTGCGTTGTCCCGTCGAGTGCAACGCGCATCACGTAGCGTCCGGGCACGTCGAGTGGCAGGTCGAGCTGCGCGATGAGGGGAAAATCCATCTCCACCACTCCAGGCGGCGGCGCGGCCACACCAAGCTCACCATCGCTGCTCCACAGCTCGGACCCCGTCGGGTTCATCCACTGAAGCGCCACGCGATGTGCGCCTGCGTCGGCCGTCGAGCCCTTGAAGTGCACGACGAGCGTCGCGCGCGGATGCAGCGCTGGCAGGGAGCCGACGTGAAGTGCATCGAAGACGCCGAGGATGTTGAGCTTTCCCTCTTGCGAGAGATTGGCGGCGTCGGCAAGCAGAGCGAATGAAACGTGCATCGGCATAGTCTATGTGCGGGACATGGTTTGAAACAGCCACGCCGCAGCCTAACTTGTGCCGATGAAGGTCGTCCTGTTCGACATCGATGGCACGCTACTCTTGACCGACGGCGCCGGACGGCGCGCGGTGTATCGCGCATTGGAAGACGTCTACGAGACGAGCGTTCCCGACGGCATCCAGTTCGATGGAAAAACCGATCCGCAGATCGTACGCGAGCTCATGCAGCTTGCCGGCCTCACGGACGAGCGCATCGACGAACGCCTGCATCAGGTGCTCGATCGCTATGTCGGCCTCCTCCAGGCGGAGCTGTCCCGAATCGACTCGGGCGCGCTGATGCCGGGCGTCACGGCGCTCCTCGAGGCGCTCGAGGCGCGAGAGGACGTGTTGCTCGGACTTCTCACGGGCAACGTGCGCCACGGCGCGGCGGCCAAGCTCGACGCAGTCGGTATCGGCACGACTCGCTTCCGGGTCGGAGCATTCGGCAACGATCACGAGAAGCGTCCCGAGCTTCCGGCCATCGCGCGCGCACGAGCCGAGGCATTGCTCGGGCACGCGGTCCGCGGAGACGACGTCGTCGTCATTGGCGATACACCGGCCGACATGGGCTGTGGACGGGGCATCGGGGCGCGCGCGATCGGGGTGGCAACAGGCCGCTACTCGGTCGACGAGCTGCGCGCCTGCCAGCCGGTCGCTGTCTTCACGGATCTCTCGGACACCTCGGCCGTGCTGCGCACCATCGTGGAGACGTAATCATGATCGAGGTGGAGCTCAAGAGCGTCGTCACCGACGTTGCGGGCCGCCGAGCTGCCGTGGAATCCGCGGGTGCGCGCATCGTCTATTTCGGCGCGCTTCATGACCGCCGGTACGACACACCCGACGGCGCGCTTGCCCTTCGCGACGAAGTACTGCGCGTCCGAGTGTATTCCAACGCGCAGGAAGAGCGCGCCGAGCTCCATTGGAAGGGCCCCACTCGCTGCGAAGGCGGCTACAAGCTGCGCGAGGAGATCGCCACGCCAATGGCCAATGCATCGGCACTCGAGACCATTCTCGAAAAGCTCGGCTATGTGCTCACCATGCAGATCGAGCGGGACATCGCGCAATACGAGCTGGATGGAGCAACGATCCGCTTCGAGAAATATCCGCGCATGGATGATCTCGTCGAAGTGGAAGGCACGACGGAACAGATCGAGCGCGCCATCGAAGCAAGCGGTCTGCCGCGCGCGGGCTTTGTGACGGATCGCCTGTCGGACTTCGTGGTACGCTACGAAGCACGCACCGGACTGTCCGCGGTACTGTCCGCCGCCGGCCGTCGCGATTTCGACATCTCCAATGCCTGAGCGCCCGCCGCTTCCCGAGCTCGCGCGCTCGCTCCGTGCGCTGGGCGCTCCGCGCGACGCGGCGGGTGAAGCGGCCCATTCGGCGATATTTCTCCCGCTCCTCGAAGCGCGAACGAGAGCCGCGAACGCCTCGCCCGACGAAGTGCTCGGCGCCTTGCGCGGCAACGCCTTGTCGGCGCGCATCGAGGCGAACGTCGTCGACGCCGCGGTGCACGCGATCGAGGATCCCCGCCGCGCGCGCGCGCTGTCTGCCCAGACCACAGAGCTGATCGCGCCATTGCGTGCCGCGCTGTTGGAGCTCGACACCCTGTCGTCCGCCGCACGCGACGACGATACCGCGTGGGAGGCGTGGATCGCTCAGCTGCGTCGCGTCTTCGGTGCCGCGGACGACGCCTGCCAATCGCTGAGCCGTTTGCTGGCGAACCGAGACGACACCGCCGCACGAACGCGCTGGTTCGAGCGCAACCCCGAATGATCGTTGGGATCGGGCTGGACATGGTGGAGGTGGCGCGCATGCGCGCACTCCTCGAGCGCAAGGGTGAGCGCGCACTCGCGCGTCTGTTCACCGCCTCTGAGCGCGCGTATGCGAAGGCCCATCCCGAGCCGGCCCGGCAGCTCGCGGCCCGCGTCGCGGCGAAGGAAGCAGCATACAAGGCGCTCTCGGGCAACGATCTCGCTCGCGCAATCGGCTGGCGCGAGTTGGAGGTCGTCGCACGTCCAGGGCAGGGGCCAGTGCTGCTCCTGCACGGACGTGCACAAACCCGTGCGAACGAGCTCGGCGTGTACCGGGTGCACCTGTCGCTCACCCACACCGATCTCATGGCCGCCGCCGTCGTCATCGCGGAGATTCCGTGAGGTCACGCCGAGAGGTTGACGAGCCAGATCGAGGTGGTTGGGGGGGTTCGCTGGTGTGCCGGCGTCAATCCCGATATATTCGCTCGGAATGAGAATTACGACCCTTCTCTTGGTCCTCGCGGGCATTTCGTCCGTGGCGGTGCCGACTGCGGCGCAGGAGCATCCTGCGCGTCGCGTCGCGAGCATCGTCAGCGTCGCCGTGGAGGAATACGCGAAGGCCGTGGATGCTCAAGGGAAGCTGGTCAGCGCCCAGGAGTACCAGGAAGCGAACGACTTTCTGGTTGATGCACGCCGGGCGGCGGAGCGGCTCTCTGGCGTCAACGCGGCGGCCGCGCGAGCACTGCTGGATTCAGTCGCGGCGGCAGTCCGCGAGAAGCGTCCGCCGGTCGTCCTCGATTCGCTGGAACGGCGATTCGCGGCGCTCCTCGGCAACGAGGGCAAGCTGGAGCTCCCCAAGACGCCGCTCGATCTCGTGGAAGGGAAAACCATCTATGAGCGGAGCTGTGCGAGCTGCCATGGCGTGACCGGTGCCGGCGATGGTTCGGCTGGCCTCAAGATCACGCCGAGGCCGCCACCCATCGGTACCGTGGCCCATATGCGGGGAGTGTCGCCCGCGCTGATGTACCGCGTGCTGTCGGTGGGCATCGCCGGGACGCCCATGGTTGGATACAGCGGCGTCCTGTCGCCCGAGCAGCGATGGAACGTCGTCGCGTATGTCAACTCGCTGCGCGCATCGCGCCCGCAGTTGCTGGAAGGGGAAGGGCTCTTCACGCAGCGCTGCGCGTCATGTCACGGCGTGTCCGGCGCGAGCGACGGAATGCTCGCACGCTCCCTCACCAAGCTGCCGCCGGAGATCGGCACTGTCGCCTATCAAGTGGAGCGCAGCGACGACCAGCTCGCGGCCGTCGTGCGCGCGGGGTTGCCCGGCACCGCGATGCCGGCCGCGCACGATCTCTCGGACGCGCAGGTCGCGAGTCTCGTGTCGTACGTCCGGACGCTGCCGATGAAGGATCACAATGCGCAGCCCGTCGCATCCGGAGCAGACAGCACGAGTGGCGCGGCGGTGTCCAAGCGAGTCATCGCGCAGCTCGACCAAGCGCTGGACGCGGCACGAAGTGGCAGGGCCGACGACGCGGGCGACAAGGCGTTCGACGCCTATATCGCCTTCGAGCCGCTGGAGGGACCCGCAAAGGCGAAGAGTCCCGGGCTCGTGCAGTCGATGGAGCGCTACTTCACGGATTTCAAGGCCGCGGTGCGTGCGAAGGACGTCCGCAGCGCAGAGAAGATGCGTGACGCGATCGAGGTCGGTCTGCCCAGCATCGTCGCGCTCTCGGAGCCGTCGAGCAGCGGCATCAAGGCGTTCTGGGAATCTTTCCTCATCATTTTGCGTGAGGGCTTCGAAGCGATTCTCGTCGTTGGCGCCATCGTCGCCTTTCTGATCAAGACCGGGCACCGCGACCGGCTGCGCAACATCTGGATTGGTGTGGGTGCGGCGCTCGTCGCCAGCGCGTTGACGGCGATCGTGCTCAAGACCGTGCTATCGGCAATGCCGGCGAGCCGCGAGATCATCGAAGGCGCGACGATGCTGATTGCCGTCGCCGTGCTGTTCTCGGTCAGCTATTGGCTGATCTCCAAAGTCGAAGCGGCGAAGTGGCAGCAGTTCATCAAGGACAAAGTCAGCTCGGCGCTCGAGCGTGGCGGCGGCCGCGCACTGACGTTCGTCGCGTTCCTCGCCGTCTATCGTGAAGGGGCAGAGACCGCGCTCTTCTACCAGGCACTCTTCAACGAAGGCGACGTCGCCGTTCCGCTCTCGCTCGGCATCGTCGTCGGGTTTGCGGCGCTCGCCGTCATCTTCACGCTGTTCTACCGCTTTGGTGTGCGCATCCCGCTGCGACCGTTTTTCTCGGTGACGAGCGTGCTGTTGTACTACATGGCGTTCGTCTTTCTCGGCAAGGGCATCCGCGAGCTGCAGGAGGGCAACGCGCTCTCGATTTCGACAATCCGCGATTTTCCGCGCGCGGAATGGTTGGGTCAGTGGCTGGGACTTTTCCCGAGTTGGGAGGGCATGCTCGCTCAGCTCGCGTTGCTGGCGCTGTTCGCCTTCGCCGTGCTGAAAACGTTTTGGCCCAAGCGATCCGTGTCACTGCCTACGGTCATGCCGGCGATCGTGCAGCCCGCTGGCGTGAGTGAGGAATTTGCGGAGATCCGCGCGGAAAATGCCGAGCTGAAGCGGCGACTCTCGGCGCTCGAGGATGCGATTGTTTCGCAGTCCTCGGCGACCTCTGCGCCTCTGGTGTAGAACTTCCGCAGTTCCTTCTACACCGCCTCTGCTTGGTCTGCGTAGATCCCGCGGCGGCCCGGCGATCGGTTCCACCGCGCCGCCATCCAGATCACGCCGAGCGCGATGAACGCCAGCGAGATCACCTGCGCGTACGTCAGCCCAATCAGCAGACGGTCGTCTTTCGCGCGAAAGAACTCGACCACGAAGCGCTCCAATCCGGCAAGGATGCAGTAGACGCCGAACAGCCATCCCTCCGCGTGCTTGTGATCGCGAATTCGCCAGAGGAAATGGAACATGAGGAAGCCGAGCGCGACCTCGTACAGTTGCGTCGGGTAGACCGACAACACCGTATTCGCCGCCGTTCCCGGTGAGAGTGCAATGCCGAATTCGCGGGACATCACCGCCGCCGTCGACGGCGGTGCACCTTCGGGAAATGCGACGGCAAGGAATCCGGACCACGGCCGCCCGTAGTCGTCGCCGACGGCCCAGCACCCCGTTCGACCGACCGCGTACGCCGCCGCGACCGCCGGTGCTCCGACGTCGAAGATGCGCATCACGCCGAACCGCTTCCTCCATACGACCAGCAGCACTGCGAGCGTGCCGCCAATCAGACCGCCCCAGAACACGAATCCGCCGCGTTCGAAGAGAGCGTCCGAGTGTCGCAGTACGACGACGTAATACAGCTTGGCGCCCAGCAGTCCCCCGACGACCGCGGCGAAGACCATGTCGCTCACGGGCTCCGGATCGTGTCCGCGGCGAAGAAGCTCGGACTGCGCCACCGCTTGCCCAACCAGAAAGCACAGCAGCACCGCGATCCCGAATCCGGTAAAGGACACAGGTCCGAGGCTGTAGGCGAACGGATGATGCACGATGGGATGCGGCAGGATCGTCATGCGCTGATCAGTCCGGGCATGGGAAGATTCGCGTAGGCATTGAGATCGAGCGGGGCGCGATGGCCTCGCTCCAGATGATACAACCCGGCACGCGCGATCATCGCCGCATTGTCGGTGGCGAGCCGTGCGCTGGGCGCGTAGACCACAGCGTTGTTCTGCCGCATGCGCGCCTGCATTGCGGCGACGAGTGTCCGATTGCCGGCGACCCCTCCGCCGAGGACGACGCGCGTGCGCCCGTATTGCGCGACCGCCCGGGCGGTCTTCTCGACCAGGGTATCGACCAGCGCCTCATGAAAGGCTCGCGCGATGTGCGGGTAGTCGTCTGCACTCCCAGCGGGCGCGCGGACCGCTTGAAGCACCGCAGTCTTGAGGCCGCTGAACGACACATCGTAGTAGTCCGCATCGCCCACCTGCTGATTTCGCCGGAGCATGGGCCGCGCGAATCGAAAGCGCGTCGGATCGCCGGTGGCCGCCAACCGCTCGACATGCGGACCACCTGGATACGGCAGCCCGATCAACTTTCCCACCTTGTCGAACGCTTCGCCGGCGGCGTCGTCGCGAGTGCGACCGAGCAGTCGATAGCGACCCCAATCCTCTACGTCGAGCAGGAGCGTATGGCCGCCGGACACCAACAGCGCGGTGAATGGCGGAACCGCGTCGCGATGCTCGAGCGCGGTGGCGAAGAGGTGGCCCTCCATGTGATGGACACCCACACACGGCAAGTCTTTTCCGAACGCGAGCGCTTTCGCGAAGCTCACCCCCACCAGCAGCGCGCCGACGAGACCCGGGCCATTGGTCACGGCGACGGCGTCGAGCTGATCGAGCGCGACGCCTGCTTCTGCCAGCGCGCGCTCGACCACGGGCACGATGGCCGTGAGGTGCTGCCGCGACGCGAGCTCGGGAACTACGCCGCCAAAGATGCGGTGCACGTCCTGCGAGAGAATGACGAGCGACTCGAGTGAGGTGTCGTCGCCGGCTCCTGACAGTACCGACGCTGATGTTTCATCGCAGGACGTCTCGATCCCGAGTATGCGAGTCATCGAGGTGTTGCAGGTGCAGGTTTCGCATCCTGCAGTTGTGGCATCAGCGCGACGCGGTCGTGCTGCCCAGGAGCTCGCGGACGAGCGCGCGGTTGGCGTCAGAGCTCCAATCCACCGCGGCAAATACCTTCCGCCGTATCGTTCCTTCGGGTCCGATAATGAAACTCTCCGGATAGCCGGTCGCCTGATACATGCGCGCCACGCTCTTGGACGGATCGTGCAGCACCTCGAACGTGACGCCGAGCTGCTTCGCGAACGCCGCAACCTTCGCCTCGGTGCCGGGATCGTCGACGCTCACCGCGACGATCGCGAGTCCCCGCGCACTGAATTCCTTGTGCAGCCGCTCGAGGCTCGGCATTTCGGCGAGGCATGGCTCACACCACGTCGCCCAGATGTTGAGGAGCACGACTTTGCCCTTGTAGTCGGCAAGCGACTTCTGGCGATGGGTTCCGTCGACAGTCGTGCCGACGAAGATCGGTGCCTTCGTGCCGACGGCGACGGGAAACAACTCGTCGCGCAAAAAGTGTGTGGCTGCCGCGAGCGTTGCCCCGAGCAGCAGCACGATGCCGCCAACGAACCCCCATTGCGTGCGCGCCGAGATCATGGTGTTCTCCCTCTATGCGCGGTGCGCGCACTGCGTGCGCAGGACGCCGATCTCCGCGCGCGGATCGGTCGCACTGAAGACCGCATTGCCGGCCACGAATGCATCGGCGCCGGCGCGCCAACATTCGACGATCGTCTCACGATTGATGCCGCCGTCCACCTCGAGGGCGGCGCGGCTACGCGCCCCATCGAGCATCTGGCGGGCCTCGGCGATGCGTTCAAGCGATCGACGGATGAAGCGCTGACCACCGAAGCCGGGATTCACGGACATGATCAGCAGAAGATCGAGCTCCTCGATGACGTCGCGAACCGCCGCAACGGGCGTCGAAGGATTGAGCGCGACACCGGCGGTGCATCCGAGCTCGCGAATGCGCACCAACTGGCGATGCAGGTGTGGCGCGACCTCGGCGTGTATCGTGAGCCCTGTCGCACCCGCGGAGGCAAAGTCATCGAAATACTTCTCCGGCTCGACGACCATGAGGTGCACGTCCAACGGTAGCGAGGTGCGCTTTCGCGCCGTCTCAATGACCTTGGTGCCAAAGGTGAGATTCGGAACGAAACACCCGTCCATCACGTCGACGTGAATCCAGTCGGCGCCGCCGGCCTCGAGCATCGCGATCTCGTCGCCGAGCTTCGCGAAGTCCGCGCTGAGGATCGATGGCGCGATGCGGACGTGACTCACGGCGTGGCAGCCGTACCGGCGACGCGAAGCTGCACTGAGGATCCGGGAAGCATCGTCGCGTTGGGAACGGGCGACTGCCCCACGATGCTGCCCTGCGCACCGATCGCCGCCGGATCCCACATGATCTTCACACTTCGCACGCCAAGCTGCATGAGCAGCTGACGCGCCGCATCCACATTTCGGTTCATGAGATCCGGCATCTGAATCGCCGCCGCTCCCCCGCTCAGCACCAGCGAGATGGTGCTCGGCACACTCACCTGCGAGCCCGCCGCGGGCCGCGTCGCGATCACGGAGCCGCGCGGTGCGTTGCTCGTTGCTTCCGTGGCGTCGCCGACGTCGAATCCCTCTTTCTCCAACAGCGCCTGCGCCTCGATCTTCGTCATGCCGGTGACCGTGGGAACAGTCGCCAAGCGTTGCCCGCCGCTGATGACCAGCGTCACCGGATTGCCGACGCCCTCTCGCGCGCCCGGCGGCGGCGATTGCTCGAGCACCGTGTTCTTCGGCGCGGAGTTGTTGTAGCGCTGTTCACCCTGCTCTCCCTGAAAGCCGGCCTGCGCGAGTCGCTGCACTGCTTCGTCGTACATCAGCCCTGTGACGTTCGGCACCTTGACGTCGCGCGGAATCACGCCGGAAGGGAAGACGACGAATGCGACGATGAGATAGGAGAGCGCGAAGCCGGCGACAATGGCGACGAGGTAGACGAGCGAGGTGCGAACAGTCGAACGCCAGTTCATGCCGCGGCTCCCACACGCGGCCGGCGAAAGCGCGCAGCAAACGCGCCGTCGGTGCCGTGACGTTGCGGAAGGACGCGAAGCATCCCTGCGTCCAGAACGGAATCCGGGACGACGCCGGCCGGCGGCGCCTCCAGCGTCCAATCCGGATGCTCGGCGAGAAACCGCGCGACCTGCTCGTCGTTCTCCTCCAGCTCGAGCGAGCACGTGCTGTAGATCAACAGGCCGCCCGGACGCACAGCGGTTGCCGCAGCGGCGAGGATGCGACGCTGCAGCGTCGGCAGCACGGCGAGGTCGCTCGCTTTCAGCCGCCACCGCGCATCGGGATGACGGCGGAAGGTGCCGGTTCCGGTGCAGGGCACGTCGACGAGCACCGCATCCATGTCGCGCAGCGCAGGCGCGGTGGCGTCGCCCACGAGCGGAATCACATTCGGCGCGTCCAGGCGGCGCACGTTTTCCACGAGACGCGACAGGCGGTTGCGCGAGACGTCGCACGCAACGACTGTCGTCGCCACGCGCGCGAGCTCGAGCGCTTTGCCGCCGGGCGCCGCGCAGAGATCCGCCACCGTGCTGCCCGTTGCGACACACGCGTAACGCGTCACGAGCGTGGACGCCGGATCCTGAAGGTGAAACAATCCCTGCTTGAATGCGCCGAGCTCCGTCATGGCGCCAACACCGCCGGTGAGCACGAGGCTGTCGGTCACGAGCGGAGCATCAGCAGTCTCCACGCCGGCACTTTCGAGCATCGCTTCGAGCTGCTCGCGCACGACGTGATACGGCCGCGCGACGAGCGGCGCCTCGCTGTTATTGGCGTCGAGCAGCGCACGCGTGCCCACTTCGCCCCAGCGGGCGAGCCACCGCGCAACGATCCAGCGCGGATGTGAGTACTCGAGCGCGAGTGCATCGGTAAGATCGTCTGGTGTACTGATCCCGAGGGCGTCGCGCTCTCGATCGATGCGGCGCAACACGGCGTTCGCGAGTTTGCTCGCGCCAATCCCGTGACGCCGTTTCACCAGCTCCACGGTCTGCGCAATCGCGGCGTAGGCGGGGACGCTTCCCATGATCAGCAGCTGGTACGCGCCAAGCCGGAGGAGATCGGTCACGTCGTCGTCCAGACGTGACAGTCCGCCGCTCACACGCTCAGCGAGTAGCGCGTCGAGCCAGCTGCGGCGCCGGAGTGCGCCGTACACGAGCTCGCGCGTCCAACGGCGGTCACGTGGATCGAGACGCAGGGTGCGTCGCTCGAAGCTGAAGTCGAGGAGGTCGCCCGAGCGCAAATCGCCGGAGATCTCAGCCGCCGCCGCGCGCGCATCGGTTACTGCGGCTCGCGGCGCCATGGTGGCGGGACGCACAGGACCGCTCACTGGCCGCCCGTGGCGCGCAACGCCGTCCCGGCCGTCAGCGGAACGGAAGGCTCGGGCGGGTCATCCTGCTCCGGCGTCGTCATATGCCGAAAGATACTCGCTCGCGGCACGTTCGGCATTCGGCGCGTCCCAGATGCCGCGTATGACGGCAACGCCATACGCTCCCGCCGCGCGCAGGGCTGGAATGTGATCGCACCGCACGCCGCCAATCGCAATCACTGGTACCGATGAAATGGCCACAAGCGATCGAAGCCATTGCACACCTTTTTCGGGTGTCTCGGGGTGCGCGGGGGTATCGAACACCTGTCCGGCCACGAGCCAATCCGCGCCGGCGGCGATGGCCGCGCGCGCGTCGTCGAGGCCGTGAACGCTCGCTCCCAACGCCAGCGACGGCGCGATTTGCCGAGCATCGCCGGCGGTGAGGGACCGGCTCGTAAGCTGCGCTCCGCGCGCGCCCGCCACGAGTGCGACGTCGACCCGGTCGTTGATCACGAGCCATGCGCCCGTGAGCCCCTGCGCCGCGGCGAGCCCTTCGGCGAGCGCTTGAAATCTCGCTCCGGTCGTACGACTCGCGCGCAGATGCAGCGCACCGCGCGGGCCGAGTACGCGCATGATGGCGCATGCGACGTCGATGAAGTCGGAGCGGGCAACGACCTCGTCATTGGTGACGGCATGCACGCGTGGGATGAGTTGCCCGTGCGGAGTTGCCTCGACGAAGGTGGTCATGCACTCACTACGCGGGAGCGGGGAACCCGGTGTCGAACCGGTCTCCCACGTCGACACCTCGCCCTCGGAGCCATTCAACGGGCGTGATACGGCGCTTTCCCGCCGGCTGCACGGTTTGGACGCGCACGGCGCCTGCGCCGCACGCGACGAGCATCCCCACGTCGTC
>JANMAY010000059.1:0-6781 GCA_031360095.1 Gemmatimonadaceae bacterium
GAAGCGCTCGCGCTGGCGCATACAGACGGTTGCAACCGGCCAGATCAGCTGCGTACCGCTCCGCTTGGCACGCGGCCCTGCGGCGGCCCACGCGTGTACATCACGTATTGTGCGGCCACGACGGACTCCGTGGCGCTGTTCAACAAGCTCGCCGAGCTCAAGGCGGCCGAAGACAAGTACAACACGGACGCGGACTTCACGACGACGTGCGCGTTTTGACATGAAGCGCGATTCGCAGTCCCCGCGATTGATCGCGAGCGCCGCACGGGCCGCTGCTGCGACGGCGGCAGTGTGCATGCTGACCGCCGCGTCGTGTGCAGCGCCCGCGACACCAGGTGGCGCCGACACCACCGGCGGTCGCGCGCGAATCATTCAACTGGAGGCCGATGCGCGTGCCTTGGCCAACACCACGGGTTGCGCCAGCGCCAGTCAATGCCGCACCGCACCTGTCGGCTCGCGTCCCTGCGGCGGGCCGCGCACTTATCTGGTGTACTGCGCGGCGACGACCGATTCCGCGACGCTCTTCAAGAAGCTCGATGAGCTGAAGGCTGTCGAGACGAAATTCAATCAGGACGCCGGCTTGGCGGGGACCTGTGAGTTTCGGATGCCGCCCGGCGTGTCGGTGCAGGGCGGAAGTTGCCGCGAGGGGAGTCCGTAGCGCCGCCATACCAGCCGCGGCTCCAACGCCCCGCGTCAGTAGCCTGCGATCTCGGCGATTGCCCGCTTGAACGAATCCACCTGGGGGAGGATGGCATCCTCGAGCTGGGGCGCGTAGCCCACAAAAGTGTCCGTGCTCGCCACACGTTTCACTGGCGCGTCCAGCCACGCGAAGCAGTCGTCGGCGATGCGCGCGGCGATCTCCGCTCCGTAGCCCCACGAGATTGAATCCTCATAGCCGACGATCACCCGGCTCGTCTTCTTCACGCTGTCGTAGACCGCGGTCTGGTCCCAGGGCGAGAGCGACCGCAGATCGATCACCTCGACGCTGATGCCGTGCTCCTCCTGCATCTGGTTCGCGGCGGCGAACGCGCGCTGCACGGTCGCGCCGTACGTCACGATGGTCACGTCGCTCCCCTCACGGACCGTCCGCGCCTTGCCGAACGGAATCATGAAATTGGCGCCGGGATACGCCGCCTTGTTGTACGTCTGACGGTACAGATGCTTGTGTTCGAGAAAGATCACGGGATCCTCGCACCGAATCGCGGTGCGCAGCAGACCATTCGCATCCAGCGCGTTCGACGGACAGATCACACGCAAGCCCGGCGTATGCGTGAACAGCGACGCACCAGTCTGCGAGTGGTAGATCGCGCCGCGAATGTAGCCGCCATAGGTCACGCGAATGACCACGGGGGCGGCGAACGCATTGTTCGAGCGCCAGCGCATCGTGGCGAGCTCGTCGCGGATCTGCATGTACGCCGGCCAGATGTAGTCGAAGAACTGCACCTCGACGACTGGCTTGAAGCCGCGCAGTGCCAATCCGATGGCGCGCCCTACGATGTTCGCTTCTGCGAGCGGCGTGTTGAAGACCCGCACACCACCGAACTCCTTTTGCAGCCCCCACGTCACTTTGAAGACGCCACCCTTGCCCTTGACCTTTCCGAGATGCTGCTCGCGTGACACGTCGGCAACGTCCTCGCCGAACACGAGAATCGTCTCGTCGCGCCGCATCTCGTCCTTCATGCACGAGTTGAGAAGGTCCACCATCGTGGTCTCGTTGCCCGCGAACTGCGGATCTTCTTCCGTGTCGAATTGTTCGCTCGTGGGATCGACGTCCGGCGAATACACGTAGTGGTAGACGGTGTCGGCTCCCGGCTGCGGCTGCGCGAGCGCGTCATCCGTCGCGGCGAGCACCTGCGCATCCACCTCCTCACGAAGCTGCGCGAGCTCGGCATCGGTCGCGTGCCCCTGAGCCACCAGCCACTTGGGGAACTGCACGATGGGATCGCGCGCGGCGTCGGCGTCGCGCTCTTCCGCCGGCCGATACATCACCTCGTCGTCGGACAGCGAATGCGAGTAGGGACGAATGACCTTCGCGTGCACGAGTGCCGGGCCTTTGCGCTGACGCGCGTAACTCACGGCGCGCGACATCGCGTCGTAGCTCGCCAGCAGATCGCAGCCGTCCACTTCTTCGATGAGAAAGTTGGGAAAGGAGCTCACCAGCTTCGAGATCGAGCCACCCGTGGTGCCCACCTCGACCGGAACCGATATGGCGTATCCGTTGTCCTCAACGAGGTACACGACGGGCAGCTTGAGATTCGACGCGGTGTTCAGCGACTCCCAGAACTCGCCCTCGCTCGTCGTGCCGTCACCGGTCGTGACCAGCACCACTTCATCCTCGTGAAACCCCTCGGTGATCGCCAACAGACGTGCCCGCAGCGTGGCTTCGGCACTTCCCACCGCTTCGAGAAACTGGGTGCCCGTCGGGGACGAGGTGGAGACGATGTTCAGCGCCTTGTGCCCCCAGTGGCTCGGCATCTGCCTGCCGCCGGAGCTGGGATCGATTGCAGCACCGACCGCCTCATAGAGCATCTCGTTGGGTGTCATCCCCAACTGGAGACACAGCGCCCGGTCGCGATAGTACAGGTAGAACCAGTCGTACGTGGCCTTCAGCACCATGCCAGCCGCGGTGAGCACTGCCTCGTGCCCGGCGCCGGAGATCTGAAAAAAAATCTTGTTCTGCCGCTTGAGCTGAATCTCCTTGTCGTCGAGCCGTCGCGAGAGCAGCATCGTGCGAAAGGCGCCAAGGAGTTGCTCCCGCGTCAGGCGGGCTGGGGCGGCGGTTTTGCGCTCGGCGCGGGTCTGAATCGGCATGCGATGCGTCTTTTGGGTGCGATGAAGGCTCAGGTGGAAAGATAACTGCACGCCGAGGGCCGGCCATCGCCGGTGGGGAGATTGGGGTCGAACGTTGACAGGTCGTGCGGCGAGCGAGAGCCTGTTGGAATGACCATGGACTACGCGCGCGGGCATCAGGAGGTCCTCACGCTCATCGCGCGCGGGCGGCCGATGCACGAATCGCTCGACGCGCTCGCGCGTTGGGTCGAACGCAATGCGTCCGGCGTGCTCTGTTCGATCATGACGGCCGATGAATCCGGCACCGTACTCCGTGTCGCGGCGGCTCCCAGTCTGCCCACTGCCTTCGTCGAAGCGGTGGATCAGCTTCCCGTGGGTCCGAGTTCCGCCATTTGTGGAACGGCGGCGCATCGCCGAGAGGCAGTCATCGTCACCGACACGCTCTCCGATCCACTCACGGCGGCGTTCCGCGCACTCGCGATCGAGCATGACCTCCGCGCGGGATGGTCGACGCCGATTCTCGCGAGCGACGGCCGGCTACTCGGCACGTTCGCGCTCTACTATCACGCCGTCACGCCGCCAACGACGGAGCACCTCCAGATCGTCGAGGATGCGACGGCCCTCGCGCAGATCGCGATCGAGCGGCAGAACACGGAAACCGCACTGCGCCAAGCGCAGAAGATGGAAGCGGTGGGGCAGCTCGCCGGCGGCATCGCGCACGACTTCAACAACCTGTTGGCCGTGATCAAGCTCAATGCCTCGATGCTGACGGAAATACTTTCGCCCGCCAAGCCGGGACGCCTCGAGGCCGAGGAGATCGACCGCGCTGCGGATCGCGCCGCGTTGATCACTCGTCAGCTCCTCGCTTTCGGCCGCCGCCAGCCGGTCGAGCTGCGCCGCCTCTACCTCGCCGACGTCGTCGCCGAAACCGAGCCACTGCTGCGACGGCTGCTTGGCACCGCGATCGATCTCGATGTCGACATCCAACCGAATCTCGGCGCGATTCTCGGGGACGCCGGCCAACTCGGCCAGGTACTGATGAACCTGGCGATGAATGCACGCGACGCCATGCCTGCTGGCGGGTCGGTTCGCATCTCCGCTCGGCACAGCGAGAGCACGGACGCGGCACCATCTGGGGCTGGGACGGTGAGCGCGATCGAGCTGGAGGTAGTCGACACCGGAGTCGGGATTCCCGACGACGTGCGCGATCGCATCTTCGAGCCCTTTTTTACGACCAAGTCGCCCGGCAAAGGCACCGGGCTGGGCCTGGCGATGGTGTACGCGATCGTGCAACAGAGCGGCGGGCAGGTCAGTGTCGAAAGCGCACCGGGGGGTGAGACGGTGTTCCGCGTCACGCTGCCGTTGGCCACGGATGAGGGTTGGCCGCACGCACCGTCCATGCGCGCCGAGGTCGAGTTACCCGGTGGATCCGAGACGGTGCTGCTTGTGGAAGACGAAATGGCGGTGCGTCGCGCGACATCGCGCACGCTCGTTCGACTCGGCTACACGGTGATCGAGGCGCGGCACGGCCGCGACGCGCTCCAACTGTACGACGCGAATGCCGGTGGGATCGATCTCGTGATCTCGGACCTCGTGATGCCAGAGATGGGCGGGTGGGAGCTGGTGCGGCATCTGCGGCAGCGGCGGCCCGATCTGCCGATGCTCATGATCTCGGGGTACGATCGCGACGCATCCGGCCAACAGCAGCGCGATCCGCGGGTTCTGTTTCTCGGCAAGCCCTTCACACTCCTCGCGCTGGCCCAGCATTGCCGCGCCGCCCTGGAGGGTGTGCCGCGGGCGTGATTCGAATCGTCGTTGGTGTACGATGGCATCGCCCCTGCATTTGGCGGCCTGTGCACTCAGCTACGAGGATTCATGTCGACTGCTCCGCAGGCTTCCTGTCCCTTCTGTGATCTCATTCGCGGTGCGGGCGAAGTCTCCATGTGCTTCGAGGACACCGAGGTGGTCGCCTTCATGGACATTCAGCCCGTGAATGCCGGACACGTGCTCGTGGTCCCGCGCGAGCACTTCGAGTCGCTGGAAGACATTCCGCCCCGGCTCGCGATGCATCTGTTCGAGGTCGCGATGGATCTCGCACCGGTAGTGAAACAGGTCGGAGGCGCCGCCGGTCTCAACCTCGTGGTCAATAGCGGCGCGGCGGCCGGTCAGGATGTGTTTCACTATCACGTCCATCTCATCCCGCGTCGCGCTGGAGACGGGTTCGATATTCCCCTGCCCTTCGCAGGATCGGAGATGCCCGATCGAACGGTGCTCGACGTGCATGCCGCGCGCATCATCGCGGCGTTCCGCGATCCAGTCACGGCACGCGCGCGCGTGGAGCGCCGCTCGAGCGGAGAACGACGCGCCGAGACGGAGGGAAAGGCGAAGGCGGGTCGTTGACGGCGCAAAAAACTCTTGCGCAATCTTGGGCTAGATCCCACTAATACGGCGACAGACGTTTTCGTCTGCCGCACCGAACGCACCCGGAGGCCGATGAGCAGTACGATCCGACATCGGACGATGCCATGGGTCATGCGACCGCGCGATGCGCGACGCATGGACCGGCCAGCCGGTGCTACGCCGACCACGACCTGCGACACCCCGCGACAGGAACTCCTTCCTGCGCGGGGTGTTGTCTTTTCAAGCGAGGTGCAATGCCCGCTCGACACGGTCACCGCGTTCCCCTCTCACGTGCGTCTCGCGGAGTCTTTCGCCGCGTTCGACGCCTCCAACCCGCCGAGCAGAAGCGAGCGTTCAAGCTCGCCGCGATGCGCGACTGCGGCCGGCGCTGCGTGTACTGCGCCGAGCCGCTCGAGTTCGCGCGCGCGACGCTCGACCACGTCTATCCCCTCGCTAAAGGCGGCGCGCACGTCGCAGGCAACGTCGTCGCCGCCTGCCCACCGTGCAATCGCCTCAAGGCGGACATGCTCCCAGTGGAATTCTTCATGCGCTACCCCGCCGCCGGCAGCAACTTCATTCACCACGCGCGCGCCGTACACCGCGCGCTCAAGCGACAAGCCAGGCGAGCCGTGAGTCTTGCCTTCGCTGGAGTACAGGCCGCGGCCTGAGCACTCCGGCCAGCGACGAGGGCCAGCGCACCGTCCGGGCGAGCGCTGGCCCCGTCGTGGGCCTTCCGGGTTCGAGTGCAGAGCGCGAGACGAACGCGAGAGTGCTCGACGCTACGGATTGATCGGGAACGGCGCGTCGCGAATAATCTGACTTGGCGTGCGCCAGCCGCCCGGCGGCTCGCGCTGCGTCGACGGGCGCGGCGCCTGCGGACGGCCCGCCGCAGCCGGTGTCGGCTCCGGTGCACGAATCTCCGCGCGTACCTCCGCCGGTGCGACCTCTTCCGCGCGTGCCGCCGGTTCTGCCGCGATCGGCGCATCGTGGCGGACGCTCCGTACGGCGGCCCGATGTCCGCGAAGAGCGCTCGGGGCGCGCGACGTCATCCGTGCCTTCGGCGCCGGTGACGGGCTCTCCATCCGCTCAGCGCTCGACACAACATCCAATCGTGGCGCACCGGCACCGGCAAGCTGGACGTCGCCCCCGCCGGCGCGCGCAAGATCTTGCTTGAGATCGTCGGTCAGCACGGGCTGCTCGGACGAACCCGAGCATGCCGCGAGGCTGGCGAGCGCAACTGCTGCAAACGAAAGCCGTAGGGAGTGTCGCATGGAGTAGTATTACCCCGAAGTGACAGAAAGGAATCAGACCGCTGGCGAATGCTGGCTCGACCGTCAGATTATCGAGCGAATGAATGGCTCGATACTTCATTTTACCCCGAATGGTTACTGCATGTTTCCGCGGCGACGAGCGTTGATGGTCAACAGTCGCGCGCTGGCGGCTCTGCTCGCTGTAATGGCAGTTGGGATTGTTGCGCGCACGGGAAACGCCCAAGTGCGCGACACGAGCATGAGCGTCTCACCGGCGGTTGCGGCGCTCATCCCGCCGACGCCGGATACACGACATCCCTTCGTTCTCGACTCCGCGCACC
>JANMAY010000156.1:0-16246 GCA_031360095.1 Gemmatimonadaceae bacterium
CCGCGCGCTTCTGCCGGTTCATCGCGACACTGGACCTGCCGTCGTCGATCACGGTGAGGCAGGAGATTCTCGAGGGCTACGCGGCTGAGCGCGTGTTGGATCTCGCGGAGGCGGTGCGCGCGGATCTCGTGGTGGTTGGTCGCCACGGACGTGCGGCGCTCGAGCGCCTGTTGATTGGCAGCGTTGCAACCCGCGTGGTGCGGGGGACCACGCGCTCCGTTCTCGTAGCTCCGGAACAGGTCATGGTGCCTCCGACCGTCGCTCCAGGGGCGAGCGACGACGCGAGCGCGGTCACCGATCACGCCGAGTGGGCGCCACTGCTCGCGGCGTTCACGTCGCGAAACACGGGGCGGCATTCGTTGCTGGCGGTGAGTGGCAGCAGCGACGGCACGAGCGCGGAGGAGCGCGGGTATCGCCTGGTGCGCGTCTCCTACGATCCGTCCGACCCCGTCATCGAGCTGGTGCTCGGCGAACCGCACGGCATGCGCCACATCCGACGCATCGTCACGGATGTCGTCGCGCTCACCTTCGTGAGCAACGGCGAGGGCCGGGATCGTGTGCTGCGGATCACACATCGCACCGGGGAAACGGTGATTGGCTTCGTCCCCGAACACGACCTCATGGAGCTCCCCGTATGAGCGACCGCCTCGCTACACGCTGAGGAGGCCGGCGTGTAGCGCGAATCGCACGTACGTCGTGCGATGCGTGAGACCGAGCTTCTCTTCGATGCGCTGTTTGTAGGTATCCACCGTCTTTGCCGAGATGCCGAGCTGACGTCCGATCTCCGGTCCGTTGTAGCCGAGGGCGGTGAGCTTCAGCACGGTCTGCTCGCGCTCACTGAGAGATTCGAACTGCGCGGCGTATGCGCTCAGTTCCTCTACCGCCGGCAGTGGCGACCGCGCGAGCTTCCGGGCGATCGCCGGCCGAACGTATGTATCGCCGGACGCGACGACGCGAATGGCGTCCACGAGATCGTGATCGTCAGCGTCTTTGCTGAGATAGCCGTGCGCGCCGGCACGGAGGACGCCAAGCAGCCGCTCTTTCTCCTCGTGCATGGTCAGAATGAGCACGTGAATCGTGGACGATGCGCAGGCAATGGCGCGCGTCGCTTCTTCACCATCGCCGCCGGGCATGTCGAGGTCCATCACGACCACGTCCGGCGTGAGGCGCAGCACGAGCTCCAGCGCGTCGCGCCCGCTCGCCGCTTCACCAACCACCACGATGTCTGGTGCGACGCGCTGGAGCATGAGCCGGAGTGCCATGCGAACGACCGTATGATCGTCCACGAGCACGACGCGCAGCAGACGGTCGGGAGATGGCACACCGCGCCGCACAAACGGCTGCGCTGCCAAAGCGGCGCCGGCCTCCGCAAGGCTGGTCGAGGGTATCGCGACAGGGAATTCGCGCAAACGAAGGGTGCTCATTCGCCACCCCGCGGTCGAGTAGAGCTGGGCATAGAGACAGAATACGAGTCCACCGGATGTGGTCCTATCGGAGAAAGGCATGAAATCCGTGTCGGGAAGCTCCTGACGGTGTGTCAGCAACGGGATTCCCGATTGTCTGTCGGAGGTCGCCTGACACCCCGGACGCGGGCCGAGTACGACCTTCTATCATTACGCCGATAGATCGCTCCCGTGGAGACGAGACCATGCCGCAGACCACAGCCGCCACCGCACCCTTTCAGTCGTTCACGGCACGTCGTACGCACCCCGGACCGCTCGTCGTTGCCGTCGGCGGATCGGACCCAGTGGGAGTACTGCGTGCGGCACAGGTGCTTTCGAAGCAGTCGCGGGCCGGCGTATTGGCCGTCTCGGTCCTCGAGCCATTGCCCTCGTACTTGGGCGGCACCGACACGAACGACGTGTCCGCAGACTCCGAGGAGGACCGAAGGGTTGCGTTGTCCGAACAGCTCTGGCGGCAGATCGCCAAGACTATTGGACGCCACCCGATGTGGAGCGCGCAGGCTGCCTTTGGCGATGCCGCTCATGCGATCGCACGCCTCGCGTACGAATGCGCGGCGCCGATGATCGTGATGGGCCTCGGGCGCCATCGTCGCCTGGATCGATTCCTGGGACTCGAGACCACTCTGCGCACGGTGCACCGCGCTCGCTGTCCGGTGCTCGCGGTCAGCTCACCGTTCGAACATCCACGCCGCGTCGTGATCGCCACGGATTTCAGTGCGACCAGCGCACGCGCCGCCGAAGCCGTGCTGCCACTGCTCGACAGCGCTGCGACGATTACGCTTGTCCACGCATGGCAGCGGATCTCTGACAATGCGCTCGTCCCCGACGGAGTGCGGTTCGAGTCCAACGAGGCGTACGCCGAACGGGCGATGACGAACTTCGTGCGCTTCGCGGAACTGCTTCCCGTGGGCGCAGGCATGACTGTGGCGCACGAGCTGCTCGAAGGAGACCCGGTGTCGGCGACGCTCGAGTATGCGGAAGAGCACGGCGCGGATCTCATTGTGGCGGGACGTCGCGGTCTCGGGTCGCTCTCACGGATGCTCTCCCACAGCTTTACCGCCGGAATCATTCGTGGTGCGAACTGTTCTGTGCTCATTGCTCCAGAGCCACAGTATGCAGATATCGACCGCCTACAGCTCCTCCTCACCGGCGTCTCGGCGGCCGAGCATCCGAATGAGTGGAGGGTGCAGCTCGACAACTTCACCAAACGGAACGCCGGGCGGCTCACCGCGCTCGAAGTGGACGACGCGCTATTCGGTGCGCAGGTACAGTCCTCGGGCTATCCGTTGCTTGGCGCCACCTATGATCCGCACGACCGACAAGTAGAGCTCATGCTCGGGGACGCGCACAGCCCGGGATCCCACATCACGCGCGGCATCGGCGGAGTGAACTCGATCACCGTGGTGTGCGATGCGCACGGACGGGACATGGGACTGCGCGTGGGACACGGCACCGGCCAAACGCTGCTCACGTTCCTGCAGTCGTGACCGGAGGGCGCGCGCCGGTGCCTTCGATGCGGGGAGAAGCGTGCAGAAGGTGCCCGTCGCGACCACGCTGATGGATCTGGCGTTCGACCCCGTCACGCTCGCGCGTCTCCTCGATCTGTCGGTGGACGCGATCATCACCGTGGACGACGACGAGCAGATCGTGCAATGGAATCAGGGCGCCGAACAGATCTTTGGGTACCCCCTCGCGAACGCGCTCGGCCAGCCGTTGAGCATGCTGCTTCCAGAGATTGCGCGCAGGGCGCACCATCAGCACGTCCGCGAGTTCGCGGACTCCGCGGAGCTTGCGCGGCACATGGGACATCGGAGCAAGATCACCGGTGTTCGGAGTGACGGCGAGGAATTTCCGGCCGAGGCGTCGATCATGCGGCTGGCGAGCGCGGGCCGGACTTATCTCACGGTCGTGCTCCGCGACATCAGCGAGCGTGAGCGCGACGATGCGGCGCGACGCTTTCTCGTCGAATCCGGCGCCCAGCTCGGGTCGTCACTCGACTACGACGAAACGGTGGGGCGGATCGTGCAACTCGGGGTGCCTATCCTCGGCGACGTGTGCAGTGTCCATGTCCACGGCGGTGAAGGCCAGCTTGATCCCATGTGGAGTACTCCCACGCTGCTCGTCCACCCCGACGAACGGCTCAACGCCCTTGTCGCGGCGGACGAAGCGTGCGGCCGGCTCGAGGTCGGCGAACGCATTCGGTCCGCCATGTGGGTTCCGCTCGCGGCACATGGCGAGTTCCTGGGCGTCATGCGCTGCTACGCCAGACAGCGAACACTGCGCGACCGCGATCTGGCCCTGGCGGTGGCGTTGGGCCAGCGCGCCGCGTTGGCGCTGGCGCACTCGCGGATGTATGCGGATGCGCAGCGCGCGTCGCGCTCGCGCGATGAGGTGCTGGCGGTCGTCTCGCACGACCTGCGCAACCCGCTCAGCACCATCGCCATGTGTGCCGACGCGCTGGCCGATCCCGTTGCTCCCGATATGGCGGACGTTCGCTCGATGGCGGGTATCATCTGCCACTCGGCGGATTGGGCTCAGCGCATCATTCGCGACCTGCTCGATGCCACGAGCATCGACGCGGGCCGCCTCTCCCTGGACCGCCGCGCCGTCAACGCGGACACGATTCTCTCTGCGGCGCGCGATCTCTTCATCACGCAAGCCGACGCAGCGGGTGTGGCGATCGTGACGCGAGGTGATACGACGCTGCCGCCAATCCACGCGGACAGCGAACGGATACTTCAGATCATGTTCAATCTTCTTGGGAACGCGATGAAGTACACGAAGCGCGGCGGCTCGATCGCTCTCGAAGCATCACTCGACGAAGCCCACGACGCGGTGCGCTTCCGTGTCACGGACACGGGCGACGGCATCCCCTCGGAGCACCTGCCGCATCTCTTCGATCGGTTGTGGCAGCTCGGTCGCGCGCATCGCGGGGGAGCTGGGCTCGGACTCGCCATCGCCAAGGGCATCGTCACGGCGCATGGGGGCACCATAGGCGTGACGAGCATCGTGGGAGTGGGAAGCACCTTCACCTTCACCATTCCCCTGGCGCGGCAAACTGCGTACGGCGGGTGAGCTGGCGGACACGAGCGCTCGGGGCGCTGTCCGCCAATCCCCGACAGCGCGGGCAGACGATTGCTCGCATTCTGTGTGAATACCCGCCCCTGGAGGTCCCATGTCAGCTGCCGAATCGCCCATCGCTCCGCGCGACGCGAGCGTCCGTTCCCCGCGGGCCGATCGCGTGCGCGAGGATTGGCGCCACGTGCATGTCGACCGCGTGAGCGTGTTTCTGGACAAGAACGGCCGTCGCGCGCGCGCGGTCGTCCAGCTCGCCGGGCTGTCGCCGGCGGACGTCCAAGTCGAGTTGATTCCGGCGAGTGCAGCCGATAGCGACAGTTCCGTGTGCGCGGAGGATCGACGGATGTGGAACACGCAGTCGTACGAGAACGGATCCTTCGTTTTCGAGCAGGTGCTTCCCCAGCCCGACGTCGACGTGTCGCTTGAATGGCTCGTGCGCATTTCTGCTGACGAGGCGCTGCGCGAGCCGACGATCCGATACGCATTCCGCGTGGCGCGCTCCTGAGCCTCTGACGCACTGCGTATGCTCGAAATGCGGGCGGCCTCGTGTACAACGAGGCCGCCCGCATTGCAGTGGTCGACGGAGAGTCCCACCCAGTCCTAGGGCAGCTCCGTCGCGTCGATCGTGAGGGTTCCACGCCCACTCGCATTCTCGAACCGCAGATGCGTGTCGTTCCCGCCGATGTCGGTGAACAGAATGAGCTCCGTCACGTCCGAGAAGCGGAAGCTCAGAATGTTCTGTGTCGGCGCGCGGTCGCCGAGCATGATGCCCAGCCGGTCGTCGGCGGTGTCGAATGTGATGGCGCGGAGCAAGTAGTCCTGCGTCACACACCGACCGCCACGAATTGCTTCCACCTCCACACTCAACCGTACGCGCTGATCACGATGCCGCGCGAAGAACTTCTCGAGCTGATCATGCCATGCATCTCGCGTCCAGCTCTCCACGCCCGTGAGCGGCGCCGAGAGCTCCTCTGCCGATGCGTCATCCTGCTCGGGTACGATGAGAATGGGGCAGTTCACGCGTCTCATCAATCCCGCCGACACGCTGCCCACGAACATCCGCTCGGCGAGCGTGTAATTCTGACGCCGTCCGCTGGCGATGAGACTGACGTCGGTGCGCCGCGCAAATTCGTCGATGGCCGCCACCGGTTCGCCCCACAGCACCTTCGTCTCGATTTCGACGCCAGGCGGAATGTGCATGAGCTTGATGAAGCGCCCGAACAGCTCGGCGCAGCGTCCGTTGTTCGTCGTCTTGTGCGCCGCCGCGTGGGGATCTTGCGGATCCAACTGCGGTTTTACGTGCACGAGCGTGAGCAGGCTGCCGCGTGAGAGCATGGGCAGCGCGGCGGCGGCCGCACGTAACGAGGCCGGGCTGAAGTCCACCGCGACCAACGCGTGGCGGATGAAGCCCGCCGTCGCGCCGCGCGGCACGATCAACACCGGCCGGTCGGCGATGCGCACGATCTGCATCGCACGCTCACCGTAGATGAACCGGCCGAGGGAGTCGTGCTTTCCCGTGCCGATCACGATGAGACGGGCGCCACGATCGTGCGCCACGTCGACGATGGAGCGTGCGCTGGGTCCGTCCAGCACGTCCACGCGGAATGTCACGTCATCGCTCAGCGCGGCCGTGAGCTCCCCCTGCATGCGGGCCGCGATCGATGTACGCTCCTCGTCGTAGTAGCGACGCGGCATTGGTGGCGCACCCGCGGCAATCGCGAGCGAGTCGTTCGTTTCGAGCACGCTGATCACGTGGAGGGACCGGTCTTCGCGGAGTGCCAGCCAGCGCGCCACGGCCAAGGGTGCCCGTGTCCCATCGAGCGGCTTGGCGGCCAAAACGATGGGCCCTTCTTCCGCCAGCCTCGTTTCGGAGTGGAAACGAGGGGTTGTCTGGATCGCAGTGGTTGTCATTTCACGCTCCGTTAGAAGGCGACGAACGCCTTCGATCATGAATTTCTGAACTTGCGGAGAAGGTCAGCTTTTCAGCAGCAGGTCGAACTTCACCGTCACGTTCTCGCGCACCTTGATGCGACCGAACATCAACGTGGGCGGCTTGAGGTCGTAGTCGATCATGTTCAGGTCGTAGCTGCCCAACACGTGCAGCGCGCCGTTTTCATCCGTGCCAGTGGCGGTGATGCTGATGGGCTTCTTCACGCCGCCGAGCGTCAATGTGCCGTTCAGCGTTCCGGTGATCCCGTTCGACGCCTTGTTGACGTCGTAGCTGGCGAGGTGAAACGAGATCGTGGGGAAGTCGCCGACCTTGAGCGCCTTCCGCATGTGGTCGTTCATCGTGCCGTTGCTGCAGTCCATCTTCTCCGATGGCACCGTCACGTCCACAGAGCGCACGGCCTTGTCGCCGGCGAGCAGATCGTTGACCGCGTTCGACTTCAGCGCTTCGACAACCGCGTCGACCTGGCCCGCCTTGCAGCTCCAGCTCTTGAGCGACGACTTCCCTTCGACCCACAGCTTGCTGTCCGGCTGCAGGGAGAGCTGCTCGGTGTGCCGCGACCAGGCGGCAAGGGGCACGAGCAGCGGAAGAATGAGCAACGAAAGCTTGAGTGAGCGACGCATGAGCATCTCCTGAGGTTGCGGGCGCGATCATCGCACCAGACACAGGAAATGTCGGACAACGGAGGGGATCGATCAGTCAGGCAATGCGCGGAAATAATTGCGGTAGTTGCTGACTCGCTTCAGGGGATACTCCCGACACGAGTATGGCCCGAGGAGCCATGAGCTCGGGGCCTACGCTTCTCCGATCATTCCACTCGCTTGGCGGAGCACTCCGCAATCACCGGCTCCGCCGACGTCAGCGTCATCACCACATTCCCGGCATTGGGGATCTTGCTCTCGATCCGCACCGGGCGGCGACACGCATCGTCGCTCAGCGAGATGCGAATCACCCCTTCACCGCGATAGCGCCGTGCATCGCGCACTCGCATCTCGATCTCGCGCGTCGCGAAGGTGCCGGCGGGAGTCTCCACCGAACCGCGGCCCAGCGAACGCAGCGTCGTCGGATTACGGTCGGCGTCATAGTGCCGGTTCAGCACGAGGGTCGAGTCCTCCGGGATGCTCATCGTGCGCAGCGCATAGATGAATGACAGCTCATCCAAGGGTTGGTCCGACTGCGTCACGCCGTTCCGGCCATCCACCGCCTTCCAGCTGCGCGCGTGCGCGTCAATCTCGATGTCCTCCGAGTGCCGGCCACCGAACGGATTCCGCTCCTCCTTCACGAAGCGCAGCGATGCCGAGCGGCTGGGATCGAACCACGACGTCGTTTTATCCCACATCTTGAGCGGGCCGAATCCTCCGGCGATGTCGGAGTGCAACGGGATCGTGCGGACCCCTCGCACCTCCACGGATTCCCCAATCCACATCTCGGCTCGGCCGTTGAGACCGCGGCCGGCGCGTGCGGCGTATACGAGCCGCTCTCCACTGTCGAACGCAGTTCGCGGTGCAGCGTCGAGAGCAAGCAGACTGGGCACGAGCGCGACGCCGAGCGCCACATGACGCGCGCGGACGAGTGCGGAAACAGTCGGCCCGAGAAGAGCGGGGATGATCATTCGAGCCTCCAGAAATGCGTGTTCCTCATGTCCTCTGAGAATCGCCATTTCCGGGGAGCTTCGCCGTCGGAGATTCCGCGGCAGTGTTGTAGGTGAGGGAGGCGGCGCGTGTCGGGAGTTTCCCATGGAGTACGCCTACGTCCGTGCCGACCGCCCCGTCATCTCGTCCACGTGCACGCCGAACAGAATCGACCGCTCGGGCGCGGGATCGTCCGCGCTCATGGTGCCTGGAATCAGCTCGCGCAGCACCGCCAGCGCGCGGCGATATCGGTCCACGGACCCCTGCTCCGGATCCAGGATGTGAAAGCTTCCCCGCGCGACGACGCTATCCCAGTCGAAGAGCCCACGCACGTCGTCCACCTCGAACGCACACCACGGATTGTGCGTCAGCGTAGAGAGCTTGGATCCCACCTGCGTGCGGCCGACAATCCACCCGTCATCGAAGACGTAGTTGACTGGTTGAATGTCCACACGATCGTGCAACGAGTACGCAATCCGGCCCACGTGCAACCGCTTGAGCATTGCGTACGCGAAGGTGTGCGAGAGGTCTGCGAAGATCAGGCGACTCGTGGTTTGCATGATTCCCTACGCGCTCTTGAGGAGGCCGAGCCGGAGACAGAACTGCACGTAATCTGCACGATGCGAGAGACCGAGCTTCTCCGTGATGCGCTGCTTGTACGTTTCCACGGTCTTGGGGCTGATGAACAACCGCTCTCCGATTTCCGACGCCGAGTAGCCGCCGGCGACGAGCACCAGCACGTCGCGCTCACGTTCGCTCAGCTGCCCGTGCTGCTGGCGTTCATCGGAATGCTCTCCGAGCTTCGACACTCGCTTCGCCAGCGCACGCGCAAATTGCGGTTGGACGTACGTGTCGCCAGCCGCGACCGCGCGCACGGCGTCGGCGAGCTCCCGATCCGCGGCGTTCTTGACCAGATATCCCGCCGCGCCGGCCTCGAGCAGCGTGACCAGATGCTCGTCCTCGGTGTGCATCGTGAGAATGAGCACTTTCGTCTCCGGCGACGCCTTGACGATCTCGCGCGTCGCCGTCACTCCGTCCATGACCGGCATGTCCAGGTCCAGCACGACGACCTGCGGTTTCAGCCGCGCGACGAGCGCGACCGCTTCGCTGCCGTTGGCGGCCTCACCCACGACCTCGATGTCGCGGGTCGTCGCAAGGAGTGCCTTCAACCCTGCGCGGACGACCAAGTGATCGTCCGCGAGTACGACGCGAATGGAATCGGCTGACGTCATGGAGTCCTACTTCTGAACCACGAGAGCGGTGACCATCCCGAACATGCCGTGATCGCTCTCGGCGTGCGGCAGGATGTGGCAGTGGAAGGCCCACGTGCCAGGGTTGTTGCAGTTCACGATCACATCCCAGCGCTCGCCGGGCGCGATGTTGAGCGTGTCACATTTCCATGGGTTCGACAAGGGCCAGCCGTCTTTGGCGATGACTGTCTGATGCATCCCGTGCAGATGCATGGGGTGGATCATCATGCCTTCGTTCATGTAGCGGATGCGCACTTTCTGGCCCAGCTTGGCGACGATGGGCTCCGTCGCTGGAAAGCTCTTGCCGTTGAAGGTGTATCCGTGCGCGCCGTCGTTGAGAATCAACACATAGTCGACGTCGGCCTTCGGCTCGCCGGACTTGTTCTTCGGCTCTACGACAAACGCGCCAAGGAGGCCGAGGCCTACCTGCTTTGCCGCGTTATGGTGCGAGTGGTACATGTGCGAGCCGGCGTTCGGCACCGTGAACTCGTAGGTATAGCTCGTGCCTGGCTTTATGGGAGGCTGCGTGATGAACGGCACGCCATCCTGATCGTTCGGCAGCTCCAGGCCGTGAAAGTGAATCGCGGTGGATTCCGGCAGGTCGTTCTTGAGATTGATGCGAACGCGATCCCCTTCGCGAACGCGAATCTGCGGGCCGGGAATGACGCCGTTGTACGTCCACGCTTCAACGCGCCGGCCGGGCTCGACTTCCCATTGGACGACACTCGCGGTCAGATCGTAGACCTTGGTCCCTTTCTCGAGACGCGGCGCGAGGAGCTGGTTCCCCTTTCCCTCGGTCTTGGCGGGAAAGGCCTTGATACCCTTTTCGTGCATCGCGTCCATCGTATCCGACGCGGCGGCGGCCGATGCAGCCTTCGCCGTATCGTGCGCGCCCATGGTGCCTCCGGTCGCGCCCGTTTGCGCCACACTCGGGGCCGCTGCGGCAGCGGCCGAGCTCGCTGTGTCTGTTCCTCCAGGGGTCTTGCCGCACGCTGCGAGCGCGCCGGCGCCCACGGCCGTCAGCGATGCAGTGCGAAGAAACGCGCGCCTCGATGTGGGCGCGAGAAGATGCGAATCCAGCGTATCCGTGTCCGTGTTCCGACCCTCGATCGACATTCTGGAGCCTCCCGGTAAGCATGAAGTGGTGACTCGGCTTAATCTGTGCGTCACCAGATCGCTAAACCGTCGGGCGGATGCCGGAATTTCCGCGCTCGCTGCCTTACAGCTGTGTGGGGAGTTTTCCGGACACGCTCATGGACTTCGATTCGGCAGGTAGGACCAGCTCCACGGACCCGTTCGCTGCCGTCTCGAATGCCGCGATGAACGCATGGCTGCCCGCCGACCTTTTTGCGGGTTTTCTCGCCATGTCGTCGGATGCCGTTATCGCCGTGGACGACGAACAGCGCATCATCTTCTTCAACACCGGCGCCGAGCGCATCTTCGGCTGGCGCGCGGCCGAGGTGGGCGGACTGCCGCTCGCCACGCTGCTGCCCGAGCGATTCCGGCCCTCCCACGCTGGTCACGTTCGTGGATTCAGCGCGGCGCATGGCGCCGCGCGCACCATGGGCGACCGGGAACAGATCAGCGGACTGCGCAAGAACGGCGAGGAGTTTCCGGCGGAAGCGTCAATTCAGCAGATGAACGTTGGCGGACGGCAGATCTACGCCGCCATGCTGCGGGACATCACGCCCCGCCAGCGAGCCGAAGCTGCACTGCGTTTGGCGGTCACCGCGCGCGACGACATGATTGGCATCGTGTCGCACGACCTCCGCAATCCCGCCAACGCGGTGAAGATGCTGGCGCGCAGCGTCATTGCCGAAGCGGAATCGCTTCCTTCGTCCGTGGTCGAGCGCGTGGGCGTCATCCTCCAGGCGGCAATCCAGATGGACACGCTCATTCAAGACCTGCTCGACGTCACGCGCCTCGAGGCCGGGCGCCTCACGGTGTCGCCTCGTCGCATCTCGCTGCGCGAGCTCGTCGAGCCGGCCCTCCAGGGGCTCGCTCCGCTGGCCGCGGCGTGTCGCATCTCCGTCGAGACGACCTTCGCCGACGACCTCGAGGACGTGCTCGCTGACCCCGAGCGAATGACGCAGGTGATCTCCAACCTCGTCGGCAACGCGCTCAAGTTCACGCCGGCGGGCGGGCGCGTGGAGATCGATGTGCGCAAGGATCAGGGCGTCGCGGACGTCCGTGTGCGCGACAACGGCGTGGGCATTCCCGAGGATCAGCTGGAGCACGTCTTTGACCGCTTCTATCAGGGCGCGGAGAAACACGCGACTCGTCGGCACGGCGCGGGGCTCGGATTGCCGATCGCGCGCGGCATCGTCGACGCGCATCATGGACGCATCTGGATCGAAAGCGAGCCGCGGGTGGGAACGACAGTCCGGTTTACACTGCCGCTCGCGGATCGGTGACTCGTCGGTCGGTCGCTCGATCTGGGTCCGTGGGCGCCGTCAGACCGTCAGACCTGTTCACGCAGTAAACCAGATCCGCGCCGACACCACAATCAGAAACACTGCGAACGATTTCTTCGCCGTCACCGGGTCGAGCGACTGTCCGAGCCGCGCACCGAAGTACGCCCCAGCAAACAAGCCGAGCGCGATCAGGAGCGACGCCGTCACGTTGACGTGACCATGCTTGTAATACTGCCACGCGCCCAGCGCCCCAACCGGAAGCAGCAGCGCACCGAGCGACGTACCTGTTGCCGTCGCCGGAGCCATCTTCCCGAAGATCAGCAGCGCGGGCACGATGAGAATCCCACCGCCGATACCGAATACTCCCGAAAGAAGGCCCGCGGAGAGTCCGACTGCCAGAAAGAAGAAGGCCATTGTTCGCCGTGAGAGCGGTTGAGGGCGCGCGAGTTGCGAGCGACTCAATGTTACCAAACGCTCCAGCGCGCCGCCTTTTTGTACTTCCCACCCGCCAGCGGGCGGGGTAGCATTCGGCTCCCTCCCTACCTCGCCTCACTGATGCTCAGTCCGTCTTCGATCACGTTTCTCAAGCGTCTGCTCGACGCTCCCGCTCCGTCCGGATTCGAGACCGCCGCCGCGCGCGCCTGGCGCGCCGAAGCGGAGACGTTCGCCGAAAAGGTGACCGTAGATGTTGCCGGAAACAGCATCGCGGAGGTGAACCCGGGCGGGTACCCCACGATCATGCTAGACGGCCACATCGACGAAATCGGCGTGATCGTCCAGTACATCGATGACGACGGCTTCATCTATATCGCACCCATCGGCGGCTGGGACCCACAAGTGCTCGTCGGCCAGCGTATTCGGTTCCTCGGCAACGATGGCGACGTGATCGGTGTCGTGGGCAAAAAGCCCATTCATCTGATGAAGGCCGACGACCGCGATCACGCGAGCAAATTCACGGACCTCTGGGTCGACATCGGCGCCCTCAAGCGCGATGAGGCCGAGCGCCGCCTCAGCATCGGCGACCCCGGGGTGCTCGACTCGCGAACGCTCGATTTTCCGAACGACCGACTCGTGTCACGCTCCATCGACGATCGCATCGGTGCGTTCATCGTGCTCGAGGCGCTGCGACGCTACGCCGCAAATCCGGGCGAGGCGCGCGTCGTCGCCGCGGCAACGACGCAAGAAGAGATCGCGTGGCACGGCGGCGGAGCGCTCGTGTGCGCGCACTGCATCAACCCGCAGGTCGCGCTCGTCGTCGACGTCACCTTCGCCACCGATCATCCGAACATCGACAAGAAGGAGATCGGCGAGCACAAGATGGGCGGTGGCCCGATCATCAGCCGCGGCGCGCTGATCTCGCCAGTCGTGCACGCGCTCCTGCGGGAAACAGCGAAGAAGAACGACATCGCGCACGCCGTGCACGCGGTCGGCCGCGACACGTCCACCAACGCCGACGCCATTCACATCGCGCGCGAAGGCGTCGCCACGGGGCTCGTGTCCATCCCGAATCGCTACATGCACTCGCCGAACGAGATGGTCGCGCTCGCGGATGTGGACAATGCGGCAACGCTGATTGCGGAGTTCTGCAAGGTGATTACGCGCGAGACAGATTTTACGGCGCGATAGTCCAAGGGCGGATGATTCTACCGCAGAGACGCGGAGGTCGCGCAGGACCGCGGGGAAAAGAGAAGAAAAAAGATCTTTGTCATCCCGAGCGAGTCGAGGGATCTGCACTCGCGTTCTACTGCAGTCCTCTGCGCCCTCCGCGTCTCTGCGGTGAAAAACACGCAGTTCCGCTCTTACTCAGGCGGCAGCACCGGCCGCTCGATCGACTGCGTCGACCGCGAGATCCGCCCCAGCGCAAATACCGCCGCGTCGCGCACCTCCTGCTCCTTGTCGGTCTTGAGCTCCTTGAGCGCGTCGGTCGCTTCGGTGGTGCGCGCCTCAGCCAATCCGTGAATCGCCGCGAGCCGGAACGCCGTCGCCCGCTTCTTGAACAATCCACGCTCCCCTTGCGCCGCACGAACGAGGCGCTGCACGGCCTCGGGCGTGGCAATTTTGCCGAGCGCGTGGAGGTAGGCGGCCTGCACCTCTTCGTCCTTCTCGAGCTCGAGCGCACGCAGCAGCGTTCCCGCCGACTTCGCGTCCTTGCGCGTCACGAGCGCCGCGGCCGCCTCGATCCGCATCTGCGGCACGTGGTCCTTGAGCGCATCCTCGATGGACTGCATCGCCCGCGGCGTGCCCAAGCGCATCAGCGCACCGCGCGCCGAACGGCGCACACGGTCGTCGTCGTGACGCAGCAGCTCGGTGAGCGGTTGCTCGGATTCGCGCGCCTGCATCTCTCCGAGCAGATCCGCCGCGTTGCGCGCGATGAACCAGCGGTTGTCGCCCAGCATGTGCACGAGCGTCGGAATACCGGCTTTGAGTCGAAGGAGGACGTCGTAATACACGCGCCGGTCTGTCGCGTGGGTCACCGTCGACATCTGCTCGATCAACGCGTCGGCGCCTTCCTCGCCCGCACGCGCCAACACGGCGATGTAGTCCTCGAGCCGCTCCGGGCGGTGCGGCAATTGCGCCGCGATGGCGCGCAGTGACACCGGTTTCGCCATGCGGCGCTGCGCCATGACGAACGCATGCTTCGTGTCTGGGTCCTGCAACTGCGCTTCACGCCGCATGACACGCGTCATGATGTCGCCAACAACATCGGGCTTGGCCTCCCGCGCGGAATTCTCGGCGATCACGACGAGATCCTCGAGGATCGCGGCGATGTGCGCGCCGTCTGCCGTCGCCTCGAGCCGCGTGAGCAAAAGCTCGTACGATCCCTTGGGGTGACGCGCCGTAGCAAACTGTGCGAACAATCCGCCGGCGCCTTCGCCATGCGAGTCGAGAGAGGATCCAGCCTGCACGGTGGGCGACGATTTCGGTGTCGCACGCGACCGCGCTTCCGCGAGCGGATCCTCGAACACTTCTCCGAAATCCAGGTCGGGCATCGCGGCGCTCGCATTGCCTGCCGGCGCGATGCCACTCTGCACTGTTGGGATTGCCGCCGTAGGCCGGGCGGCGAACCGGACTGTGGTTGCGCCGAGTGCAATCCGCTTCGCTTCGGCTGCCGCGCCCTGATCGCCATGAACGGACATGCCCGCGAGGACACGTGACACGCCGAGGAGGTCCTTTGCCGCCGCTTCGCGATCGACGGTGACCGCGGCCAGACCGTGCGAGGCCATCTGCGTTGCGAGATCCGACAATCCCGGGAGGTCCGATGGCACCGCAGTGCCGTTCGCCTCGATGGACTCCCCCACGAGCGCGAGTGCCACCCGGCCGTCCTTGGCAACGACGACCAGCGCCCGAAGCGCGGCCTTCTGCTCATCTACGTTCCCTGGCTCGTGCAGAAGAAGCCACACGAGTCGAGCGAAGTGCCGGGCGAGATTGACCGAATGATCCATGGGCGTGTCACCAGCCTGGGCAGCCGGTCGGGTAGGGAGCCATAAACTACCGAGCATCGCGGTCACCCCGCCAGCCGCAACAGTCGGCGACTCTGTGGGGTCGATCCTATTGGATAGCTTTCCGAAACGCAGCACGACCACCGGCCAAAACGACCCCTCGCCGTCCGAATGCACATTCCTCGCTTTGCTCCCTCGCTCTTCGCAGCCCTCCTCGCCGCGGCATGCCAGGCGCCAAAATACAGCATGATCCCCGCGACGATCCCCGACTCGGCGCGCATTCATGACGACATCGCGTACCTCGCCGCGGACCGCCTCGAGGGCCGTGCCACCGGGTCCGCCGGCATCGACAGCGCGGCGGCGTACATCGCGCGCAGCTACGCGCGGCTGGGCCTGCGGCCACTTGCGATCGACACGGTGCACTCGGAGTGTCGCGTTGCGCCGGTCCCAGAACGCTGTGGCAGCTATTTGCAGCGTTTCATCGCCCGCGGAGTTGAGATGGCGCACGCTGGGCGTCCCGACGGCGTCGCGTCGCAGAACGTCGTCGCGATGATTCCTGGCAGCGATCCCGCACTGCGCGGCGAATACGTCGTCGTCGGCGCCCACTACGACCATCTCGGTCGTTCAGCAGCGAGTGCGCTCGATCCGGCGGCCAACGACGCGATTCGCAACGGGGCGGACGACAATGCCTCGGGCACGGCTGCGGTGATGGAGCTCGCCCGACTCTTCGCCGCGCGCCCGGCGCGACGCTCCATCGTCGTCGTCAACTTCAGCGGCGAAGAGCTTGGCCTCCTGGGTTCGCAATGGTTCGTCGAACATTCGCCGGTGCCGTTGGAGAGCGTGGCCGCGATGGTGAACTTCGACATGGTCGGCCGGCTCCGGAACGCCAAGCTCATCGTGTACGGCGTCGCGACGGCGACCGAGCTTCCCGCGATCGTCGACAGCGCGAACGTCGCGCCGCGCCTCACGATCAGCGCCGTCGGTGACGGCTTCGGCCCCTCGGATCACAGCTCGTTCTACGC
>JANMAY010000190.1:0-8213 GCA_031360095.1 Gemmatimonadaceae bacterium
CGATCGCAAGTCGATCGGCCCAACGTACACCGCCGTGGCCGACAAGTATCGCAATGACGTCGACGCGATGATGAAGCTGGTGAAGAAGGTGCGCACCGGTGGTTCGGGTGTATGGGGCGACATCACGATGCCGCCGCATCCACAGCTCACGGAAGCGCAGGCATCGCGAATCGTGTCCTACGTGCTGAGCCTCGGCAGCAAGCGCGCGACACCGTCGCTGCCCGTGCGCGGCGAGTACGCGCTTCCCGCGACAGTGGCGACCGGGACGACGCCCGACCTCGGCGCAGTCGTACTGCGCGCCGAGTACACGGACCAAGGCGCCAATGGTCTGCCTGGCGCGGTCGCGGAGAAAACGCTCGTGCTCAGACCTTCCCGCGTAGTGCTTGCAACCGGCGAGCTGGCAGAGGGCGTTTCGAAGATGCAGGTGCCGCAGGTGCCGGTGCCGATCACCATGCCGGCGAGGTCCGGCTCATTCGTTCGACTGAAGCAGCTCGACCTTACGGGCATTGCGGAGATTGTCATCTCGGCATCGGCGCCGGCGCAGTTCGGAGCCGCGGGCGGAAAGATCGAGATTCACGTGGACTCGGCCACAGGTCCGCTGGTCGGGGAGACGGAGATGATCTCGCCGTCTACTGTGCAGAACGCTCCCCCCGTGCAGGTGCGTGCTGCGCTCAAGCCGACGAGCGGCTCGCACGACGTTTACGTCGTGTTCCGGAACGACCAGGCGAAAGCGCAGCAGATGCTGATGGCCGCAATGACGGCCACCTTTGTTCCAGTCGGCGCAGTGCGGGCGCAGCAACCAACGCAGCCAGTCCCGTATTTCGTCGGGAACCGCCTCGGCCTTCCGATAATACCCGCCGCCGATGGAGTGTTCGATGCCATCTCGCCGAATGTGAAAGTATTCGGCGCCATCTACTCTGCGGAAAGCTGCTCGTATGATGCGGAGCGTGGCGTCATCGTCGTGCCCAATCGCGGCGTGCCGCAAAGTGTGCAGAGCAACAACGCGTGGATCTCCTTCATCAACCACGACGGCTCGGTGCACACCGCGCGATGGATCGGCGTACAGACTCCGCCGGAGCGGGCGAATCTGACGCCGACATTGGTCCTGAACGAGCCCTACGGCAGCGACATCAACAACGGGATGCTCTATGTCGCCGACCGCGACGGTGCGACGACACCGAACGACCCGAGCATCGCCGTCATTCGCAAGTTCAATATGAGAACGGGCGCGCCGGCGGGAGACATCCGCGTCGATCGAGTTGCTTGGTTCAACGACATCGAAGTTGCGGACGACGGCACCATCTACGCGACGGTGACGGGCGACGCCGGTGAGCAGGCGAATCCGGCGACGTGGCAGGTCTGGAAGATCATGCCGGATGGCAGTGCGTCGATCTTCGTGCAGGGCCTGCCGCTGCGCCGGCCAAACGGCATCGCATTCGATGCGCAGGGCAACATTGTGGTTGTGAACGTTGGCAACAACGAAGTGCAAACGTTCTCTTCGGCCGGACAGCTCGTGAAGACGGAGAACGCCGTGCAGGCGGGCAACGATGGACTCGTCATCATGCCGGATGGAACGAAGTACGTGAGCAGCGTCATCAACGGTGGTGTGTCGCGCATTCGGCCCGGTCAGCCGGCTGAGCTCATCGCCCGCAACATTCCAAGCGCCGCCTCCATGTGCTACGACGCCGGTGCGAACCAGTTGGTGATCCCGATGAATCCGAACAATGGGCTCGCGTTCATTCCGCTGCGATAGAACTGCGGAAACACGGAATGAACGCGGAGGTCGCAGAGAAGGGCGTAACAACAACTGCAATTGGGGAATGGGCGGACACTACGGGACAGTTCGGATCCACTCTGCGGCATCAACAGCCGGGTAGCGCCGAGACAGGCAAAGTCATTCTTGCTTCAGCGGCGCACACATGCTGAGCGCCGGTAGAACGATGCGCCTTTTCTGTCGTTTCCGCCCTTTCCAACAATTCGCAGGTCCAGTTGTTCCGTAGGCCTCCGCGATCTCTGCGGCAGTTCTCTGCGAGCTCTGCGTCGAGAAACCGTTGTTCCGTGGTTTCGCCAGATCAAGGAGTCCAGATGAAGGGGTCAGAGTTGTTGAAAAAGAATCAGTAGCTGTTCCCCCCACCGCCCCCACTCGTCGAGCCCGAGCCACCGAAGGAGCTGCTGCCGCCACCGCCGCCCCCGCCTCCGCTGGATGAGCTGGATTGAACGATGACGGGAAGCACGATTTGCTCGGTCCACTTTGCGCGACACGAATCACAGGAGAATCGCTTTTCGGCGAGACCTGTCGATACGGTTGTCGCGGGATAGATCGTGACCGACTCCGATCGCGCCGTCTTGCGATGACACTCGCGACACGTGGAGTATCGCGAGTACCACTTTTCGTACGGTAACACGGTGCTCTCGCCACACTCGCAGACCCAGACGTCGTAGTCGACACTGTCGACCTGCTCTTCGACGACCTGTCCCGCTTCGAGCTTCGCATCGTCCGGGCGCTCGCCCAGCTTCCGCATCGTCCGCCCGCAACGCGCGCACACTCGCGGGCGGTTCCGCCGCCAGCGCGTGAAGCCGAGTGCGCCCGCGATCACGCTGGCGAGTCCGCCGACAATCGCGAGCACAAGTCCCATCGGGAACGGTCGACCTGTATCGGCGACGTCCTCCGACTTGACAGCTGCAGCGGTCAGACCAACATCTCCGCGCAGCCTCGCTTCAATCCCGCCAATGCCAGCATTCACCGCGCCGGCGTACTCCTTCTTGCGAAGATAGGGAATGACGGAATCGCGACAGATCGTCCCGGCGCTCGCATCGGTGATTATGCCCTCCGCGCCGAGTCCGGTGTTGATCCAGCACTCGCCGCGCTTGTTGGGCGCGAGCTCCTTCGGCACGATCAGGAGGAGCACGCCAACGTTGCGACGCGCTGAGCCAATGGCCGCCTGGCTGCCCACTTTCCAGGTGCGGTAGATCTCGACCGCAACTTGATTGGCCGAGTAGTCACCGATGGAGGGGAGAATCGCCACGGCGATGTCGCCGAGGCCCGCCTGCTGGATGCCGGCGATGCGCGCATTAAGCGTCGCATGCGCATCCGCGGCGAGCACGGCCTTCTGATCCGAGATGAACGACGCCGGCGTGGGAACGGGCGGCACGTACTTGCCGATCGCACCGCCCGATGAAGTCGTTTGCGTGATCGGCAGAGCGACCAGCATGAGGAACGCGCGATTGGTCATGAGCCGAATATACGCGAACCCACGTGCCGCTCGCGCGCGACGGCGAAGGGTCACAGCAAATGATCGATCGCTAGATCGTCACGCGCGCAGCAGGTCCTCGATCTTTACGGGAAGCTCGCGCACGCGCACTCCAGTGGCGTGATACACCGCCGCGGTGATCGCCGCCGCCGTGCCCGCCAACCCGATCTCACCCACACCGCGTGCGCCGAGCTCGTTCATCACCTTGTCCGGATGGTCGAGGAACGTCACGTCGATTGGCGGCGCATCCGCGTTCGTGCTCACGATGTAATCAGCGAGATTGCTGTTGATCGGCGCTCCGTAGCGCTTGTCGTACCGCGCCTCCTCGAACAGCGCCATACCGATCCCCATGACCACCGCTCCTTCGATCTGGTTGCGCGCCGGCTTCGGGTTGATGATGCGTCCCGCGTCGATGACACTGACAAATCGCGAGACGCGAAGTCGAGCCGTCTCCGGGTGCCACGTCACTTCGGCGAACTGCGCGCCGAACGAGTGCAGCGAGTACTTCTTGCTCTCCTCACTGCCGAAGAGTGTGTTCGACTTTCCGTTGCCTGTTGCTGCGCGAACGTTCGCTCGCGCAAGGATGTCTC
This sequence comes from Gemmatimonadaceae bacterium, assembly GCA_031360095.1. GTDB lineage: Bacteria > Gemmatimonadota > Gemmatimonadetes > Gemmatimonadales > Gemmatimonadaceae > AG11. The sequence goes on from JANMAY010000190.1 coordinate 3,842, forward strand.
CTAACGGGACGCTGGACGACGTATCACTCTTCCGTGAGACGCGGCCATTGGCGAGTTGGAGCTCTGGCGGCTTCGCGCCTGCGAAGTGCGCGTTCGGCCCGGACGTGGACATCGCGAGCAGCGCGTCGACAGCAGCGCGAGCTGCGTTGGAGACCGCCGGGATCACCGACGCCGTCACCCACGACCCGCCCGAGATCGGACCCGCGGGCAGCATGGTGTCACCGAGTCGTACGTCGATCTTGTCGACTGGAATTCCGGTGGCTTCCGACACCACGAGTGCGAGCACCGTGTACGTGCCCGTGCCGACGTCCTGCGTCGCGGTCCTGACCGTCGCCGTTCCGTCGCGCGTGATCTCGACGGACGCCTCGGCGTCGGCGCGCATTGCGCCCCATGAACACGCGGCCATTCCCCAACCGATCGTGAGTCCGTCCCGCTTCATCGAGCCTACGCGCGGGTCGCGCCGCGCCCATCCGAATTTCTCGGCGCCAACTTGCATGCATTCCACGAGATGCCGCGACGAGAACGGAAGCATGTTCGACTCGTCCACCTGTGGCTCGTTGCGCATGCGCAGCTCGATCGGATCCATCTGCAGCGCGATCGCGAGCTCGTCCATCGCCGACTCCATCGCGTACAGGCCCGGCACGGCGCCCGGGCCACGCATCGCGGTCGGTGTGCCGATGTTGGCCCTCGAGAGCGCCGATGCGACACGCAGGTTTGGCACGCTGTACATGAACGGTGTCGACTCGCCGCAGCCTTCGTTGTAATCGTCGAGGATCGATGTCTGATTCAGCGACTCCTGATGCATCGAGATCAGCTTGCCATCGCGCCCGGCACCGATGCGGAAGCGCTGCTGCGTGCGCGGCCGGTGTCCAACGGTCTCGAACTCGGACTGCCGCGACACAACGAGCTTCACCGGCGCGCCCACTTCGCGCGCGACACCTGCGGCGAGAATCGAGTGACTCCATGGCCACAGCTTCCCGCCGAAACCGGAGCCGAGGAAGTGCGTGACGACGCGCACGTTCTCCTTCGGCACACCAAGCATCTGGTAGAGCACCTCGCGGTGGTTCACCACAGCCTGTGACGTCTCGTACAGCGTCACGCGATCTCCCTCCCACGCCGAAACTGTCGCATGGAGCTCGATGGCGCTGTGCACTTCCGTCGGCGTGACGTACGTCTGGTCGATCTTCACTGGCGCGGACTGGAATGCTGCGTCCACGTCGCCGCGCTCACTCTCGGTCTGCAACGGCTTGTCCGCGACCATCCGCGTATCCACGTTGTGCGCTTCAGACGTGTACCGCACGCGTACGGCGTCGGCGGCGGCCTTCGCTTGCTCCATCGTTTGCGCAATGGCGACGGCGACGAATTGCCCGTAGTAGCGGACGACATCATCCTCGAACGGCGGACGCTTCTCGTCGAGTATGCCGCTCAGTCCCTGCGCGGGCGCGGCGCGGAAGAACGGTTTGATGTTGCCGCGGTAGTAGACCGCTTTGACTCCCGGCATCTTGCGCGCGGCAGCGGCGTCGATGGAGACGATGCGGCCACTCGCGATCGTGCTGCGCACCGGAACGGCGTAGAGCATCCCATCGAGATTGACGTCGGACGTGTACGTTGCGCGTCCGCTCACCTTGAGCGGCCCGTCGATGCGCGGCAGCTTGCCGCCGAGGACGTTCGGCGCCTCGGGTGCGCCAACTATTCGTACGCGGCTCATGCGGATGCCATCCCTGTCGCGAGGCGCAGCGCGTGCGCGAGGCATCGCTGCGCCAGCTCGACCTTGAAGCCGTTCTCGCTCTGCGGCTTTGCATCGCGGAGTGCGAGTGCGGCCGCCTGCTTGATCATTCCCTCGTCTACCAACGCTCCCGTCAGCGCCTGCTCGGCTGCCGTCATGCGCCAGGGCTTCGTGCCGATGCCACCCATCGCGAGCCGGACGTGGCGGAACCGCCCGCCATTGACCTCGACGACGACAGCCGCCGAGGCGAGCGCGAATTCATACGATGCGCGGTCGCGCAGTTTCAGGTAGCGCGACGTCGCGCCCGCGCGCGGTGGTGGAAGCGTGACGTGCGTGACCAGATCTCCGGGCTCGAGCACTGTCTCGCGCTCCGGTGTCGAGCCGGGCAGCAGATGAAAGTCCTGGAACGCGATGGCTCGCGTGCCCTTCGCGCCCTCCACGTGTACCGTCGCTTCGAGCGCCGCGAGCGCGACATTCATGTCCGACGGATTCGTCGCGATGCACTGCGGACTCGTGCCGAGGATCGCGAGCGTGCGGTTGTCTCCCGCAATGGCGGAACAGCCGGAGCCCGGCTCGCGCTTGTTGCACGCCATCGCAGTATTGCGGAAGTACATGCAGCGCGTGCGCTGGAGCAGGTTGCCGCCTGTGGTCGCTACGTTGCGCAGCTGCGCGGATGCTCCCGAGAGCAGCGCCTCCGAGAGCACGCGATAGTCGCGCACGACGCTCGCATCCTGTGCAAGCGCGGCATTTCGCACGAGAGCACCGATGCGCAGTCCGCCATCAGTGGTGCGCTCGACCATGTTCAGGCCGAGGTGGTTGATGTCGACGAGCCGCGTCGGGTGCTCGACGTTGAGTTTCATGAGGTCGACGAGCGTGGTGCCGCCCGCGACGAAACGAATCGGCGCACCCTGCTGCGCGGTCGTCGACTGCGCGGCGAGCGCGATGGCATCGCCGACTGTGCGAGCGCGCGAGTATTGAAAGCGTTCCATGGTTAACCCTGGTTCACGCGTGAATTGCCGCGCACTTCCTGGATTGCCGCGACGATGTTCGGATACGCGCCGCAGCGACAAATGTTGCCGCTCATCATCTCTTTCACGTCGGCGTCGCGCGGGCCGCACGGCTCTTTCATGAGCGCGACGGCGGACATAATCTGACCCGATGTGCAGTAGCCGCACTGATACCCGTCATGTGCGACGAACGCGGCCTGCATCGGATGCAGCGACCCTGGCGCGCCGATTCCTTCGATCGTCGTGATGTCGTCGCCCTCGTGCATGAGTGCGAGGCGCAGGCACGAGTTGACGCGGACTCCGTTGACGTGGACCGTACACGCGCCGCACTGGCCGTGGTCGCATCCCTTCTTCGTGCCGGTGAGATGCACTGTTTCGCGCAGCGTATCGAGGAGCGTCGCGCGGGGGTCGATGCGCACCTTGTGCGTTGCGCCATTGATCCGGAGTGCGATCGGCACCGTGCCCGGAATATCCGGCGCGTTCGGCGGAGCCGGTGCAATTTCGGTCGCGGCGGCCAGCGGCAGGGCCGCGGCAATTGTTGCGACGCCCGCGACGCCGGCCTGCGAGAGAAACCCGCGCCGCGTCAGCAGCTCTGGCGGCGACTTGTCCTGATTGGACTCGTCAGGGTCGTGCATGCATGGCTCCTGGACATACGAGTGAGACCGTGTTGCGCTGCATCATGATACCGTCCACACGGCGAACGAGCTACTCGAACACACGCAGCACAATTTGCGCCCAGCGGTTCGCGGTCCCATGGGCATCGAACGACAGTGACGAGGGATGGCCTTCACTGACGGCCGGCCTCCTGGCGTGCGTGCCCAAGCAGGAGCGGCGCGAGCTGGCCCCTCGCGAGTGTTTGCGAGAACGTCCACCGCTGCGAGAACAGCTCCGCCGCCGGCTGCGCAATCGTGATCGCCGCACGCGCATCGGCGGCCGCTCGCAGCGTCGCCCGCGCGCCAGTCAGCACCGCGAGTCGCATCGACCCCTCGTTTTCTCCCAACGCTGCGTCGGGAATGCGCAGCGTCGCGCGCGCGCCGGGCGCCACGCGACCCAGCAACCACTCGCGCTGCTCGCCGACGAGATAGATGTGCACGTAGTCGCGCGCGCCATTGTCGAAGTGGAGGGTGGGCGGAGGCTCGTCGGTCGAAGCGGGCGCGAGCGGCGCGACACGCGAGGGTGCGCTGGCGCAGCCGCCAAGTGCGAGCGTGAGCGTCAGTGCGGTGGCGAGTGAAACAAGGGAACGGACGCGTGGCGTAGTCATTGTGTCCTCCATGAACGGGAACGGCGCGCTCGGCGCCTTATCCCTTAGCGCGCAGAATGCGGCCAAACCCACTCATGCCCATCACGCCACTGCCCGCCAGCGCTGCGTCCTCCGCCGCAAATGACGAGGCGCCGCACGCGGTCACCGAGCTTCTGCGCGCGTGGGGCGCGGGCGACGCGGCCGCAAGCGAAGCGCTCGTGCCGCTCGTGTCCGCGGAGCTTCGTCGCCAGGCGCGGCGCGCGCTGCGCCGCGAGGGCGAGGGCCACACGCTCCAGGCCACCGCGCTCGTGCACGAGGCGTGGCTGCGCCTCGACGGCCAGCACGACGCGCAGTGGGAGAGTCGCACTCAATTTCTTGCTGTCGCTGCGCAGATGATGC
>JANMAY010000241.1:0-1769 GCA_031360095.1 Gemmatimonadaceae bacterium
GTACAACCGTGCGCTGAGTCACAGTCCGGCCACCCGCTGTAGCGCACTCTTGCGCGATGACCGCCGAGCGCGAAGTTACGAGAATCCCGCCGGTCGCCATCCAATTCTTTCAACGCGTCAGCGTGCCGAAGGTCTGTCCGCATTGCCGCACTGAATACAGTGATGAGCAGCTGATCTGCCCGAACGACGGCGCCATGCTGAGTGGGGCCGGCGGAGTCGACGATCCAATCCTCGGCTCGATGCTCGCCGAGCGCTATCGCGTGATCCGCATGCTGGGCGAAGGTGGCATGGGACGCGTGTACCTCGCCGAGCATGTGCGCATGGGGCGTATGAGCGCGGTGAAAGTCATGAGCCCCGCGCTCGCCCCCACGGCCGACGCGATCAGCCGGTTCAATCGAGAGGCGGCCAACGCGAGCCGGATCAATCATCCCAACGTCGCGGCCATCTACGACTTCGGCGAAACCGCGGACGGAACGCTCTATCTCGCGATGGAGTACGTCGAAGGAGAAGCGCTTTCGGCGCTGCTGCGGCGTGCCGGCCCGCTGTCGCTCGCGCGCACGGCCGATTTCACGCGGCAGATCGCGGACGGGCTCAACGCCGCGCACCAACTCTCCATCGTGCACCGCGATCTCAAGCCAGACAACATTCTCGTTGCGCGCGACACTGACGGGAACGAGCGGGTGAAGGTCGTGGACTTCGGCATCGCAAAGACTGCGCGCGGCGGCGGACAAACCGTCACCACGGCTGGCATGTCGATCGGCACGCCGGAGTACATGAGCCCCGAGCAGCTCGCCGGCGACTCGGTCGATGCACGCACGGACATTTATTCACTGGGGTTGGTCACGTTCACGATGCTGACGGGTGAGCTTCCGCATCCGACCGTCACGTCCAAGCAGTCGCTGGTGCAGCGGCTCACGGAACGTCCGCGCGCGCTTGCCGAGGTAAGTCCGCAGCTGACATGGTCTCCGCGCCTGCAGAGTGCGCTCGATCGTGCCTTGAGTCCGGAGCCGGACGAGCGCTACTCCAAGGTCAACGATTTCGCGCTCGAGGTCGTGGCTGCGGCGGGAGTTCCGGCGGCGAGCGCACAAATCATCACGCGCGAGATGACGCCGCTCTCCTCGCCGCTCGTTCCGCCGGTTCCCGCGAAGGCAACAGCGCCGCTGCGTCGTGCGACGGCGGCAGCATCGGCGCCGGCACCCTTTCCCGTGAGCGCAGGCGGAAGCCGGCGCGGGCTGCTCATTGGCGGAGGAGCCATCGTGCTCGTCGCCGTGGGATTTCTGGTGGTGCGGTCGATGTCGCCGGCAGCAGCGGCGGCGCCATCCGTTGCGGGGCGCGCAGAGTCGACAGTCGTCGGGCAGATGCGAACGGATTCATCCCCGTCTCAATTAATTGGCACGCCGGATACCCTCGCGATCGCAGCGGCGGCAGGGAATGCGCCGAATGCGACGATCCACCGAGGCACGACCAAGGCGCTGCGCGCCACTCCAACGGCTGCCGTGCGCGACACAACCTCACGTCCACACGTAACGTCGATTCCCGTCGCATCGCCAGCGGTGGTGTCACCGGCTCCCCCCGTCGACTCGATATCCGCGACTCCGCCGGGTCCAGGCGCGCTCACGCTCCAGCAGCGCGCCGGCGAGATCATGGCACATGCGAACCGCGCGCAGCAGTTGCTCATGAACAAACAGGCGCCGCGAGGGTTCGTCGAGCTCAAGGCAGCCGTCGGGAAGTACGTCGCCCTCTCCGCTGACTATCCGAATGCGCCGGAG
>JANMAY010000243.1:0-40979 GCA_031360095.1 Gemmatimonadaceae bacterium
GTCGTGTTGACGCCGATACCGCAGCTGAAGTTCGCGATCTGCGTGTGCGTCACCGTCGCCGACCAGTAGCCCGCGCCCGGCACGATCGTCGGGTTGTTCACGCCCGTCGACGGCTTGAACTTGAGCTTCGTGGTGTCGTACGTGACGTACTTCGTGGAATCGGCGAAGAAAGACTCTTCGGCCGTCACGAGGTTGCGAAGGTCCGACTTCATCGCGGCGATGTACGCCTTCGACTTGGTGTTGGCGAACTTCGGAATCGCGATCGCGGCCAAGATGCCGATGATCACGACCACGATCAGAAGTTCAATAAGGGTAAAACCACGGCGTGTCTGTTTCATGGGTCGGGAAGGAGGGGGGAAGCGAGAAGAACTGAATGTCCAAGCTGGCGGTCTCGGCGACTCTCATATGCACCGACGGTGCCAGTATCAGCTCGCCACTAATGACGATTCTAAGTCGCTGTGGTAATACGCGTTAGACGCGTCAACGAGGTTGGGTTTCTGCCCGTCTTCGGGGTGCCTGCACACGCACTCTGCGAAATATCGGGAGTCCTGCAAGGGTGATCTGTGCGGTACGTCACGCTTGCTTGCGAACTTCTTCCATCGTTCATCGCAACAGAAATACGTTCTAAATCTCCCAGTTCGAAAGCAGTATCCCACGTGTCGGGGGCACCTCGTCGTACCCCGCCAGGGCCATTCGCAGATCCGTCCAACGGACGCGAGCACCCCTCGCGATGAGCCGCTGGTACATCCCGCCATACTGGCCCTGCACCCGAAACGCCACGCGACGGGTCCCGCTTCGTCGCGCGAAATCGCACAGCAACCGCACCATCGGCTCGAGATGCTCCTCGCTGGCGAGTACCAGCTTCAGCACCCGCAGCTCCTCTCGTGTGCGTCCCTCCACCAACGGTGCCGTGTGACACAACGCGAAGCCTACGAGCGTTCCCCCTTCACGAAGGAGCAGCGTGTCGCCGAGGGCGAGTGATTCAGTCAGCTCGATCTCGCGGGTGTAGTCGTACCCTGGGGCGATGTCAGCAACCAATGCACGCGTTGCAGCCAGTTCGTCCTCGCGCTCGCGCACGCTCAGGCGGCCAAGCAGCTCCGGAACGCGATCCGCGCTCGCGGCGTCGAGACTGAGTGTGATCGTGAGCCGTCCCGGCACGAAACCAACCGCCGAGTAAAAGCCGATGTTGTCCATCGTGCGCGGCATGGTCTCGAGTCCGATCACCCGCGCGCCCTGCGTGCGCAGCCACTCCACGCCGCGCTCGACGATCTCCTTTCCCACTCCACTCCCCTGAAATTCGGTGCGCACGGCAAGGGGTCCCATCCACCCCTCCACGCCGGAATGGTGGACCATGTTGAACGCCGCGATGTCGCCGCGCGAGTCGCGCCACACCATCGCGCCCCGGTCGGCGTCCTCGATGGCATACCGCCACACCTGCGGATTGAGATTCGGAACGCGCACGCCGACCATACCATCGCGGCGATAGCGCTCGGTGAATGCGTCGCTGAACACGACATTGAGCGCGCTGATGTCGTCGCTCCCAGCGCGGTGAGGGCCGGTGAGATGTCCGAGGGGGCGCCAGCTTCGCACGCTCACCATCAGTCGGTTGCTCCGGCCGCCGCGAGGAGCTCTTCAGCGTCGAAGGTCTTGGGATCCACCTGCGTCACCATCGACGCACCACTCTCCTCGTCGTAGCGCACGCTGATTACGCGATCGAGCCCTTCGCGCACCTGCTCGACGTGCGTGATGAGGATGATCTGCTCGAATCGGTCCTGCAGCCCGCGCAGCAGCTCTACGACATTCTGCCGGCGAGACTCGTCGAGCGAGCCGAAGACCTCATCGAGAATCAGCAGCGAGAACGTTTGGCCGGCGCGTTCGGCGATCATCTGCGAGATGGCAAGCCGAAGGCACAGGTTTGCGATGTCCTGCTCGCCTCCGGAGATGACGGGTTTCGGGATCCCGTTCTCGAGCACGGTGAGGTTGTAGTTGTCGTCCAGCTCGAGCTCGTCGTAGCGTGCGTCGGTGATCTCCGCCAGAAAAGCGCTGGCCAGCTCACTCATCTCCGGACGGAGCTGGACGTTCAGGTCGGTGCGCAAGTCGGTAAAGGCGCGATCGAGCTCGTCGTGCAGACGCCGTTGTGCGTCGAGTGCGTCCAGTTGCCCGCGAACGCGCTGGAGCTCCTCGCGCGACTGCTCGGCGCGCGAGAGGGCGGCCTGCGCGCCCGCTGCCTCACCTGCGGCGGCGACAGCTTCCAGCTCCGCCGATCGCAGCTCGGCGGCCGCGGTTTCGTGTGCGACGCGAAGCTCTGCGTAGTGCTGCTCCGAGAAGGACAGCACGTCACGCCGCGCGGCAAGTTGCGCCGCACGTGACTGCGCGCTCGCGAATCCGGCCGCCGCGCGATCGCGCTCGGACTCGAGCACTGGCCGACGCTCCATCTGCGTCGCCAGCCGTGTCGCGCGCGCATCGAGTTGACGCAGGCGCTCGAGCTCGCGCTTCGCGGCCGCGTGTCGCGCCGGATCGTACCCATCGGGAATCGCTTCACGATCCGTGCGCACCTGCTCGAAGCGCTGCTCGCGCGCGTGCAGGTCGCGCGAGAGGCCCGACAGCTCCTGCACGGCGAGCTGCACCTTGGCTAGCCGACGCTCCAGCTTCCCGACATCGTCGAAGCTCGTGCGGCGCCGCTCGTCGAGCTCGCGAACTTCAGCCGGCATTTCCTCCAGCTGCTCGATGCGTGACGTGAAGTACTTCCCGTCCTGGACGAGGTTGTCCATCTGCTCGTCGAGATGATCGAGCACCGTGCGATAGTGGTCGTGCAAGGGCCGTTCGCACGTTGGGCACGCACCGTCCTCCCCCGCCGCGATGAGGCGTTCGCGGTGCTCCTTCACTTCCGCATACAAGTCCCGGAGCGCCGCGCGCTTGGTGTCGGCCTCCTGGCGGTCGCGCACCCACTCGGTTCGCTTCGCTTCCAGCTCTCCTTCCACCAGCTCGAGCAGTGCGCGCATCTGCTCGAGCTCGAGGGTGACTTCTTCCTCCAGCGTCGGCGCCGTCTCGATTCGCGTGCGCCGCTCGCGCAAGCGACGCAGCTCGTCGTCGAGGGATCGCTCCGTGTCGAGCAGCGCCAGGCGCCGGCCCTCATCGCGTGCCAACCGGTCGAGCATCTGGAGCTCTTCACTCAGTGCCGCCAGCGGCGCGAGCTCTTCGGCCAGCCGCTGCAACTCTTCGTCCGCCGCCGACACATCCGCCAGTTCGCGCGCGACACGCTCGACGTCACGTGCGTACGCGGCGGCCTCGCTCTCCGCAACGCGCAATTCCGCCTGTGCCGCCTGCAGCTGTTCCCGTTCCTCCTGCGCCGAGCGCCACCGCGGATCGATGTCCGCCATTCGTGTGAGCGCGCGGTCCCGACGCACGGCGCAGCTCTGCGCGCGCTGGCTGGCCTGCCCGAGCCGGGCGGTCGCGTCGACGTGCAGCCGCTCGACGCTGGCGACATCGGGAAGCGCGTTGCGCAGTCCTGCCGCCTCGGCGGCAATGAGTCGCGCCTTGTCTTTCACCAGACGCTGCGCGACGCGCAGACGCTCGTAGCCCAGCACGCGACTGAGGAACTGCGCGCGCTCCGCCGGCGCCATCGCCGCCATCACGTCGAGCTCTTTCTGCCCCGTGAAGTACGTGTTGAAGAACTCCTCGCGACTCATGCCGAGCTTGCGCCGCAGCGCGTCGGTGACGCCGCTCAACGACTTCTCGACCGGCGAATCCCCTCCATCGAGATACAGCTCCGCCGACGTGAGCCCGCGGTCCACACGATAGCGATGGCCTCCGATCTCGAAGTCGAGCTCGACTTTCACTCGGGCATTGGGGCCAGCGCGCAGCGAACGGATCGTCTCCTTCTTTCCGCGCGCGGCATCCTGTCCGTACAGCGCCCACGCGATCGCTTCGAGGATCGTTGTTTTCCCCGCGCCGTTCGCGCCAATGATGCCGGTCAGTCCTCCGTCGAATTCGATGAACGTGTCGGCATGCTGGCGGAAGTTGCAGAGGCGCAGGCTGTTGATCCGCATCTAAACGCCGACGTCGGCCGGCGATGCAGTAGACACGCTCTCGCGCTCCTCCGCATCCTTCAGGTAGCGAAGTCCGAGATCGACGAGGGCGTCGCGATCCACGCCGCCGGGAATGACGCGCTCTCGGAGCTTATCGCGCACGAAGTCGGCGAGCGACGCACGACGCCCGGGGGCTCCGTGCCCTGACCGGCGGATGATATCCGGACGTCGCGGATCCAAGAAGAAGTGCAACGCGCGACGCCGGTACTCGCGCAGCTGCCGCTGGTCGAGTTGCCGCGTGACGTGACGCGGCATGTCGCGCACGACGAGACGCACGACCTTGTCATCAATTCCGCCCCGGCACGATTCGACGATCCCTGCGATGCGCTCGCTCACTTCGTCGGGCGTCATTCCGCTCGCAGAGAATTCCGGCAAGTCCACGAAGACTCGCGAAGCCGGGAGTGAATGAAACGTGTGCTCCTCGGTGGCGAGATTGTATTCGACGATGCCTTTCCCTGGCAGGCCGACCATCTCCTCCTCATGGAGCTCGCCCCACGGATTCGAGCTGGTGTAGTCGAGCGCTCCGCTGTAGAGCAGATGGGGCTCGATGCGACGATGGACGTGGTAGTGGCCAAGGGCGATGTAGTCCCATCTCGAAGGATGCAGATCGGCCTGGGGTGTTTCCGGCGACCACAGTGTTTGCGGGGATGCGAAAGGACCGAGCATTCCCTCCACAACGCCGTGGTAGACGAGCACGTTCCAGCGGCGTGTGCCTGACGTCTCGAACTTGACGTGCTCGTTCTGGCTATACGGAACCGCGAGCACGCTGAGATCGAGTCCTGGGAAATCGAGCGCGCTTGCTTCGGCGTCCACCACATGAAACCCAAAAGGGGCGAACAGGCGAAGAATGCACACCGTTTCCGCGGAGCGCGGTGTGTCGTGGTTACCGGCCACCATCACGATCTCCGCGTTCGGCAGCGCGGCACGCAGTCGCGCGAACTGGAGATACGCGTGGAGAATCGCGGTGTTCGTGGGGCGAACCTGATGAAACACATCGCCGGCGATGAGGACGATCTCCGGCGCAAGCTCGATCACCTTGTCCAACGCGCGCGTGAACGACTGCGCCACGTCGGCCTCGCGCTGGTTGATGCCGCGCGGAGTCAGCCGCTGATACTGGCGGAAGCCAAGGTGCGGATCGGACAGGTGGACGAGACGCAGAGCGGAGTTGGGACGAGGGCGGAGACGTGTCGTTCCGAGATCGCTAACCGGTTGTGCCGATGGGACTTGGACCGTCCTACTGGTAGTCTAGCCGCCGTTCAACGCTTGTCCATGGTGCGAAGCCGCTGTGTGACACGCGTGGTAAAGCGCATCGGACCGAGCCCCACGGCGGCCGGTGGCGCGACGAGCGATTTCACCAGCACGACGACCCGCGAGTCGGTCATCCACCCGCGCACGCGATCGATCTGCATCGCACCCGTGATCGTCCCGCTGATCTGCATGCCTGTGGTGCTGTCCGGGACGATGTCACCGTGCATGGACACGAACGCCAACGGGCCGGCGCGCTGCAGCGAGTCGAGTCGGAACGTGGCGCGGGCGTGCGCAGCGCCACGGGCGCCGAACGGGCCGCCGGCCGGGAGCGGCATCTCGCGCGTCCACTGTTCGCCGACGCTCACCGCTTTTCGCGGAAACAACGCGGGCATCGCGGTCATCGCGTCGGCGGCATCGCGCGACACTGCGGCCCCATTCGCATTGCGCGCGCTCTCGACAGTTCCGTCAACGCCGAGCTGCAGCACGAGCTGCTGGCCCTCGAGCGACCGCTGTGCGTCGGCGATCAACTTGCCGGCGTGTGCATCCGAGCTGGTGAGCGACGCCGAATCGACGATCGTGAGCACCGTCGTATGCGTCCCCTGCGAGGCACGCACGATGGTGCGCGAGCTCACGGTGAGCGTTGTGGTCACGGAACGCGCGGGTGCCGCGGCGTTCCCGGGCAGCGTCGCGCTCACATCGGTCTGCTGCTCGAGGCGCGTGTGCAGTGTGTCGCCCACGCGCGGACGCAGCCCGAGCATCACCTGCGCACGAGCAGGGGCAAACGTCATGAGCATCAACGCGACCACAACTCCGGCTCGCATCACGTCAGAACCCGTACGGATCATCCGTTGGAACGGTCGGGAGCGGTGCGGGGCTGTGAGGACGCGTCGCCGTGCGGGGCGCGACCGCCGCGCGGAACTGCGCGGCGAACGCCTTGCGCACGTCACTGGGACGCTCGCGCACGATGGAGTTGCGCGCGCGGAGTATCTCGTCGTCGGTCGCAAGTTTGGTGACGTCTTCGAGCCAGCCCAGCGTGAGCGTTCGATCGACGGTCCGCAGCGTGCGGAGCACCGCCGCATGCAGCGACGGACTCTCGGCGGCGGGATAGCGGCTCACACCATCGCGGCCGCGCATGATCGCGGGCCGTGGAAAGCGAACGAAGATCGGCTGCGTAAAATGCGGGTGACGCACCATCAGTTGCCCCTTCTCCAACGTGGCGAGCTTGGTCTTGATTGCGGGACTCAGCACGGCGTATCCCGGTGTGGCGAGTTCGTCGCCGTCCATGCGGCCGTACAGCGCCGTTCCCGAGTTGCCGACGACGCGGCGATGCACTTGCGAGCGAAACTGCTGCGCCGCGAACAGCACGAGCCCCAGATATCGGCCTCGCTCGGCGATGTCGAGCAGCATCTTGCGAACGTACGTCTCTGGCCCGTCGCCGGGCGCGTACTTGTTGAGCTCGTCGACGAAGACCACGATCTGCTGCACACCGAGATCCCGCTTTTCGAGATGCTCGCGCAGCTTGGTGACGACGCGCGCGAAGATGAGATCCTGCGCGTCTTCCTCGAGCCCGGCGACGTCGATCACATACACCGTTCGGTCCTCGAAGCTCCCGAATGGAAGATCGCTGGTGGCGCCGTCGTCGGCGACGAGGCCCTTGCAGCGTAGCGAGATGTTCGAGAGCCGGTTGCGCATCTTGCGGATGGTTGCCACGTGGTGCGTGCGCCAGCTCTGGTCATCCTTTTTCTCGAGCCCGCGCAGCACCTCACGAAACCAGGCGTCGAGATCGGCGAACGACGTCACCGTGTGCACCTTCTCGAGCATGGGATCCGTGAACCGCTTGTCCAGGACGTTCTCCTTAATGAAGTCGATGAGCGCGTCCGCCTTGGCATCGACGTCGTCCTTGTTGAGCAGGACCTCCGCGTACTGGAGCACTTCGCGAAGCCCCCAGGTGAGGGGCGTCACGTTGTCCAGCAGCGCTTCGTTGCTCCGCAGCGTGTTGAGCGTGGCGCCGTCCGATTTGTAGGGCGCGAAGTAGCGGACCTTCTCGAAGGGGGCGGGTGGCACCCCACACTGCTCGTAGAGCGCGCGGTCTGCATCGTCGATTTCGCCCGGCTGATCGAGGAAGCACAGGTCCGGGCCTTTCACATTGAAGCACAGCGCGGCGATGCTGCCCTTCTGCTCTGGGAAATGCGCGAAGATGGATTGCAGCACCCATTCGACGGCGCTCGTCTTCGTCGCGAGTCCCGACACCCCCGTGATGTTCAGATGTGCCGCTTCGGGGCCAAGCAGAAAATCCGCATCGAGATAGATCGGCGCATTCGTCCCGCCGGCGCGGTAGACCCCAACCGGGATCCCCGAGCTTTGGCCTTCCTTGAGATAGCCATCCATCCGCAGCGCGATGGCGACGTCCACTTCATCGGCGAGAAAGACGGTGCCCATGGGAACCGGCTGGAGCGGCTCCTCGGGAATGTGCCGCAGCACCGACGCGGTGTAGAGCCGGATTTCCGCGCGCGCAGTCTGGTGGATGGGATCGTCGGCGGGGTTCGCATCGTGTCCCATCACGTCATGCAGTGGCGACGCGAGATCGGTCCAGCTGAAGCCTTCAGTGACGATCCCGTAGACGCGCGGCACCGCGCCGTTCACCGCATCGCGCCCATCGACGCGCACGATCGTTCCAATTCCAACCGGCGAATCGAGCGCGGTCCAGAAGTGAAACTCGTGTGGCGTGTTGGGCCGCCGCTCGGTAGCGACGACGCGGCCTAGGGGATCGCTCATTCTGAACCGAGCAAGTCGGGTAGGTGGTGAATCGGCATGTCTGCTGTGCAAGATACTGAGCGATTCACACCGCGCGGGGAGATGACGCCTCGGGCAACCATTGCTTCAGCAGGGCGGCAGTCCTCGGCGCGCGTTGCGGCTGCGCCTGCAGTTCACGGGCGAGCCGCGCGAGATCTGCGGGCATATCCACGTCATACTGCTGAGCGGTCACGGCAGACGTGAGCCCCAGTTGTCGCGACCGCGCGATGAGCTCGTTCAGCGCGCTTCCCGTTCCCATGCCGCGCGGATCGAACAGCCCCGAATGCGCCCGCGCCGCACCGACCAGGTAGTATCCACCATCCTCGCACGGTCCGATCACCAGATCATGCGCATCGAGCGCACCAAACGCGGACTCGAGCTCCGCGGCCGGTAGGTGCGGACTGTCGCCGTTGAAGGCGATGACGCGCGACGTCGGCGTGCAAAGGATTTCGAACGCTGACGTAAGGCCGTCGGCCAGCCCCTCGCCGTGCTGCGTCGTGACGCGAACGCTGGACGGCAGCCACGCCGTGATGTCCGCGGCGTCGGCAGGCGGACACACGACCGCGATGGCTGCGCCGATGGTGCGGCCAAGAGCGATGGTATCCTCGATGAACGCCCGGTACAGCTCGACGACGAATTCGGGCGCGCACGCCGGCACGAGTCGTGTTTTGACGCGACCCGCGCGCGGCGCTTTGGCCATGATCGCCAACACCCGATCGGATTTGGGCAGCGGCAGGGACTTGCCTCCCTACGTGAATGAAGTCAATTCGGTCATCGCTCGCGCTCTCCGGACACGGTGAGCCGATGACTGGCCTACGACGATAACCACAATCCCCGCCGATGGCACAATCACCGCTCGTCGCGAGCGTGGACGTACATGTCGACGATCGCACGTTTGCTTCCGGCGTGTTGCTCGAGCTGGTCTCGGCGCTCAGACGCACGCGTGCTGGCGATCTGATCGCGCTGACGGGCCGAACGGCAGCCGCCCTCGATGCCGATCTCGACGCCTGGTCGCGGCTCACCGGCCACTCGATCGTGGCACGAACAACCGACACACACGGCACGCGGTGGGTGATCCGCCACGGCGCCGCGACGGGTGGTGAGGCCGACGAACGGCCGCTCGGGGAACGCCTGTGGCTGTACGTCAACTTTCACTGCAACCTGCGCTGCGACTACTGCTGCGTGCGGTCCTCGCCTACGGCACAGCGTCGAGTGCTGGGTCTCGATCGCGTTCGCCGTGTCGCGCGCGAGGCGCCTCCGCTGGGAGTGCGTGAGATTTTTGTCACGGGCGGTGAGCCGTTCCTGTTGGACGACATCGACGACATCGTGAACACGCTCGCCAGCGCGGCGCCGGTCACCCTGCTCACCAACGGGATGCTGTTTCGTGGAGCGCGACTCGACACGCTCAGGCGAATGCTGCGCGATCGAGTGACGTTGCAGATCAGTCTCGACAGTCCCGACTCCACGCTGCACGATGCGCATCGCGGCCATGGCGCGTGGAAGCGCGCCATCGATGGGATCGACGTGGCGCTCGCCGAGGGATTTCGAGTCCGCCTCGCGGGAACCGTGAGCACCGATGCGGAGGAAGCGCGCTTTCGCCACTTTCTCGACGCTAGGCATATTACTCCGGAGAATCGCGTCATTCGGCGGGTGGCGCTCCGAGGTGCCGCAGCGGAGGGCGTCGCGCTGTCACGCACGGACTTGGTTCCGGAGATCACGATCACGGCCGACGGCGTGTACTGGCATCCCGTGGGAGCCGACGACGAGGACATGCTGGTCACACGCGATCTGTTTCCATTGGCCGGCGCGTTCGAGGCCGTTCGGGCGCACCTCGCTCGCGAGCGCGCGCACGGCGAGCGCCTCGCGAGCGTGTTTCACTGCGCCTAGTCCGCGCGCACGGCAGACGGCGCACGGAAGAAGCCTTGGGTGCGGCACGCCTCCTGGAGCGACCCGTATCCGTCCACGTTGGCGGCAATCCACTCTCGCAATCCCTCAGCCTCGAGAATCGGCCGATGGTCCGGATTGTCGACGCTCATGTGCAGGAGGGCGTCGACGAATCGTTTTTCAATGTCGGCTTCAAGTCCGACGCGCGCCGTGAACATGCAATGGGAATAGGGCGGCGACGACCATACGACGGAGAGTGCGCCTGCGGGGACGAGGTGTTGGCTCTCCACGCCCGCCCAGAACGGGCTGCCGACCGCGCCCGCGTCGGCGCGTCCATCGAGCACCGCGCGGAGCACTTCGACCTCGCTCGTTCCCGTGTCGCCATGCTTCCCGACGTCGGTATTGATCCGCAGGGAACGGTAGTCGCGGCCTTCCACCAGATTCTGTTCCGTGAGGAAGTGGACCGGCAGGATGGCGGCGTGACCGCTGTCTCGGCTTCCGAGTGCGAGTGTACGCCCGCGAAGGTCAGCGATCGACGCGACCGCTCCGCCCGATGGCGCAATGATCAGCGTGGTCCAGCCAAGGTCGGTGTCGCGCATGGCCAGCGGCCGGCACGCCTGGCCGCTCCACTCGCGCGCCTGCAGAAATGCAAGATTGGTATTCCACGCGATGTCGATCTGCGGAACGAGGTCGCCAGGCGCGGCGAGCAGTGCGCGGACCTGCGCCTCGTAACTCTGAAAGAGAATGATCTCGACGTCGAGCTGCGCTTCGTCGTGAAAATACCGGCGCATACCTTCCCAAATTGGAACGACCTTTGGGTCGTACGCCACGGCGCCCAACCAGACGGTTCGAAGGGACACGCTGTGCTCCTCGCCAAGTAATGCAGGGCGGAGCCCTGCGAGGTCCGTCAGAACAGCGGCAAGCCCAGCAGCGCCTTGCCAATGAATTCGCGCAAGACATCGTTGGTCGGCGCCATGACCGCTCCTGCTTGTGCATCGCGAAAAAATCGCTCGATCCCCGTGTGGCGCGAGAACGCAGCGCCGCCGCACGTACGCATCGCCAACGACGTGACCGCAATTGCCGTCTCGCCAGCTGCCGCTTTTACTTCGAGCACGCGCAGCATCGTCAAATCGCTTGGAGATTCCAAGTGCCCGATGGCGTCGTCCAGGCGGGCCTGGAGTCCGTCGGTCTCGATCTGCATGGAGGCGAGCTGCGCGCGCAAGGTGGGTAGCGATTCGCCGAGCGAGACCGAACCCAGATGGTCGAACTTTGCGGCTTTGAGATGTGCGATTGTCGCAGCGAGCACTGAGCGGCACAGCCCGAGTGACACAGCGGCCTGCCCCACGTTGAACAGAGGAAGGACGATCTCGAGCATCGTCGTGAAGCCAGCACCGTCGGCGGTGAGTTGGAACTCTGGCGGTACGACGCACCCGTCGAGCAGCATGGGCGATGACGCGTTGGCGCGCAGCCCCAACCCATCCCATGCTCCGGCAGCGGACAAACCTGGAGAGCCGGCCAGGACGAGATAGAGCGTCGAATCGGTAACGCTCGTCCCAGCGGGTGAGAGCGCGGACGCGACGTAGCTGTCGGCATGGCCGGCGCTCGTGACGAACGATTTGTGGGCCGCGAGCCTCGCGCCGCTGCCATTGAGGCGTTCGGCGCGCGACACCGGCGCCCAGAAGTGGCTGCGCGATCCCGTTTCGCTGAAGGCCAGCGTCGACAAATGGCGGCCGCTCGCCATTGCCCGCAGCACGGAATCGAGCGCGGCGTGTCGCGGCGCCGCGGCGATGGTTACCGATGCGAGCGTGTGCATGAGGAACACCATGGCGACCGACGCGTCGACTTCCGCCAGCGCAGCAATGACACCAGCGAGAGCGCGCGGTCCGAGCGCCGCTCCCCCCACGTCGGCGGGAAGCAGGAGACCGAGCAACCCGGCGCGGCCCAGTTCCTCGATGGCCTCGCTGGAAAACCGTCCCAGCTTGTCGTTGTCGGCCGCGGCGGGGGCCAATACATCTCGCGCGAGGGCGCTGGCGGTACTCGTCGCGCTGTGCGCATTCATGGACGCTCTCCTGCGAGCATGCGATGTTTGGTTCGGTGCAGGTCGCCCAATGACTGCTCACAACGTGGCGCTTCGTGGCGTCCCGAAGCAAACACCGACCAGATTGGGATCTCCGTGCGATGAAGCTATCGGTTGTCGTGCCCACGTTCAACGAGGAAGCGGTGATCGCGGAGACGCTGCGGCGCGCCGTCACGGCGCTCGCTCCGCACGAGCTCATCGTGGCGGACGGTGACAGCACGGACGACACGGCTGAGCGCGCCCGGCCCCATGCCACGGTGCTCGCGCTGCCGATGTTGACGCGTGGCGCCGCGCTGAATCATGCGGCGACGATCGCCACCGGAGAGGTACTCCTGTTCTTGCACGCGGACACGCTCCTGCCGATGGGTGCCGCAGCGGCCATCGCGACGGCCTTGGAGGACGCGCGCGTGGTCGGCAGCGCCTTTCACCTGCGCTTCGACCATCCGGGACGGATCGCCGCACTCGTTGCGTCCAACGTGAATCTTCGGTCGTGCCTCCTCAACACCTTCTTTGGCGATCAGGCAATGTTCGTCCGGCGCGACGTGTTCACGCAGATTGGCGGCTTCAAGGAGTGGAACGTGATGGAAGATCTGGAAATTCTGTCGCGGCTACGTCGTCGCGGTCGATTGGCATTGCTTGATCAGGTTGTCATCACATCCGCCAGGCGTCATCAAAAGGCCGGTTGGTTTCGGACGATCGCAACAATCTGGCTCATGACGCTCATGCATCGTCTCGGTGTATCGGGGGACGCGATGGCACGGTGGTACAAGCCCCAGCGATGACGCGGGTGCTCGAACGATCGCAGCGGAGGGAACCGCAATGACGATTCAACATGCGCACGACGAGGCCCATCGCGCACTTCACCCCGGACCGGTGCGGTTCGCGGTGCCACTGGCCACCGCACGCATCGCCGTGGGAGCGTACTGGCTGTACGAGCAGCACTGGAAACTTCCGCCCGACTTCGGACTCCACGACGCGCGAGGTCTCATGTTCGCGTTTCAGCAGAGTATCCAGTATCCCGTATTCGCGGCGTACGCGGAGTTGTTGCAGAAGGTCATCGTTCCGCATTTCCATCTGTTCGCCTGGCTACTTGGAATCGCGGAGGTGGCAATTGGCCTGTCGCTGGTGCTCGGCGTATTCACCAGACTTGGCGCGCTCCTGGGTGTGCTGCAAGCGGTCAATCTGCTCATCGCACAAGCTCGCACTCCCGAGGGCCCGTGGATCTACATCGCCATCCTCGTCGCAAATCTCTTCGTTTTGCTGACGCCATCCAACCGGCGCTTCAGCGTCGACATGCTGCTCGCACCGCAACTGTCGGCCGCTTCAGCCGGAGCCTCGCGCCTGAAGCGCGCATTGCGCCGAGCCGCGTCGTGAGCGCGCGCTACTGCACGGCGCGCAGAAACTCTTCACAGTCGCGAATGCCATACACCATTTTATCCCACCTCGCGTCCGGAAGCGCGAGCGGAGACGCCTCGGCCAGAATCCACCGCGACACTTCGTCGGCCCGGTCGGTCAACCCATCCAGTTGACTCGCATCGGGTTGCGCAATCTCGGCACGCACCAATCCCCACATCGGGTCGTGTCCAGCGGGATCGCGCAGACGCAGGTACCAGCTCGCCACCGTCGTGCGCTTGGACGTGATGCGAATGACGCTCGAGCGTTCGCGTGCGCCTAGGGACAGCACCGTGGCAAGTGCGTCACCCTCTGCGTACAACGTCCGATGACTCTTCACGACGCCCACCGCACATCCTGACGCGGCAACACGCTCACTGCCACTGATCCCGCCGTCGATGAACAGGGGATCCTGCTCCGTCGCGCACCACCGCTCAGCGAGGCGCTGCTCGAGCTGCTCACGATGTGATTGCGCCAGGTGCTTTGCCGCGTCGCGCAAGGCGAAGGGATGGAGCACGAGATCGGGATTTCTATCCGTGATGTCGACGAGCGAATCACCAAGCGCCGTCTCGAGTGTGATCCACGCACTTGCGCTCACGAGTGCGCGTGGCACATAGACCCGATCCTCACCCAAACTGTTGCGCCACGTATGCATTCTCCGGTTGCGACGTTCACGGATCACAGCCGCAACGTGACCTACGACCACGGGAGCGGTGCCGATGTACGCCGCGACGTCGCTGCGCTGCGTGCCATCGAGGAACGCGCGAAAGCCCGGCGCCGGTGGGAATTCCACCACGCGTCGCGCTCGCAAACTGCCACCCTCCAAAACGGTTGCGCTGATGAGCCGCGGTGCGTCGTTGCCGTGGGAGATGAGCTCGAGCGTACTCTCCCCCGAGGCCATGCGAGCCTCCGGAAGCAGCTCCGCCAATTGGCGCTGCACCATGCGGACATTCAACGCTGCGCCGCCAACCCCATTGATATGCGCTTCCATTCTCGCCTCCTGCCGCAGCGATTCTTTCGCTCGAACGATACGCACCGCGCCGCGCGCGCCATGTGCACTATTGGCCTCGCTACGATCAGCCTCAATCTCGCCAGTGCGTGCAGCAAACGCATCACCGACACGGTGCAAGAGCCGACGCAAACCTCGCTCGCCGGGAAACCGCGTGCGTTGATGCTCGTATTCGGCGATCGCAGCGATCCGCGTGCGGTGCCACTTGCCACGCTCGCCGATGGCAAAATCGTTCCCATTACGCTCGACACCGCCGGATGGCGCAACTTCGACAAGCTGTATTTCCCCGCCGGCACCAAGCTGCAGACGTATCGTGGTGGGCAAGCCACCGGCGAAGCGACGGTGCGACGCGGCATGTGGGACGGCGAGGCCGCACTGTACAAGTTGCCGGGATGCCGAGCGCTGCGTCCGCTCGCCGCGCTCCAGCTCGCACCAACGCGCGACTCATCATCCCTCATGCTCGAGATGCTTGCCACGAGCGACCCGCTCGCCGAACCGCCGGCGCGACGCCCCGCCTCGCCCGCGGAGCTCGACAGTGCGCGCGTCTTTGCGGCCCGCGCCGCCCAGCGAGAGGGACTCACCAATACCGCCCGCGCTGAGCTCGACCTCGTGGTGTTCGCGCTGCCCGCCGGCGCGACGACCTCCCCCACACTTGCTGGATGGTATCTCGAGCGCGGCAGCGGTGTGACCGGCAAACCGCGACATGTCTTCGCGCTCGCCGACTACTCCGACTCGACCCACAGCTACGTCACGAGCTTCGTCCACGTGCCCGAGGATTCACTGCGAGACTTCCGCCGCTTGATCGATCATGTCGACCTCACGGGCGACGGCGTCGACGAAATCGTCCTCGAAGGATGGCGCACGGCCGGCGAGAGCTATCTCGTGTTCCTTCAATACTCCGGTGCCCACTGGCGTGAGGTGGCACGCGGCGCCACCAGCTGGTGCGCGGACAAGCCATCGCTGTGAGCCGCTACTCGACGCCGATGTCCCACGCCTGCTGCAGATCCTTCTTCGAGTAGGCGCGAAACGCCGTCAGCGTCTGCGTCCGCTGCAGTCCGGGCACCTTGGGAAAGTGCTCGGTCACGACCTTCGCAATCTGGTCGTACTCCGCGACCTTCACGATCGCCACGAGATCCCAGTCGCCGCTCACGGAGTAGACGTCGGTGACGCCGTCGATTTCGGCGAGATATTGCGCCGCGGCCGGAATCGAGGACGGTTCGGCGCGGATGAGAACGATGGTCGTGATCACGGCGGCGATCAGGTGGAAGGAAATGGAGGCACGTTCAGCAGCCAGAGCCCGGCGATGCGGCTCTGCGGGTCGAGCTCGAGCAAGAGGTCGCGCGCGAGCCGTACCGTGCGCACGTCACGGCGCGGACCAACTCGAAAATGGATCACCGCCTCGGCAGGATCCGCTTCCGCCATGAGGGGAGTCTCCACCTCGAGCGCGGCGATTCCCGGCTGAGACGCCCGTGCCGGGATGACGATGAGCGCATCCTCGATCGCTGTCGGCGGCGCCAGTGAAGAACGTTTTTTCACATCGGGCCACACCGCGACCTCGATACCGCTGATGCGTCCCGCGGAAACGTCGAGGATGACCCAGGAGCCGTCTGCGCCCTGAAGATCGACGGATCCGGACATGCCGCCAGAGGGCGGCGCTCCGGCGAGCCGCGCCGTGAGCACGTCGGTGTCGCTGTCCCACCGGTACTCAACGGCGGGAGGCAGTCCGTCGGCGGGCTTCACTTGGACGGCAACGTTCACGGCGCTCCTCCAGTTCGATTCGGCGCGGACGCCAAGATATACCGCCGGTTGCGTGCGCCAGACAGGGGCGAGGGCCGGTCGCGCTCGCACGACCTCCTCAGCTACCTTGAATCACGTTGACAACTTGCGGCGCGGTTCAGTGCCGGTACCGGATTGGGGAGATTCCGTGGAAGCAGATGCCAAAGAGCCGACGGGTGTGACCCGCGGCCAAAACGCCGTGCATGTGATGTCGCTGGATTGGCCGTCCGCCGAGCCCGTGCTGCGCCATCAGATCGCCCGCATCGATGTGGCGCGTGCCGAGACACAACTCCTCGTCATCACGGCTGACGCCGAGAACGCCGTGAGCGCGGCGCAAGTCATCGCAGAGATCGTCGCCGATCAGCCGATCACCGTTTTGGCGGCCACGCCCAGCGCGCGCGCCACCCGCCTGCTTCGCGCCGCGCCCGCGCACGTGGTCACCGGCGCACCCGCCGAGCTCGTGGCGCTGCTGCAGGCGTCGGTGCTCAAGCCAGCTGGCGTGCGAGGCGTCGTCCTGGCCTGGCTCGACCCGATTCTCGAGACGCCCGACGCTCTGCCACTGGAGAATCTGCTCGCCGAGCTGCCGAAAGACGGTGCCCGGGTGGTGCTCGCCGCCGCGCTTACACCGGCGTTTGAAGCCGTGATCGAGCGCTACGCGCGCCGCGCACGACGTGAAGTGCCCGTCGCCGCCGAAGGGCTCCCGCCGCTCGCCGCCGAGTACGTCGCCACAACGCCGAGTGTGCGCGGTACCACGCTGCGCCGCCTGCTGGACGCACTCGATCTTCCACGCGCCGAGCTCTATGCCCGCTCGGAGGCAGTTCGCGCCGAGGCTGCCGTGGTCGCGCGCTCACTGGGCTACGCGAGCGATGCGGTGCGGCTCACAAGTTCCGGTGACGCGTCGTCGCCTGATCCGCTCGTGCTGCTGGAGCTTCCGTTGACGGCTGATGAAATGCGCGCGCTCGCCGGCGCGGCGGGGCGGAAGTTGTACGCGTTGCTGCAACCATCGCAGTTGCCAAGCCTGCGTACGCTGCTCGGCGGCGGAGTGCTGGCGCCTGTGGCGTTGCTCGAAGCGGCGGAGCGCGCGCGCGGCAAGGACGTGGCACTTCGCGCGGGACTGCGCGAGCTACTCTCCACCTCCGATGTGCGACGCGAAGTGCTGGCGCTCGAGCCCCTGCTCGCCGAATTCGACGGCATCGAGATCGCCGCGGCGGCGCTGCGCATGCTGGAGCAGCAGCGTCCCGCGCGACCGGCCGCGGCGGCCCAGGCAGGGCCCATGCAGCGCCTGTTTCTCAACCTCGGCGAGAAGGACGGGGTTCGCCCGAACGAGATCGTTGGCGCGATCACGGCGGAAGCGGGGATCCCCGGCTCGCAGATCGGGAAGGTCGAGGTGCGCGATACGCACACCATCGTCGAAGTCGCCGCCGCCGTGTCGGAGCTGGTCGTCAGCAAGCTCTCGGGCGCGGTCGTCCGCGGGCGAAAGGTTCAGGCTCGCGTCGATCAACCTCGCGAAGAGCGTCCGGCGCGCAGTGGGCCGCCGGCGCGCGATCGCGGCGACCGGGGCGAGCGCCCGCAGCGGTCGCGCGGCGTCGACCGGGGGGAGCGCCCCGCCCGCCCATTCGACAAGAGCGACCGCCCGGCGCGGCCTGCTGCGCCCCGCAGTGGACCACCGCGTGGCGACCGCCCGGCACGGCCGTTCAACCGTGACGCCAGCGGGCCGACGCGCAAGTTCGACCGCGACGGCGGATCGGCGCGTCCCACACGTCCTCGGCCGCCGCGCGACGACGCATGATCGGCGACTTGTATCCTCCCGGCGGCGGCGGTTGGATCGAAGTGATCTGTGGCGTGATGTTCAGTGGCAAAAGCGAGGAACTCATTCGCCGCGTGCGCCGCGCGCTGATCGCGAAGAAGCGCGTGCAGGTGTTCAAGTCACATCTGGATGAGCGGTACGCGGGCCTGTACCACGTGTCGAGCCATGATGGCCGCACCGTCGAAGCGGAGCCAATCGATTCGCCGGAGCAGATCGCACATGCCGTGCTGAAGGAGACGCAAGTCGTCGCCATCGACGAGGCGCAGTTTCTCCCCGTCGGGATTGTCGACCTCGCGACATCGCTCGCCGCCGCGGGACGGCGGGTGATTCTCGCCGGTACCGACACGGATTTCCGCGGTGAGCCGTTTGGCTGCATGCCGCAGCTGCTCGCGGTGGCCGAACAGGTGGACAAACTGCACGCGATCTGTGTGGTGTGCGGCAACGCCGCGAGCCGCAATCAACGATTGATCGGCGGACGTCCGGCGCGTTACGACTCGCCCACGATCATGGTGGGCGGCGACGAGAGCTACGAAGCGCGCTGTCGCAGCTGCCACAGCGTCCCGCGGCGGGACGAGGATCAGGTTCGGCTGCTCTGATTATCACGCTGACGCGCGTCTGCTGCATCAGAGCGAGGAGGGCCGCGCATGCGCGAGCGACAAAAACTCATCGCGGGTGCGGGCGTCATCACGAAAGACGCCGCGCAGCGCCGACGTGATGGTCCGTGAGTTCTGCTTTTCGACCCCGCGCATCATCATACACAGATGGTACGCTTCCACCACGACACCGACGCCGAGCGGCTGCAACACGGACTCCACTGCGGCGGCGATCTGCTCGGTGAGCCGCTCCTGGACCTGCAATCGGCGGGCGAAGTGGTCGACGATGCGCGGCAGCTTCGACAAACCGACGATGCGCCCGTTCGGGATGTACGCAACATGTGCTTTGCCGAAAAACGGCAGCAGGTGATGCTCACATAGTGAGTACAGCTCGATGTCGCGGACCATCACCATGTTGTGGTGGTCTTCATTGAAGATCGCGTCGCCGACGACATCCTCGAGTCGTTCCTGATTGCCGCGCGTAAGAAATGCCATCGCGGTTTCGACGCGTGCCGGAGTCTTGAGCAGCCCCTCCCGCCCCGGATTCTCGCCGAGCAGGGTGAGCTGCTCGCGCACGAGCTCGGCGTATTGGCCGGCGGGTGGGTCCTCGTCTGGGCGATTGATTGTCACGCGGTCTCCTGGGATCGCGAATCATACGTGGCGTGACGTCACGGGTGCAGGTCGAGGGACCTGCACCTTTTCCTTGCCGCTTGACGACGCGCTCCCTACCTTGCCCGCGCAACGGCTCTCCAATTACGGACTGCATGCTCCTCATCGGTCTCACCGGCAACATCGGCAGTGGAAAATCGACGGTCGCCCAACTGCTCAGCGAGCGGGGCGCGACCATCATCGACGCCGACGTTCTCGCCCGACGCGCGGTCGAGCTTGGTTCGCCCGCATACAAGTCCATTGTCGAGCGGTGGGGCACGTCCATCCTCGCGCCGGATGGATCGATCGACCGGACCGCGCTCCGCCGGATCGTGTTTACGGACACATCGGAGCTGGAGCAGCTCAACGCGCTGGTTCATCCCGAAGTCGAACGCATGCGCGCGGGACTCGTCGAGCAGGCGCGCCATCGCGGTGACCGGCTCGTGGTCTGCGACATTCCCCTGCTGTTCGAGCGCCGCATGACCGATTCGTTCGACCGCATCGTGCTGGTCGACGCACCGCGGCCGGTGCGGCTCGAGCGTCTCGTCCGAGAGCGGGGGCTCCGGGAGACCGAGGCGATGGATATGATCGTCGCGCAAATGCCGGCAGAGCTGAAGCGCGCGCGCGCCAATCACGTGATCGACAACGACGGCACGCTCACCAAGCTCGACGCGCGCGTCGCCGAAGTCTGGTCAGCGTTGCAGCAGCAGGCGGCTGAGGTCGCCGACGTTTCCAGCGCCTCCTGACTGTCGCTCTCGCGCGTGCTTGAAGTCCCGTTCGCCGTCCGGTAGACTGCGCCCCATTCTCTCCCATTCGAATCGCTGGAGCGCGCCGTGTCCGACATCCCGAAGGATCTGCACTACACGGAAGATCACGAGTACCTGAAGGCGAGTGGCGAGCCGGGAGTGGTGCTCATCGGCATCACGGACTACGCGCAGGGCGAGCTCGGCGACATCGTATTCATCGAGCTCCCGAAAGTCGGCGCGAAGCTCAAGAAGCACGATGTCTTCGGCACCATCGAGGCGGTGAAAGCGGTATCCGAGCTCTTCGCCCCAGTGAGTGGCGAGGTCCTCGAGATCAACACGCGGCTGGACGCCGAGCCGGCGCTCGTGAATTCGAGCCCCTACGGTGACGGGTGGATGGTGAAGGTGAAGATGACCGACGAGAGTGAGACGTCGGCGCTTCTCGACTCAGCCGCGTATAAGGGCAAGATCGGGGAGTAGTCTACGGTCCTACGGTCCTACCGTCCTAGCGTCCTACGCGTTCTCCTCCGCATAGGCATCCGTCGGTAGACACGAACACACCAGGTGCCGGTCGCCGTACGCACTCTCGACCCGTCCGACACTCGGCCAGAACTTTCGATCGCGCGTCCACGCCGCCGGGAAGGCCGCGATCTCTCGGCCGTACGCATGCTCCCAGACGTCGGACACGACGGCCCGCAGCGTATGCGGCGCGTGCTTGAGTGGATTGTCCTCGCGGTCGCTGGTGCCGATCTCAATTGCACGCACTTCTTCACGAATCGCGATGAGCGCGTCGCAGAAGCGATCGAGCTCCGCTTTCGGCTCGCTTTCCGTCGGTTCGATCATCAACGTGCCCGCCACCGGAAAGCTCACCGTCGGTGCATGGAAGCCGTAGTCGATGAGTCGCTTGGTGATGTCCTCGACTTCGATGCCCGCACTGGCTTTGAGCGCGCGTGGATCGACGATGCACTCGTGCGCCACTCGGCCGTTCGCGCCCTTGTACAGCACCGGATAGTGGGCCTCGAGGCGTGAGGCGATGTAGTTCGCATTGAGGATCGCGATCTTCGTCGCGTATGTCAGCCCGTCGCCGCCCATCATGTCGATGTACATCATCGAGATGGGAAGAATGCTTGCGCTGCCCCACGGTGCTGCGCTGACGGCTCCCACGGTCGTCGCGCCGCGCACCGGGATCACCGGATTGCCGGGCAGGAACGGCACGAGCTGCTTGGCCACGCCAATCGGCCCCATCCCCGGTCCACCGCCGCCGTGCGGTATGCAGAAGGTTTTGTGCAGGTTGAGATGACACACGTCCGCGCCGATGTCGCCCGGCCGGCACAGCCCAACCATCGCGTTCATGTTCGCGCCGTCCATGTAAACCTGACCGCCGTGCTCGTGCACGATTTCGCAGATCTCGCGGATCGACTCCTCGAACACGCCGTGCGTGCTCGGGTAGGTGACCATCAGCGCCGCCAGCGTCTCGCGGTTCGCCTCTGCCTTGGCGCGAAAGTCTGCGACGTCGATGTTGCCGCGCGCATCGGTTTTCGTGACGACCACCGTCATGCCCGCCATCGCCGCACTCGCCGGATTGGTGCCGTGCGCGGACTGGGGGATGAGACACACCTTGCGTTTCGCATCGCCGCGCGATGCATGATAGGCCGCGATGGCGAGCAGTCCCGCGTACTCGCCCTGTGAGCCCGCGTTGGGTTGCAGCGACACCGCAGCAAACCCCGTGATTTCCGCGAGCGCCTGCTCGAGATTTGCGAACAGCACCTGATAGCCCTGCGCCTGACTCACCGGCGCGAACGGGTGCATGCGGCCAAACTCGGGCCACGTCACCGGGATCATCTCGGCGGTGGCATTGAGCTTCATGGTGCAGCTGCCCAGCGGAATCATCGAGTGCGTAAGGGACAGATCGCGCGACTCGAGTGTTCGCATGTAGCGCAGCATCTCCGTCTCGGAGTGATGCGTGTTGAAGACGGGGTGCGTGAGGAAGGCGCTCGTGCGCGCGAAGCGCTCGTCGAAGCGGTCGTCCACGTCGGCGGCCAGCATGCTCGTCTCGGGCGCCGGTGCGCGCCCCGCGAAGATCGTGAGTAGCAACTGCACGTCGTCCTCGGTGACCGTCTCGTCCAGCGCGACGATCACACGGTCGTTTCCCGCGTTGCGCAGGTTGATCTCCCGCTTGACCGCGGCCGCGATGACGTCGTCCGCGGACAAGCCCGTGAGCTCCACGCACAGCGTGTCGAAGAAGTCATCGGCCACGATGGTATGCCCGAGCTGCTCCAAGCCAGCGGCAAGGACCGCCGTGTGTCGATGAATGCGCCGCGCAATCGCCGTGAGTCCCTCCGCACCATGCCACACGGCGTACATGCTGGCCATCACCGCGAGCAGCACCTGTGCCGTGCACACGTTGGATGTGGCCTTCTCGCGTCGGATGTGCTGCTCGCGGGTCTGGAGCGCCATGCGAAGCGCCGGACGTCCGCTCGCATCACGGCTCACACCGATGATCCGGCCCGGCAGCATCCGCTTGAATTCATCCTTCGTGGCGAAGAAGGCGGCGTGCGGACCGCCGTAGCCGAGCGGAACACCGAAGCGCTGGGTGTTGCCGATGCAGACGTCCGCGCCCCACTCGCCAGGTGGTGTGAGCAGCACGAGGCTCAACAAGTCAGCGGCGACAATGGCAAGTGCACCCGCCGCGTGCAGCCGGTCGCACGCCTCGCGGTAGTCGAGGACCGCGCCGTCGGTCGTGGGATACTGGATCAGAACGCCGAACGTCTCGTCGCCGAACCGCGCAGCGCACGCGTCACCCACTTCGGTGGCAATCCCGCGGGCATGCGCGCGCGTCTGCACGACGTCGATCGTCTGCGGGTGGCATCGCGAATCGATGAAAAAGCGATGCCTCGCGTCCGTTCCTCGCGCCTGATACGCCAGAAACATCGCCTCGGCGGCGGCGGTCCCTTCGTCGAGCAACGACGCATTCGCGATCTCGAGACCGGTGAGATCGATGATCATTGTCTGGAAGTTCAGCAGCGCTTCGAGCCGGCCCTGCGCGATCTCGGCCTGATATGGCGTGTACGCCGTGTACCAGCCGGGATTCTCCAGCACGTTTCGCTGCACCACGGGCGGGGTGTAGGTATCGTTGTAGCCGTAGCCGAGAAACGAACGGAAGACCTTGTTCTTGCGCGCGATGTGTCGCATCGCGGCCAGCGCGTCGTGCTCGCTTCGGCCCGCGTGGATGGCGAGGGGGCGCGTGAGCCGGATTGCCGCGGGAATCGTCGCGTCGATGAGGGCGTCCAACGAGTCGTAGCCCAGGTGTGTCAGCATTGCGCCGACTTCCGCCTCGTTGGGGCCAACATGGCGGGGAATGAACGAGTCGGCGCCGGAAAGCGGCACGGAGCGGAGCGTCGTGGTCATGCGAGCCTCAGGCGCGAAGGACCGCGCCGGTAGATGCGGAAAGAATGCCGGAAGTGCTTCACAAAGTTATGTTCGGAGTCAAGCGCGGTCTCGGGCGCCACCCTCATTATAGCCACTCCCCTCGTGCATTGGCGGTTTCTCCGCTCCGCGGCCCTCGACGGCCCCGCGAACATGGCGGTGGACCATGCGCTGTTGGATCGAGCACGCCGGACGGGCGACTGGGTGCTCCGCGTCTACTCGTGGTCCTCACCTGTCCTCTCCTTCGGGAGAAATCAGCGCGCGCAGGAGTTGTACGATGTCAGCGCGATCGCCAGCCAGGGAATTGGCGTCGTTCGGAGACCGACGGGCGGGAGGGCGCTGCTCCATCACCACGAAGTCACGTACAGCGTGACCGGTCCGGTCACAGCCGGCGAGGGGCTCGGCGCGACGTATGAACGCATCAACGCGCTCCTCGTTTCGGCACTCCGCTCGCTCGGCGTCGCGGCCGAAGTAGCGCTGCCCCGTGGGCGTGCCGCGACTCCAAACGGCGTGCCGTGCTTCGCGGAGCCCGCCGCGGGTGAGATCGTTGTCGACGGCCGCAAGCTCGTGGGAAGCGCCCAGTGGCGTGAAAACGGAGCCTTTCTTCAGCACGGCTCGATCATCGTCGAGGACGATCAATCCATGATCCCGGGGCTAATGGTCGCACCTCCTCCGGACGCACCGCCGCCCGCAACCTTGCGCATGCTGCTGGGGCGTGCGCCACCGCCCCACGCCGTAGCGGATGCGCTCTTCACCTCCGCTCGAGCGCTCGGCGATAGCGTCGGCGATCTCCTCGCGGACGAGGAGGTTCACGCGCTCGATGTGCGCTCGTACACCGCGCGATATCGCGACCCCTCCTGGACCTGGCGCCGGTGACGCGCTCGCCCGCGCGCGCGTCAGTATTCACCTTATATCGCGGGCAGACATCGCAGCGTCGTACCCTCTTTCACCACCGGCTCATGCTCCGTCATACTCGCTCAACGCGCACCCGTGTTCGACGTCTGGTATCGCTCGTCGTCGCCGCACTGGCGGTCGCAGCCTGCACGGGCACCGAAAAAGCGAAAACCGAGGCTGGTCCGGCGGATGTCGGCGGCACCATCGTGATCGCGACGGCGGCAGACGCAGGCACGCTGCTGCCCCCACTCGTCGTCAGCATTCAGGATCGGCAAGTGAGTGATCTGTTGTACGATCACCTCGCCGAAATCGGCGATGACTTGAACACAGTGGGCGACAAGAATTTCAAACCGCAGCTCGCCGAGCGGTGGGAGTGGGCCGCGGACTCGCTATCCATTGCGTTCCACATCAATCCTCACGCGCGCTGGCATGATGGTCGCCCCGTTCGTGCCAGCGACGTGCGATACAGCCTTGCCCTCGTTCGCGAGCCGGCGCTCGGCTCTCCAATGGTTCCGCTCGTGATGAACGTCGATTCAGTGTCCGTTCGCGATTCACTGACCGCCGTGGTGCATTTCAAGAAGCGTCAACCCGAGCAGTTTTACGACTTCGTGTATCAGATCGGCATCGTGCCAGAGCACATCCTGGGCAACACGCCTCCCGCGCAGCTAAAAACGGCGGAGGTTGCGCGACGCGGTGTTGGCTCCGGCCGCTTCAGGCTGGGACGCTGGGAGGCGGGAACGCGCGTCGAACTGCTCGCCGATACCGCGAATTATCGCGGACGCCCAAAGCTCGACCGCGTGGTCTTTTCCATCGCACCCGACTTCAACGGTGCCGTCACGCGCTTTCTCGCCGGCGACGCGGACGTGTTCGAAAATCTCCGCGCCGAGCAGATTGCCAAACTCGCGGGTGACACGGCGCGGCGAACGTTGCAACTGCCGAACCTCCAGTATGCGTGGCTCGCGTTCAATCTCGTCGATCCAAAGGCACCCACGCAGCCACATCCCGTCTTCGGCGAGCGCGCCGTTCGTCGCGCACTCACCATGGCGGTCGACCGCCGTGCCATGCTGAAGAACGTGTTCGACACGGTTGGTCATCTGGCCTATGGCCCGTTCCCGCATGCCGTCCTTGTCGCCGATACCACGCTCCCTCAGCTGCCGTATGACACGGCGAAGGCGCGCGCACTGCTCGACTCCGCCGGCTGGGCGCTCGGGCCGGACGGCGTTCGCGCAAAGAATGGCCGGCGGCTGTCGTTTGGACTGTCCACGCCGAATTCCAGCGCGACGAGAAAGCAGTACGCCGTGCTGCTTCAGGACGCGTTTCGCCGCGTTGGCGCCGAAGCGAAGATCGAGGAAGCGGATTTCGCGAGCTTCACCGCAAAGCAGAGCGGAAAGACCTTCGATGCCGAGATGGCAGCGTATCAGAACGATCCCAGTGTTGGTGGCTTCAAGCAAACTTGGGGCACGGTAGGCATCGCGAACGATGGCCCGAACTGGAGCTCCTACTCCAGTCCCACTGTCGATGCATATCTGGATAGCGCGACGAGCGCGTTCGACCCTGCGCGTGCGAAATCCCACGCGCGCCGCGCGTTCGAGACCATCATCGAAGATGCACCGGCAATATTTCTGTACGAGCCCACCCCAATGGGGGGCATTCACCGGCGCATTCGGCCCGTCTCCCTGCGTCCCTACAACTACTTCGCCGGTCTCGCCGACTGGTGGATTCCGGCAAATCAGCGGAGCGCGCGCGACCGCATCGGACTTCGTTCGGCGCAATAGGCCGTGCGGCGGTATCTCGCTGCCCGGCTGCTTCAGGCGCTTGGCGTCATCGCCTTCATCACGACGCTGTCCTTCGTCGTCGTGCGCCTGGCGCCGGGCGACCCCGTGGGAACCGCACTCGCGAACTCGAACGTGAGCGAATCGGTACGCCAACAATGGCGCACCGCATACGGACTCGATCGCCCAGTGAGCGAGCAGTACGTGCGATGGCTCGCAAACGCCGCTCGCGGCGAGCTGGGATATTCCTTTTATCATCGCCGTCCGGTGCGCGACGTCCTCGCAGACGCGCTGCCGCGCACGATGCTCCTCACGGGCCTGGCGCTCCTGCTCAGCTTCGCCCTCGGCATCACCGTGGGCCTGCTCCAGGCCGAACGCGCGAACAGCGGGCGCGATCGCTGGCTCGGTCGCGCGCTGCTACTCCTCTACTCCGTTCCGGATTTCTGGCTCGCGCTCGTCATCCTGATGCTGTTCGCCTATCGGCTGCCATTTTTTCCGGCCGGAGGACTCGTCGATCCGGTACTGCACGACTACCTCACGCCAGGTGGGCAGCTGCTCGACCGATTGAAGCATCTGGTGTTGCCGGTGGTGACCCTGACACTGCTCTCCACCGCGGGTATCGCCCGGTTCCAGCGCAGCGCGCTCGTGGCCGTGCTTCCGAGTGACTGGATGCGCACCGCTGTCGCCAAGGGGTTGAGCTGGAAGCAGGCTGTACGACGCCATGCGCTGCGCAACGCGTTGCTGCCCACGATCACACTGCTGGGATTGTCGCTGCCCGTCTTCGCTGCGGGAGCCATCTATGTCGAGCGTGTGTTCTCGTGGCCTGGCATGGGCTTCGTGACGATCAGCGCCATTGCCGCGCGTGACTATGCTCTGGTCACTTCAGGCGTGCTCGTCATGAGCGTGCTCGTCGTGGTGGGTGCGCTGGTGGCAGACCTCGTGGTCGCGGCCGCCGACCCGCGCGTTCGTCTCGGATGACGTGACGACTCCCGTCCGCGCGGTCTCTACGTCGAGTGCCCGGTCTCGGCTGCGTCGCGACAGGCGCGCCGCGATCGGGCTCGGCGTGCTCGCCGCAATGGCGCTCATCGCGCTCCTTGCGCCCGTGCTTGCACCCTACGACCCGCGCGTGCAGCTCGACATCGTGCATTTACGCAGCCTGCCGCCGTCGTTCGCGCATCCACTCGGCACCGACACGTTCAGCCGCGACGTGCTCTCGCGCCTCATTTTCGGCGCACGGGTGTCGTTGACGATTTCCTTCGTCGCCGTCTTGATCGCAACGGCGTTCGGAACGCTCGTGGGATCGGTGGCCGGCTACGTGGGCGGCGTCGTTGACACCGTGCTGATGCGCCTGGTCGACGCGGCATTCTCCGTTCCGACTCTTTTGCTGCTCATCGTGGTCATTGCGCTCTGGGGAGAGATCGGCGTCGCCTTTCTCACGCTCCTCATCGCGGCGGTCGGCTGGTTTACCGTCAGCCGCCTCGTCCGTGCGGAGACCCTCAGCATCCGCGACGCAGACTTCATCGTCGCCGCCCGCGCGCTTGGCGTGCCTTCATGGCGGATCCTGGCGCGACACGTGCTTCCGAACGTGATCGGTCCGGCGATCGTGGCGGCCACGCTTGCAGTTGGCAATGTCATTCTGCTCGAGGCGGGCCTCTCGTACCTTGGGATCGGCGTTCGTCCGCCGACACCGAGCTGGGGCTCGATCATTCAGGACGGCTCCGAGCGCGTTTCAGATCTGTGGTGGCTCACACTCTTTCCGGGACTCGCGATTCTGATCACTGTCTTTGCGTGCAATGCACTGGGTGACGCCTTGCGCGATGCGCTCGACCCACGGCAGCTTCATGCCTCCTTCGGGGGCCTTGTCATCCCGAGCGAAGTCGAGGGATCTGCACCACTATGACGCCACTTCTCGAGCTCGATAATCTCCGCACTTGGTTTTACACCGATTCGGGCATCGCCCGCTCGGTGGACGGTGTGTCGTTTCACGTCGATCAGGGCGAGACAGTTGGCGTCGTCGGCGAGTCGGGATGCGGCAAGAGCGTGACCGCGCTCTCCATTCTCCGGCTCGTGCGGCCGCCGGGCCGCATCGAAGCCGGCAGTGCCATTCGCTTCGAGGGAAAGGATCTCCTGTCGCTCCCCGAGCGCGAAATGCAGCACGTGCGCGGCAATCGGATCGCGATGGTGTTTCAGGAGCCGATGACCGCCCTCAACCCCGTGTTCACCGTCGGCGACCAGATCGCCGAGGTCGCCCGCATTCATGCGGGAATGTCGAAGCGCGACGCGGCGGCGAAAGCCATCGAGATGCTGCGTCTGGTCGGTATGCCGGCCCCTGAGCAGCGCGCCACCGAATACCCGCACCAACTGTCTGGCGGCATGCGGCAGCGCGTCGTGATCGCCATGGCGCTGGTCATGAATCCGGCGCTCGTCATCGCGGACGAGCCCACAACGGCACTCGACGTCACCATTCAGGCACAGATCCTCGAGCTGCTTGCCGATCTCACGAAGCGGCTCGGCACTTCGATCTTGCTGATCACGCACGACCTCGGCGTCGTCGCCGAGAATTGCTCGCGCGTACTCGTGATGTACGCGGGAGAAGTCGTGGAAGAAGCGCTGACCTCCGATCTCTTCGCGCGCGCACACCATCCGTACACAGAAGGTCTGCTCGGCGCGATGCCTCGCGTGGGCGGGCAAGCAGAGCGGCTCGCCACCATTCCGGGAACCGTTCCTCCGCCAACAGCTTGGCCTGACGGCTGTCGCTTCCGAGAGCGCTGTCCGTATGCGTGGGAGCGCTGCGCCGTGGAGCATCCGCCACTCTACCAAATCGGTGTGAATCACGTGTCACGGTGCCACCTCGCGGTGGAGCCTGAGCGTCGGCTGCATCCGCATGTTCCGCTCGCCGCGCAGCAGGGAGTGTCGGCCGCATGACCCCTCTTCTCTCCGTCCGCGATCTCAAAAAGCATTTTCCGATCAAGCGCGGCGTCTTCGGCAAAGTGAGCGGCCAGGTGCGCGCCGTCGACGGCGTGTCGTTCGAAGTGAACGCCGCCGAGACGCTTGCACTGGTGGGGGAATCGGGCTGCGGAAAGTCGACGACGGGCCGCGCTATCCTGCGCCTCATCGAGCCGACATCGGGCTCCGTGACCTTCGATGGCAACGACGTCCTGGCACTTGGAAGCGGTGATCTCCGCCGGCTGCGCCGACAGATGCAGATCGTGTTTCAGGATCCGTTCTCCTCGCTCAATCCGCGCATGTCCATCGGCGCCATCGTGCGCGAAGGACTCACGATTCACAAGCTTGCCGAGGGATCGGCGGCAGACGCACGCGTCAAACAACTCCTCGAGGAAGTTGGGCTTCGCCCGGAGTACGCGAGCCGGTATCCGCACGAGTTCTCCGGCGGCCAGCGCCAGCGTGTCGGCATTGCGCGCGCGTTGTCCGTGGAGCCCAAGTTCATCGTGTGCGACGAGCCCGTGAGCGCACTCGACGTCAGCGTACAGGCGCAGGTCGTGAATCTTCTGCAGGATTTGCAGCGCGATCGCGGCCTGGCATATCTCTTCATCGCGCACGATCTGTCGGTCGTCGAGCACATCGCCGACCGCGTAGCTGTCATGTACCTCGGCCACATCGTGGAACTCGCACCGGTCGACGCGCTCTACACCACGCCCACCATGCCGTATACGCAGGCCCTGCTCTCCGCAGTGCCTGCGCCGGACCCCGGCGTGAAGCGCGAGCGAATTCTCCTCGCCGGCGACGTGCCCTCCCCGGCGAATCCACCCTCCGGATGCGTGTTTCATCCGCGCTGCCAGCACCCCGCGCGCGATGCGGCATGTGCAGCGATCGTCCCACCACTCGAAGAAAAAGCGCCGGGCCACTGGGTCGCGTGCATCAAGCAGCCGCCGACATCGGTATCGTGGGATGTGCAAAAGGCAGCCGGCGGCACCAACCCGCCCGAGTTCTTTCTGCCGCGCGCCGCGCTGCATCGCAGCGCCGGCACACCAGTCTGACCAACCGTCCTCCAAATAAACCCGATGGCCGACAAGCCCGTCTTCGAGCAGCCGCAGGCCGCGACCCTCGCTCACGATGAGCCGCCCGCCAGCCTGCTGAAATTCACGGAGAACCGCGGATTCTTCGGGCACCCGAACGGACTGTCCACGCTGTTCTTCACGGAGATGTGGGAGCGCTTCTCGTACTACGGGATCCGCCCACTGCTCGTCCTCTTCATGACGGCCGCGCTGGCGAACGGCGGCTTTGGATTCTCGCGCGAGGCTTCTTCGGCCATTGTCGGGATCTACGCATCGTCCGTGTACCTGGCGTCGCTCCCCGGTGGCTGGATCGCTGATCGGTGGCTCGGCCTCCGACGCTCGATCTGGTGGGGAGGCGTATTGATCGCCCTCGGCCATCTCTCCATCGCGCTCTCGGCGGTGTTCGCACACCAGGCGTTCTTCCTCGGCCTCATTCTCATCGTCATGGGGACGGGAATGTTGAAGCCCAACATCTCGGCCCTCGTCGGCGACCTGTATCCCGAGGGCGGCGCGCGGCGTGACAGCGGCTTTGCGATGTTCTACATGGGCATCAATCTCGGCGCATTCATCGCCCCATTCATCACCGGCGCACTTGGCGAGCGAGTGGGCTGGCACTGGGGGTTTGGCGCGGCCGGAGTCGGCATGCTCGCGGGGCTCCTCACATACCGGGCCAGAGCGCACGCCACGCTCGGCCCCATTGGACTCTCGCCCTCCGTTGGACCCGAGCAGCAACGGCGCGTACGCAATATCACGTTTGGCGCGTTGGCGATCATCGCCGTGATCGTGGCGCTCGCGATGGCCGGCGTCATTCCGATCAATCCACTGGCAATCGCGCAGCGGATGACGCTCTTCATTCTCGCGCTTGCCCTGGCCTACTTCACCTATCTGTTCTTTTTCGCTGGTCTCACGCGCGACGAGCTCAAACGCGCCGTCGTCATTCTGGTGCTGTTCATTTTCTCGGCCACGTTCTGGTCGGCATACGAGCAGGCGCCCACGTCGCTCAATCTCTTCGCACGCGACTTCACGGACCGGCACATCCTGGGCTGGGAGATGCCCACGCTCTGGCTCCAGTCGGCAACCCCGTTCTTCGTCATCGTCCTGTCACCGATCTTTGCGGCAATCTGGCTTGGACTCGCGCGACGCAAGATCGACTTCTCGAGCCCCACGAAGTTCGCCTTCGCGTTGTTTGCCACCGGGCTCTCGTTTCTCATCATGCTGTCGGCAACGAACCACGTGATCAGCGGAGGCGGAGTTGGCGTTCACGTCTCGGTGTTGTGGCTCCTTGCGACCTACTTCCTCCAGGTCGTCGGCGAACTCGCGCTGAGTCCTGTTGGGCTCAGCTCCGTCACGAAGCTCGCCCCACCTCGGCTCGTCGGACAGATGATGGGCGTCTGGTTCATGTCCATCTCGCTCGGCAACCTTGTCGCTGGTCTACTCGGCGGGAAAGTGGACCCGGAAAAGCTCGCCGAAATGCCAGCACTGTTTCAGCGCACCGCGATCACTCTTTTTGCCGCGGCAGCACTCCTCATGCTGCTGGTCATCCCGATTCGGCGCATGATGGCGACGCGTGAGTCCGGCGCGAATACCATCATCTGAGTTCGGTCCTACTGTCCTACCGTCCCACTGTCCTACTTGTTGTTTTCACGGCCACGCAAAAATCGACGACGGCACCGTAAGCTCGCGACCAGCGGACACGTCGCGCGGCTCGCGAAATACAAACTGCGTTCGATCTGCGTTCGTGAACTTCAGCGTGTACCCGCGATTTGCACCGGAGCCGAGGGGCACCGCAAGATCGAGACGCCACAGCCGCGCCGAGCGTGAGGGCACCGCCGCCATCAAACTGAGTCCAATCGACGCCTTCACCGGCGTCGTCACACCAAACGGAACGTCGCCGGCCCATTGCCGTCCAGCGTCGGAAAAGACCGCAAGTCCCGCATCGCCCACGTCGAGCACCTTGCCCATCACATACCGGTGCTCGGCGCGCACCACGAGCCGCTGCCCTCCCGCGAACGACGACTGCTCGTAGCCACGCACGCCGCCGTCGGGCACCCCTAGGTACAGTTGAAAGGGCGTGCGCTGGCGGTAGCCGTTGCTGAACTCGACGCTCACCACATTCATCTGCGCCGGCGCCACGCGAAGGTAGTGTGTCAGACGCGCCGTCGTGAGCAATCCATCCCACTCCCCCACGTCGGCGCCGCGCCGTCCCTCGCCCTGCGCCTGGAATCGCATGACGCCCATGCGGGACGCAGCACCCACGTACAAATTGCCCGCGAGAAAGAAGTCCTCTTCCTTCGCGCCCAACACACCCATGCTGCGCCCCCACTGCGTGCCGAGCTGAAATCCAATGGGGACGTCCTGGGTTGCCGTAAGCGCATCGAGCCCGTCGCGGCGAACGAACGTAATGTCGCGGAGTCCGAGCAACAGATTGCCGCGCGCGATCCGGTGGGGCGAGTAGGGAATCGGCACCGGACCCAGATCGCGCAGAACACCCTGATCCGCGGCCAGCAAGCGGTCGCCGGGACGTTCGTCGTCTCCGGTGAACGAGACGCCAATCAGCGTCAAGCGGCCAGGAGGGCCGACGCGAGCAATGCCGCCAACGTCGAAGAAATTGCGTGCAACCGCCACCGTGGGTCGGGCGCCATTGGGCATGCGCAGCTCGGTGTATCCGCTCGACTGTCCACTGCGCACGCGCCACGCGAGCCGTTGCAGATCGGTGAGAAACGGCCGTGTCCCTTCGATACGCCACGACCCTCCGACCCGCGCCCGCTCACCCTCGAGCCCAAAAACCCACGCGCGACCGAGGAACTGGTGATCGATCAGCTTCGCCGCGACACCGTCGCGGAAGCCATCGCCGTATCGCCACGCGAACGACGTATAAATCCCCTCGCCGCCCAGGTTTGCATTCCCGAGCAGAAAGTTCGTCACCATAGGCGCCCGCGAGCGAACGCCACCCCCGAACACGATCGAGGCCTCGTCGCTCGTGCGTATCTCCAGGTCGACTCCGCCCTCATCACCCGCCACGACGAACAAGTCCGCGTCCGCGATGAACGGCTGAGCGCGAAGAATGCGCTCCGACTCCGCACGGCGAAGCTCCGAGCACGGCTCGCCCTCGTCCATGAGGATGAAGCGGCGAATCACATCGGGGTTGGTCGTGACGTGGAGCGTGCGTGCCATTCTCGCAACCACTGGCACGCGGCGCAGCTTGTCCACCGAGGGCGCCTCGGCGTAGATGATGATCTGATCGACGCGCTGGCCGGTACACGCAACGGTGGGTCGGCCCGACGGCGACACGACCGGACGTCCGCCTTGTCCGGCGTCCTGGGCTGAGAGTGCTGCAAACGGAAGTGCCGCGAGCGTCATCGCACGCGACAGAAGGGGTCTCTGCACCGTACCCTACTTCCCCATGCGGCGCTTCAGCTCGGCCAGTTGGCGCTCCGCCTCTGCCTCGCGTGCCGAGCGCATGCCCGCGCGACCCAGTGCGTCGATCTCATCGGCGACACCCTTGCCCGGATCGAGCACCGCATCGGCCTCCGCACGTGCGGCATCTGCAGCACCACCAAGTGCCGACGTGCTTTGACCTCCCACGGCGACTGCGCGCTTGAACTCCGTGCTCATCTCGCCGACCTCGCGTTCCACCATGGCCAGCTCCGCTTCCTGCGCCTCGAGCTTGCGACGCAGAACCTCGGCACGCTCTGCATGATGCGCTTCGTATTTCTCGGCCAGCGCTAGCGTCTCCGCGTCGTTGATGCCGGCAGCGAGTCCCTTCCGCCGCCGCATCGTTTCGAGCTCCCTGCCTTCGGCGTCGAGACGTTGTCGGGTGAGAACCACGCCGCCGCGCAGATCCTCGAGACCCATCTTTGCCTGCACCAGCGTCTGCTTCATGCGCGCCAGACCCGCACGGCGTTCCTCGGGGGGAGTGGCGCGGTCCATGAGATCGGAGAGCGATTGTCGAAACGATTCGAACATGGACAGGGCCGAAGGTGCGTGGACGGCGAGCGCTGGAGACGGCGGCGGCAGGGGCTTAGCATACAGAGCCCGCGCGCGCCCTCGCAACCCGGTCCTCCAGTGACTCATTTGCCCGCCATTGCCGTCACCGCCACGACCGAAACCATTCGCGGCGTCCTGCGCGTGCGGGCCAATGTGTCGTACACCAGAGCGGTGAGAAGTGCCGGTGCGCGCCCCTACATCCTCCCTCTTCTCGATCCGGCGGACGCCGACGAGCTGCTCGAGGGCCTCGACGGCCTCCTCCTCACCGGAGGGGAGGACGTAGACCCTCGGTTCTACGGCGAGAGTGCGCATCCAGCGCTGGGTGACGTCCACGACGGCCGCGACGCCCTGGAACTGGCGTTGATGAAAGCCGCGCGCATGCGTCGACTTCCCGTGCTCGCGATTTGTCGTGGTATTCAAGTCGCGAACGTGGCGCTCGGGGGAACGCTCGTGCAGGACATTCCCGCCGAGCATCCCGGCGCGTTTGCGCATGATGGCGATTGGCCGCGCGATCGGCGCGTGCACGACATCGCCGCCGACGACAACTCGCGCTTGGCGGTCGCGCTCGGAGCTCGGCGGCTTTCCGTGAATTCGTTCCACCATCAGGCCATTGCGCAACCCGCGCCTGGTCTGCGCGTGGTCGCGCGCGCTCCCGACGGCATCATTGAAGGCGTCGAATGGCCCGGCGACGACTGGTGGATGCTCGGCGCGCAATGGCATCCAGAAGAGCTCGTCGACACGAAGGAACCCTGGGACCGCGCACTGTTCGCCGCGTTCGTCGCCGCCGCGAGCGCCAAGCGCGTCAGTTCAGCCGCCGCCAGCGCGCCTCACTCGTGACTTGACGCATCAACCGGTCAGGTGAGTGGTGGTTGGGGAACAGCAGCGCATCGCTCACGTCGTTGAGGGCGGTTCGCAACAACCCGAATCGTTCGGCCGCCGTCGCGTACAACGTCGCGAGGCCGTGATCTTCCGCGAGACGGTGATCCGCTGCGAGGCGAAAGCCGCGACGCCCCATCTCTTCGTAATAGTCGAGATCCGGCCCGCCACGACGCCAGCGCCGGTGCTCGATGTAATCGGGATAGAGGCCGCTCAACCAGAGGGCATAGTTGCCGAGATGCGTGCGCACGAGAAAGCTGCGCCGTCCGTCGGGATCGTCAAGGTCCGCCGCGAGATCCGCGAGCGTGGTGTACACCTGATCGTCCGAGGCGGCGACACGATGCGCGTTGTCACGCACACCGAAATGCAGGAAGATGGAGGCGACGTAGTCGGCAAGCAGCCGATCTTCTTCACCG
The DNA here is from genome assembly GCA_031360095.1 of Gemmatimonadaceae bacterium. Lineage (GTDB taxonomy): Bacteria > Gemmatimonadota > Gemmatimonadetes > Gemmatimonadales > Gemmatimonadaceae > AG11. The sequence continues at coordinate 35,446 of JANMAY010000243.1, forward strand.
AGCCGCCGCAGCGACTGACGCACCATGACATATGCGAACAACGGGAGCGACGCGCACGCGCCCTGTCGTGAGCGCATGAGCGCCGCGGCCAATCGCGGGTCGTCAAGCACGGCGTCGATGTCTCCATCGCCGAGCTGCTGTTCGATCAGCGCGAGCTCCGCGCCTGAATCGCGAGCGATCAACCGCGCAACGAGCTGTGCGTCGTCGCGGGTGAGATGATGTCTCGTGTCGGCTAGAATCACGGTCACCTCCTCGTCACGGGTGTGTACTCCCGACGAACAACTTCGTTCGCCGTGAGCCCTCTTTAGCCGAGTGACGATTCAGTCCCGCGTGTTGTACATCTTTGGCACTCGCGAGGTCGGATTGCTAACAGACCACACCGACCGAGCGCGTTACCGTGGCCTCGCGGAGCTGTTCGCCACTGCAAGCGCCACATCTCGCAGCAGTCGGGCCACGCGCGCCAACTTCCCGTAGTCGATCTTCCCCGCCTCGTCACTCGGCGCGTGATAGTCCGCGTGCTCGCCCGTGGTGAAGAACACAATGGGGATTCCCTTGCGCGCGTAGTTGAAGTGGTCGCTGCGCTCGTACACGTGCTCCGGGTGATTCCACACGTCGAGCGTGCGGTTGATGCCGAACGGCTGCGGTTGCAGTGCGTTCACGCTGTCGACGATTGCGCCGAGCCGGCGGCTCTGACGATTGGGTGCGGCGCGTGGGCCCACCGTGTAGAGCAGCGCCGGTGCATTCCGTCCGATCATGTCCACCGTGAGCTGAGCCACGATCGAGTCGATCGGAACCGTTGGATGGTCCACGAAATACGCGGAGCCGAGCAGTCCCTGCTCCTCTCCAACGTGCCACACGAACAGCGTGGATCGGCGGGGCTTCGTCTCTGCCTGTGCAAGCGCGCGCGCGATCGAAAGGAGGCCGACACTTCCGGAGCCATCGTCGTCGGCGCCATTCGCGATCGAATCTCCGTCAACGGACTTGACGATGCCGATGTGATCGTAGTGCGCGCCCAATGCCACATACGTACTGCGTAACGTGGGATCGCTACCCCGCAGGACGGCGATCACGTTGTACGCGGAGAACGGCGCCCGCTGCTGGTCCGCGCGTGCCGACAACGTGCGTCCGGTGTGTTGCTGCGGACGATCGTCGGACGGCCACCGCGCGGGAACGAGGGGCGAGCCCCGCGTCGCCATCCCGAGCATGATCATTGGCAGCGGCCGGTCCTCCTCACTCACCATCGCGTGCGTCGATCTCGGCACGACCGAACGCTGGAACTGTTGCACGACTTGCTCGAACATGCCCGGGGCATCACCCACGAGCAGCACGACGATCGCCGCGGGCCGGTATGGAAGGATCCGAGCAAGCCGGTCGCTGATGGCGGCTGGGCTCTCGAGCGTCGCGCGCGTCGCGCTGTCGACACCCGCCGGCGCACCGTTCACGACCACCACGACCTTTCCGGCGAGATCGAGGCCCGACAGATCGTCGCGCTTCGGCCTGCTCAGCGCGACCCCGTAGCCGGCGAATACGATCTCCCCATCCGCGCGCAGCTTCGTTGGTGGCACACCGGCGCCGAGGTTGATCAGCGGTGCGATGTCGACGCCGGCGCGAAGCTCGGTCGTCCGCGTACCGTCGATGACGGTGAATCGGGACGTCGTGTCAATGCTTTCGCGCTCCAAAGGAACCCGTTGCAGATAGAGACTGTCGCCTCCCGGTTCGAGCCCGAGCGCCTGCAGTCGCTGAACGAGAAACCGCGCCGCACGCTCGGCATCCGCCGTCCCTGTCTCGCGGCCTCGCATCGAATCCGCTGCAAAGGCGAAGAGATCACGGCGCAATTCGTCCGCGCTGATCTCCCCCGCGAGGGCGCGAAGCGGAACCGGTGGAGCGGGAGGCGGCGGCCCACCGGCGCACGCCAGGGCTCCGAGCACAAACAGGGCGCAACGGTGACGCATCGATGTGCTCCGGGGTTGAGCGGCCATTGTCCGGAGCCGTCCTCGGGGACGCTAGCGGGGGCGAGGCCCTTCGACAAGCAATCGTGCCGAACGCGAGCGGCGCAGGTGGGTATCAGGGGATCGTGGCGCCATTGCACCGGCTGGCGAGCCCGTTTCAGCCCCGCCTGCCTTATCTTCGATATCACCCATCTCGCGCGTCTAGAGGAGCCAGTGCTGTACTTCTGCATTCCCGCATACAATGAGGCACCCACCATCGGGTTGCTGCTCTGGCGCCTGCGCAAGGTGTTTCAGGAGCAGCCGCGCGAGTACGAGGTGCTGGTGTATGACGACGGCAGCACCGACGCGACGACCGAGACGCTGGCGCCCTACCTCAAGGTGATGCCACTCTCGGTTCTTGGTGGCACCAAGGTCGGCTACGCGGCCGCGGTCGACGCGCTCTGCCGCGAGGCCTCGCGCCGCACGCGCTATCCTCGCCGCGACGCGATCGTACTCCTCCAAGGCGATTTTACAGATCAACCCGAACATCTTCCGGAGCTCATCAAGCGCTTCGATGGCGGTGCAGACATTGTCGTCGCAGAGCGGCCAGCGGACACGATCCGGGTGCCCCAGCCCGTTCGGATGCTGCGTTGGGTCGCGCCCTGGCTGCTGCGCCCGTTTGTCTCTGTCGCGGGTGTCCGTGATCCGTTCGGTGCGCTGCGGCTGTTTCGAGTATCGGTCATTCGAGACCTCATCAAGGAACGCGCTGACGCTCCTCTCCTCGTTGGTTCCGGGTGGGGTGCCAACGTCGATCTACTCCTCCGCGCTGCGCCACTCGCACGACGGGTGGAGACGGTGGAGTTGGAGCCGCGCTACGATGTGCGCGCTCGCGATACCCGCGTTCGCGCGTGGAGCGATGCCATGTCGCTCCTTCGCTTCGCGCAGCGTGCGCGCGGCCGAAGCGTCCGCGTCGTTCGCGCATGACGACCACGCTGTACCGGTCTCTCCCTCGTGTGCTCGCGTTCGCCCTTTTCCTCGCGATGTCGGCGCACGCGCAGGACGGCCGCGAGGAGCACATGCGCGTTCCCTTCGGGGTCGGCGAGCGGCTCGAGTACGACGTGCGATTCGGAAAGCTCAAGGTGGGCTCCGGCTCCATGGAAGTCGCCGGTGTGCAAAAGGTTCGCGGGCGCGACGCATGGCATACCGTGTTTCAAATTCGCGGCGGCACGTTCTTCTATCGCGTCGACGACCAGAACGAGAGCTGGATCGACATGCGCAATGGCAACTCGCTCCGGTTCCGGCAGGACCTGAACGAGGGCCGGCGCGACGTGCAGCGCCAGTTCGAGATCTATCCCGAGCGTGCGATGTACACCGAAGACGGCGAGCCGGAAGCCAAGAGCGTCCGCAATCCCCTCGACGACGGCTCGTTTCTCTACTTTCTGCGCACCATCCCGCTGACCGTTGGTGAGACCTACACCTTCGAACGCTACTTCCGCCCCGATCGCAATCCGGTCACGATCCGCGTGCTGCGCAAGGAGCGTATCCAGGTTCCGGCAGGTGCGTTCGACGCCATCGTCGTGCAGCCGGTCATCAATACCCGCGGCATCTTCTCGGAGAATGGGCACGCGGAGGTCTGGCTTTCGGACGACCAGAATCGCATCATGCTGCAGATGAAGTCCGGTCTGTCGTTCGGGTCCATCAACCTCTATCTCACATCGTACCGTCCAGCTCAGGCGGGAGCGACCGCCCAGACGCCGTAACTGCCGCTCCGACCTACGGCGAAGCGGATCTCGCCGCCGTGCGGACCGTGCCCGTCGCGATTCGGCCCAACAAAGTCAGTGCTCGCGAGTTCGCGCAGCCGCCCGGCAGCGATCGCTCGTTCGGAGCCTTTCTTCGCGCCCTCCCCGACGTCCTGGTCGCCCACGATTTCCAGGAGGTCGTCGGCGCGATAGTGTCGGCGGCTCGTCGCGAACGCGGAGTAGTTGCGATGTTGGGCGGACATATCGTCAAGACCGGCCTCTCACCCCTCCTTCTGGACTTGATGCGGCGGCGCGTCATCACGCACATCGCCATGAATGGATCCGCAGCAATCCACGACTACGAGGTCGCACGCTTCGGCGCGACGTCGGAGGACGTGGCCGCCGGATTGGAGCATGGCACCTTTGGCATGGCCGAGGAAACTGGCCGCGGCATGAATGACGCTTTTTCCAGCGGCATGCGTGCGTCGCAGGGCATGGGAGAGACGCTCGGACTGGCGCTCGAGCGCGAGCCTTCACTCGCCAATCCGGAGCTGTCGCTGCTCCTGGGCGCTCGGCGTCTTGGCGTTCCTCTCACCGTGCACGCCGCCCTTGGTGCCGAGATCATTCATCAGCATCCTGCCGCCAACGGTGCGGCCATCGGCGACACGAGTCATCGTGACTTCCGGCGTCTCGCACACTCTCTCGTCACCCTACACGACGGGGGAGTCGTGCTCAACCTCGGCAGCGCCGTGATCATGCCGGAAGTGTTCCTGAAGGCGCTGACGATCGCGCGCAACCTGTCAGGTGGGCAACCGCAGGGGTTCACCAGCGTCGACCTCGACATGCAACGACACTATCGCCCACGAGTGAACGTGGTGCAGCGACCCACCATGCAGAGCGGTCGCGGCTACGAGATCACTGGGCACCACGAAATCATGGTGCCGTTGCTGGTTTGGGCGGTGGTGGAAGCGCTGGGAGCTGAAGCGCGCATCGATGGCGCTCCGCGCAGCTAGTAATTCGTCCCCGAAAACTTCTCCCGCAATCGCCGAGCGGTATCCGGACTGAACACGCGAATCACGAGATACACCAGCGCGCCAATGATCACGGCGCGAATCGCGAAGCCAAACAGCCAACCGACGATCCAGAGACCGCCGACCAGCAGCTTGAGTAGAAAGAGGCCGCCGAGCGCGAGCAGGCCAATCATGAAAATTGTGCGGAGCATTGCGGTCTCCCGAACGAGTCTGATGTCTGTACGCGCTCGCTGAACGCGTTGTTTCACGCGAGGGACCGCCAGTATCGGTCAGATGCGGCTCTGGAAGCTCCCCCAGCACGCGGTGAGATTGCGTCGATGACCCTCCATCTCGCAAGTCGTCGCCGTCGGCACCATCCGACTCGATGATCCGCACGTCGGACCTCCTTGTGGTCGGCGGCGGAATCGCGGGAGTGACTGTTGCCATCGCCGCGGCCGATCACGGTCTCTCCGTGCACCTGATCGATATCGCCAAACCCGGCGCAGCCTCGCGAGCCTCCGCGGGACTGCTCGCGCCGTCACTCGACGGATTGCCGCTTGCATCGCGTTCCGCAGCGATCGATGCTCGGGAGGCATATCCATCGTTTCTTTCAGCGCTCCATGAGCGCACGGGAGTCGACGTCGCGCTCGACCGAAATGGCATCATCGAGCTCGCGAACAATCGCTCGGAGTTCGAGTTGCGTGCGGCATCCGCGGCCAAGGAGGTCATGCTGCTGGATGAACGGGAGCTTGCGTCGTTAGAGCCTGCCCTGGAGGGCCACGCTGGCGCTTTCTTCCACCCGCTCGACGGGTTCGTTGACAACGTGTCGCTCATGCTCGCGCTCGATCGCGCCGTCG
>JANMAY010000269.1:0-5444 GCA_031360095.1 Gemmatimonadaceae bacterium
TCTCCCAGCGCCGAGGACGACCGGGGTGACCACGAGCTGATATTCGTCGATCAGGTGGGCGGCCGTCAGCTGTGACACGATGGTGCCACTCCCCATGATCAGCAGGTCCGGTCCGGATCCGCTTTTCATCTTTTGCACCTCAGCCGCGATGTCGCCCTTCACGAGCCGCGTGTTCTGCCATGACGCGGTGTCGAGCGTGCGCGAGAACACGACCTTCGGCGTCTCGTTCATCGCCTTGGCGACGACGGGATCGTTCTGCTGTGCGGCGACCGAGGGCCAGTAGCCCTTCATCATATCATACGTCACTCTGCCGAACAGGAACGTGACGCCGCCACCGCTGCTCGCGTTGCTCGACACGAATTCCATCCACTCCGGATCGTGCTTGTGCGCCCAGCTCATGTCGCCCTTGGCGTCGGTGAAGTAGCCGTCCAAGGAGACGGTGTTGAAGACTCTGAGCTTGCTCATGGTGCGCTCGGTGGTTTGATGGTGCACCCAAAGCAGGACTCGTGACGGTATGCCGAGTTCGCAATTTACGAAGGTCGTTGATGGCGTGCACGAGCCCGTTTGATCTGTGCTGATGTGGATGACCGTTCGAAAAATAATGAATCCGACGACGACCCTGGAGACGTAGACCGAAAAAACGTCGCACGCCGGCCTCCTGCCGCTGCGATGTCGATCACGTCTCACTCCGGGAGCTTTCCATGTCGTTGGTCAGTCGCTCGTTGAACCGCCGCATCGTCGGCGCGCTTGTTGTCGTCTCGATTTCCCTCCTTGCCGCCGCGTGTGAAGGCTCTGTTGGCGCGACTGGTCCTCAGGGGCCTGCTGGCCCCGCGGGTCCAACAGGGCCTGGTGGAACTCCCGGAGCCACGGGCGCAACCGGAGCATCGGGCCGAAGCATTTTCGGCATCGATGGGACCAACAGCTTGATCGTGTTCTCCAGCAATCGGCCTGAGACGATCACGCGGCGCGTCGTTGTGAGCGGGCTGTCTGCGGGTGAGCAGGTGCTGGGGATCGACTTCCGCCCTGTGGATGGTCGCCTGTTCGCCATCGGGAGCTCGAGCCGCATCTATACGCTCGACACCCTTTCGGGCGCCGCGACTGCAGTTGGCTCCGCGTTCACACCCGCGCTCTCTGGCGTAGCGCTGGGCTTTGGCTTCAATCCCGTTGTCGATCGCATTCGCGTGCACACTGATGCCGGTCAGGATCTGCGACTCCTACCGACGACGGGCGCCGTGGCGGCTGTCGATGCTGTGCTCGCCTACCGGACAGGCGATGCCGGCTTTGGAATCGCACCAGCGATCGGTGGCACTGCCTACACCAATAGCGTGGCCGGCGCGACATCGACCGAACTGTACGCCATCGACGCGACGCGCGACGTGCTGGTGGAGTTGGCCAATCCCAATGATGGCCAGCTCACGACCGTCGGACCGCTTGGCGTGAACACGGATACATCGATCGGCTTCGACATCGGCGGCGGCGAGGCGTATGCGACGCTCACGAGCGCTGGCACCACGTCGTCGACACTGTATCGCATGAATCTGGATACGGGCAGAGCCATCATCATCGGCAACATCGGCGGGGGCGTCGTGCTGCGCACCATCGCGGTCGCACCGTAGTCATTGAGGTAGCCCAAGCTGCGGGCCGGTGTTCGATCAGTGCACCGGCCCGAGATACTTGTCGAGCCACGCGAGCGTTTCCTTGATCAGCTCCGTGCGCGGCACGTCGTGCCCGCCTTCATAGACGAGGTATTTCTTGTGGTCGGTGGCCGTGCCGAGTTTGTCGAAGAAGGGTTTCTGCGAGAGCTCGACCGGAAAGAAAAAGTCGTATTTCCCGTTGAGCATGAGCACAGGCGTCGTGACGTGCGGTAGATAGTTCAACGGATCCACCTCGGCGCCGCCGCGCTCCATGGTGAGACCAGCCACATTGAGCACCGCCGCCTTGAAGCGCGGCTCGACCGCCAGATTGAGTGGCGCCAGGTTCGATCCCCAGCTGGTACCGAAATACGCGATGCGTGTCGAGTCCATATCCGGACGCGTGCCGAGATAATCGAGTGTGCGGCGGATGTCCTTCACCCACATGGCGACGTGGTCTCTCCAGAAGATCGTGGTATCGGGCAGATCGCTGTGCAGACTGTCCTGGCGCTCGTACGTGCTCTTGAGGATTGGCAGGATGAATGCGCGGCCGCTCTTGACGACGAAGCTCGGAAGCTGGTCGCGTCGCTCGACGCTGTTGCTCAGGCTGATCACCCCCGAACCGGGGAAATACACCACGGGCTGGTACGGCGGTCGCCCGCGCTTTGGCGTGAATACAATCGCCATCATGCGTTCCTTGCCGTATGCTGCATCGAAGCTCACGCGCTCCATCACCCAGTCATCCTGCGTGGTGTCGCGCGAATCCAGCTTCGTGTTGAGCGCCGTGCGGTCGTAGTCGAAGATGTGTCGGAAACCCTCGTACACAGCGTTGGGAACCGGCTTCTCCTTCGCGTAATCGCGGAACGCTCTCTCCCTCGGCGCACGCGCCTGCGCCAGACTCGAGTCCTCGTGGAGATACTTCACCAACCGGATGCCGTTGATCGGCAACCGATCCACTGCCGGTTGCGCGTACGCGTCGGTGAATCCGTACTGTGGATCACTCCATCCACCGCCCAGGATGAACCGCTCTCCGCCGCCGGCGTCGTTCTCGCACCACTCGCGGATGTTGCCCGCCATGTTGAAAACGCCGTACGGACTTATCGCGCGCGCGGTGTTCGAGCGCACGGGTCCCTGTCCATCGAAATTGGCACCTGGGACGATGTACTTTGCCGCGACGACGTTCGCTGCGCGCGCCCAGTGAAATACTGTTGGCAGTGACTTGCCCGCGAACTTCGCGTAGGCGTGCGCCTCGAACCAACTCACTCCACCGACCGGAAGATCACCCTGACCCGTTGGATACTCGCCCGCCTCCCAGGTCGCAGGACCTGGACGGCCGGTCTTGTCCTTGAACAGCGCAACAGCGCCTTCCCACCCGCCGTTTTCGCGCGACATCTCGTCCGGCCAAAGGTCTCGCTTGCGATATCCACCGGCATCGACGAACGCCTTGTACTGACGGTTCGTCACCTCGACACGGTCCATGAGGTAGTCGCCCAGCGCCAACGGCGGCGCGCCCTCCAGTCCGACGAGAAACGCGCCGAAGCGACCACCCGGGATGTGCACCATATCGCTGTCTGGGGCCGTGATCTTATCCAGCATGAACGTCCGGCTTGCGGCGCCGATCAGTCCGATCTGGGTTCGATAGCCTGGCTTCTCCACGCGGAGGTGGCCGTATCCCAGCGGCAGCAGCAGCGTGTCCGTCGGCGTCGTGCCGAGCAGCGTCCAGTGCGTGGTGTCGCTGAACGGCGCTCGATATACCTGTGCACTTTCCGGAACCGAGTGCAGCACTGCCTTCCGCGTGAATAACGGCAGGAGCGGCACGAACGTCGAGTCGTTCGGCAGGATTTCGCGTGCCTGACGCATCAGCAGCCACGCACTGTCGTACTGCGCGAGCTCTACGTACTGCTTGATGCGCGGATTCGCCTCCGTGCGCACCCACCGCTCGCGGCGCATGCCGGCGGTGCCGAACCACACCAGCGCGACGAGTGCCGCCGCGCCACCGAGGAGTGCGAGCGTTCGGCGGGGACGTGCCCGCGTCGCCGATGGCAATGGTGAGGTTGGTGTAGCCGCGCTCTCGATGTCCGCGAGCAGCTCATCCGCCGACTGATAGCGGTCGGACGGATTCTTCGCGAGGCACTTCATCACCATGCGCCGCATGGCAGGCGGCAGATCGGTGCGCGAACTGATCGGCGGTGGCGGAGTGTTAACCTGCGCCGCCATTACCGATTGCGGCGTACCGGCGAACGGTGGACCACCTGCGAGCATCTCGTACGCCAGAATGCCCACCGCGTAAATGTCGGCTCGATGATCGAGATTCGGGTCTCCAGCCGCCTGCTCCGGCGACATGTACGCGGGAGTTCCGACGGACGTTCCCATCTGGGTGAGCGCTTCGCTCTCGCGCGGAATGCGCGCCGCGTCGAGCGCTTTGGCGATGCCGAAATCCGTGACGACGGCAGCGCCGCGGGAGAGGAGCACGTTGTCCGGCTTGATGTCGCGATGCACTACCCCATGCTCGTGCGCGTAGCCGAGTGCGCGGGTGACGTCGCGCAGGATGCTGACGCATTCGGCGAGGGTGAAGAGAGTGCCGGATGCGAGTCGCGCGCGCAGCGACTGCCCTTCGACGTAGGGCATCGTGAAATACGGCAGGCCGTCGGTGCTGCCAGCGGTGAGCAGCGGGACGATGTTCGCCTGCTGAAGCGATGCCGCGACGCGTATCTCGCGTTCGAACCGTTCCGCGCTGATCGCGCCCACGAGCTCGGGCGCCAACACCTTGACGACAACGTTGCGCCCGAGCCGGGTATCCTCCGCGAGGAACACCCGCGACATCCCGCCGCCGCCCAACTCGCGACCGACGGCGTAGTCGTTGCCTAGCGTGGCTTGCAGCTGTTCACGGAGCGCCACGGTTTGGACCTGCTTCGAGTTCTGGGTGATCGCGCGGTCGACGTAATTCTTTCGGCCCGCGAGTGGCAACGATGCCGACGTGACGTTACGTATTTCGCGCAGGGAGTGCAATATTCACCATGCGCGAACTGGCTTACGGTAACAGCCGGAACGTGTAGCCAGACGAGAACTTTTGGTTGCCTATATTCAAAGAATAGTCATGATCTCTCCCGTACCCGTTGCGCTCGAAGGACACGGCGTTCGGCTCGAGCCCCTCGTGCCCGCGCACGAAACCGGCCTCGCGTCCGCCGCGGCTGACGGCAATTTGTGGGAGCTCTGGTTCACGAGCGTTCCAGAGCCCAGTGCCGTCGCGAAGTACGTCGCCGACGCCCTCGCCGGCCAGACGGCCGGACACATGCTGCCCTGGGTGGTGCGGGAACTGGCATCCGGAAACGTCGTCGGCTGCACGCGGTATCACGACATCGTACCGCCGGTCGATCGCGTCGAGATCGGCTACACGTGGTACTCTGCGCGCTGGCAGCGAAGCCACGTCAACACCGCAGCGAAGATTCTCCTGCTCACTCACGCCTTCGAAACCCTCGGGTGCAGCGTCGTCGGCTTCCGCACTGACAACTTCAACTTGCGCTCGCAGCGGGCGATCGAGGCGCTGGGCGCCAAGCGCGACGGCATCCTGCGTCACCACACGGCGCGCAGGGACGGAAGCGTGCGTGACACCATGATGTACAGCATCCTGTCGAGCGAGTGGCCCGACGTGAAGCGCCACCTCGCCACGCGCCTCGCGCGCCCGAGAGGCGGTACCACGTAATCTCGTCCGTCCTCACTTCTCCACGGCTTTCTTCAGTCCCTCGAGCACCATCGTCCAGTTTTTGTCGTACTCCTCCCGATTCTTCGCCGTCAGGGGCTCCGCGTCATTCA
>JANMAY010000272.1:0-9643 GCA_031360095.1 Gemmatimonadaceae bacterium
GCATTCCCGGTATCCCCATCTGCAGCGCAGGACTCCGAGACCGTTTCCCGGCTCGGCGCCACGAGAGAGAATCATTATGCGGGCGCGACGACGCCGGTTAAGAGAGCAGGTTCGTGAACATGGACTGCTCGCCGGCATCGCCGGGTGGTCGGGTGGCCTCCTGACGCGCCACGCCAATAGTACGGAGCTCGCTCCCCCGTCCGCACTCGCCGTGCAATCCGTTTCGTTTCCCAGCCGCTCGGGGAGCACCATTCGGGCATGGCTGCTCGCGGGAAGCCCCGGCGTCGGAGCCGTTGTTCTTCTGCACGGCGTGCGTGGGAACCGGAGCAGCATGGTCGCACGAGCTCGATTCCTTCATTGCGCCGGCTACACCGTACTACTTCCGGATTTTCAGGCCCACGGTGAGAGCGCTGGATCTCGAATCACGTTCGGAGCGCTCGAGAGCTGCGATGTTGAGGCCAGTCTCGAATTCGTACGTGGCTGCAGCGGCGTTGAGCGCGTGGGCATGATTGGCGTGTCGATGGGCGGTGCCGCGGCGGTGCTTTGCTCGGGTCCACGTCGTGCCGATGCCTACGTCCTCGAATCTGTCTACCCGAGCATTCGCCAGGCGCTCGAGGACCGTCTCGGGGTGTGGCTCGGCCCTCTCGGGGTACTCAAGCGGTTGCTGGCCGCACAACTCGTGGAGGGAGTGCGCGCCGAAACTGGCATCGGTGAGGATGCACTTCGCCCGATCGATCGGATCGGTAGCCTTGGCGCGCCTGTGTTCGTGATCGCCGGCACGCACGACGCATATACGCCGCTCCACGAATCGCGGGCGCTGTTCGAACATGCACGCGAACCGAAAGACTTTTGGGCCGTGGAAGGCGCGCGCCACGAGGATATGCACGCGTACGCCGGTGGACTCTACGAGCAGCGAGTGGGCGAGTTCCTCGCACGGCATCTTCGCACGACGTCCGCGTAGCTCCGGTCTGCGCCCCGGGACTGTCGTAGTCGACTTGCTCGATAGATTTCCGGATCGCGTACCTTCGCCCCGCAATGCGGCTGGAGTCGCGAGATTCTCTCAGAAGTCGTAGCTGATACTCAACTGCATGCTGCGCGGGAGAATCCCCAGCCCCGTCGTGTACTTGGTCGTGGTCGTTGTGCCAGCCGCCGCGCCGCTGGTCACCAGCGTCTCGGCGCTGCCGTCCGCGTTCACGCGAAGAATGTCCTCGCCGGTGCGCGCGCCCATCTGCACGATCGCCTGCGTGTTCAGCAGATTGAGCCCATGAAGCGCCACCCGCGCTTGGCGAAACCGGTACGCCACACCGCCGTTTACCTCGTTGAATCCCGGGATGGTGACTGTGTTGGGGCGATTCGCTGCCCGGTCTCCCGTGTAGCGGAAGTTGCCGAACACTTGAGCGCGGGCTCGCGCGTATGACGCGGTGAGGTCGCTGAGAATGGACACAGCATCGTTCAGCCGGTTCCCCGAATAGTTGCGCACCTGAGCGCCGCTCCCCGGTTTGTTGCCCGGAACAAAGAACTGGTAGCCGAAGCGAGTGAAGCGCGGGTCCTGCAGCGTCGTCACCGCGCGTAGCTGCATTCCCTCCAGCGGACTCACCGCTCCCTCGATCTCCGCGCCGATGGTACGCGTGTCACCGCTGATCGGGAGAAAGATGAAAGAGCCGTCCGGCTGGCCGCGGTGCAATGTGGTAATCAAGTTCTTGCTGCTACCGTAGAAGCCGGTCACCAACAGCGACCAGCGGTCCGCCGACGTCTTCACACCCAGCTCGCCTTGCAGCGTGGTCTCTACCTCGCCACGATTGGTCTGGCCTGTGATCTGACTGCCATCGCTCGTCTGGAAGGTCCATTGCTGCGAGGTCGGCATGCGAGTGCCCCGACTGCCGCGCCCATACACCGCGAGATGGTTGGTCAGGCGATAGTTGGCGCCCACGGAACCGCTCCACGTCCCGAACGTGTAGTCCCATGTGCGATGCAGCCCGCTGCCGAAGAGTCCAGCCTGCGACTGCTGCGCGGTCGGGATAAACGGTGCGTATCCCGCGGGCACCACCTGACCGGTCACCTGTCCGTTCACCACTCGCCCCGGATTCACGGGACGTTCATTGCGGCCCGTACTCCAACTCTGGTCGAGCCGAGCGCCCAGATCAATGGTTAGCCGGTCCGACGCCGCCCACGAGTCGCCCAGATACAGCGCCCCGATCTTGGTGTGGTTCTTCAGATTCCAGAAACCAGTGTTGTATCCGGCAAAGCCATCCGCCGGCGTGAGTCCGGTGAACGCACCGTTTTGGCCCGGAATGCCAACCTGGATCAGGCGCGGGTTGTCCCGCACCTCCAGGAAGATTCCCTGTTGCAGCAGCCGCAGGTGCGTTGTGTAATCGCTGAAATACACGCCGCCCGTGAGGCTATGGCGGCCCCCTTGTCTGGCCAACTCCAGATTGGCGATGCCGTTGCCAACAGGTTGGTTCACGAACGCCAATCCGTGCACGCTCATCAACCCGTTGCCGTTGAGCGCGGCGACCTGCGAGGGATCGGTGATGGTTTCCCCACCGTTCACATAGCGCACTTGCTTCGGCGCGGGTGGGCCGAAGGAACTGATCGGAATGGGGTCCGCCACATCGACCATCAAGTTTGTCACGTTGTCTGAGTGCATGGCCTTCCCTCGAAACGTGAGCGACCAGCCAGCCCCAAGATCGCGCAGCAGGTCCAGGCCAGCCATTCGATAGCGCGTGGTGTTGCCGTTCATGTCGCGCTGGGCCGTTGAACCCGGGTTGAACGCGTCAGGCACAGTGAGAGTGAGCCGTTCGCGCGCGAAGGTGGTGCCGCTCCCGATCTGCGGTCCGCCTGGAATCGCCTCCGGCTCGTGGAAGTTTCGAATCGGGATTCCCAGGTACCAGACATTCCGTTCGTCCAAATATTTGCCGTAGAGCCGCACATGGCCCCACGACTCCTCGTGCGTTGCGTTGGCGCGCACTTGTCCTCCCTGATTGGCCGCGAAGCCGGGATCGCGCACGCCGCGGTCGTAGCGATAATAGCCGCCCAGGTTGAACCGCCAGCCACCGCCCAACGGGCCGCCGACGTTCGCGTCGAATCGTTCCATTCCCTGGCTGCCGGTTGCGCTGCGAAGAGTGCCGGCACGCGTCGGCCCACCGGTCTTGCTGATCACGTTGACGATGCCACCCGGTGTGCTGGAGCCGAACACCGCCGCGCTTCCGCCGCGCACAGCCTCCACGCGCGCGACCGTCTCGTCGAGCCGCACCATGGCGTCGGGGAATGCGAACAACAGTCCCGGCGCCTCGAACGCGGGCAGCCCGTCCTCCTGAAGGCTGATATAGCGGAACGAGCTGTTCGCCGTCTGCGGAAGTCCGCGTACCGTCACGTCCGCACCCGTTTCTCCGGAGTTGCTCATGACCTGAAGCCCGGGAACGCCTTTGAGCATCTCCGCGGTGCCACGAGGCGCGCGCTGCTCGAGCTCCTGCGAAGTCATTGTGGTGATGGCGGTACTCGATTCCAGCTTCGAGGCAGGGTTGAACGTGCCGGACACCACCACCGCGTCCAGCGCGAGTGGGTCCGCGACCAAGACGAATTGGACGACCGCCGCCTCGCCCGTTTCCACCACGACCGTCTGTGCCGTCACACGACGCCCAAGGAGCTGGATGCGTACGGTACGACTCCCGGCGGGTACGCTTCGCAGCTCGAAACTCCCGTCCACGCGGGACTCCGAGCCGAGAGCCATCCCTACCACCGTGACTCGTGCCCCGGAGAGCGCGCGGCCAGTCTCATCCGTCACTAGGCCACGAACCGCGCCAGACTGCGCATAAAGCTGCTGCCGAGCACAGACGAGCAGGATAGTCGCTGCGAGCGAGAGTCGTGCGATGCGCAACATGTAGTCGAGTGCGAATGAGGGAAACGATCGCGAGGGCGTGATTGACGCCAACCTACAGCGGCCGTTTCACCTTGCGCAAGCACATCATCGCGTTCGATACTTCCCTTTCACTTCGACAGGAGAAGCGGATTTGACGAAATCTTTAGACGTCATTCAGGGCACGCTGGACGTGCTCGTCCTCAAGGCGCTGTCGCTCGAGTCCGTGCATGGGTGGGGGATCAGCAACCGCATCGCAGAGATGTCGCGCGATGTCTTTCGCATCGGCCAAGGGTCGCTCTATCCGGCGCTTCATCGATTCGAGCAGCGCGGTTGGGTGACGTCCTATTGGCGGGCGACGGAGAACAATCGGATCGCGAGGTACTATCAGCTCACGACCGAGGGACGGCACGCGCTAGCCGAAGAGATTGCGAGTTGGCGTCGCTACGCGAGCGCGGTGGAGCGCGTCATCGAGGAGCAGTAGCTGGCGGTGCGTTCGGCGCTCGTTTACGACCGCTTCGCGATCTCGCGGAATCGCCGGGCATGATCAGCCAGAATCTTTTTCTGGTTCTTCAGGATCGCCTGCTGGTTGCGAATGATCTTGACTTGATTGGCGAGAATCGGCCGCAGCTGGTCCTGATTCCCAAGGATCTTCTTCTGGTTCGCGAGGATCACTCGTGTGCTGGCGATGAGCTTCTGCTGATTCTTAAGCGTTCCGTGCGCCATCGCATGCTCCTCGGAGGGACGTTCGTGTTCGCGGGCATTACCCGATGCCTGGCGGCCTGTAGTGACGAGCGCGGGTCCGCTTGGCTCGCCGCCAGGGTTAGCTGCTGCCGGTGTGAATGTCCCCAGAGGCGCCGGTCGGAATCGAACCGACGAATAGCAGATTTGCAGTCTGCCGCCTTACCACTTGGCCACGGCGCCGTGCCCATAAGGTAACCGCAGGCCGCCCCTTCTCTCAACCCGGAACGACGCGGCGCGCCTCTTGATAACATCTTTCCCACATGCCCTCCACTGAGCCACGCGAACCCGACCAGCGCCCCCCTCTCGTCGCGGAGCGCCGAGATACGCGGCGCGTCGGCCACTTTCCGCGTCTGTGGGACCTCATTTTCAAAGGCCTCCGCAGAATCCGCCCCCACGCGCAAACCTTCTACGGCACGGTCGGAATTTTCCTGGTGGTAGGCGTCGTCATCGCGGCTGTCGCCACCATGGGCTTTGCGAAGCTCGCCAAGCAGGTGCTCGCCGGCAGGACACAGGCCTTCGACGTGGCCGTTCTACAGTGGCTGCACGCGCACCAGAGTCCAACGCTCACGAAGCTCATGGTCGAGATGACATACCTCGGCACGGGCACAGTCGTCTTCACCATGGTCGGCGTCGTCGCGCTCTTTCTCTGGCACACCGAGCACAAACACTCGGCGCGGCTTCTCCTCGCCGCGACGGCGGGCAACATCCTCTTGAATTGGACGCTCAAATTCATATACCACCGTGCGCGCCCCAGTGTGTTCGAGTGGGAGACCACGGCGGTGAGCTCGTCGTTTCCATCTGGCCACGCCATGAGCGCCACGGTCGTCTACGGAACCGTCGCATATCTCGTGATGCGGTTGCAGAAACATCACTGGTCGCGGGTCCTCACGTTCCTCGGCGCTACCTTTCTCATCCTTCTCATCTGCCTCACGCGCCTGTACCTCGGCGTCCACTATCCGTCGGACGTGATTGGCGGAATCATCGTAGGCCTCGCGTGGGCGGCGTTCTGCATGGCGACGCTGGAAGCGTCACTCGCACTCGGGCGGCGGCGCGCGCCACGTGAGGTCGTCGAGGAGCGGCGTTCGGCGCAGGAAGTGGCGATCGATACCGAGGCGGGCCTACAAGGTGCTCAGCGCGAGCCGTAAGTCGCCACCATCATCGGTGTCGTGGTCGGCTGCGCACTCCCCGATTTCGGCTCGTCGGTCACCGCGACCGCGGCGAGTGCATCCTTTGCCAAGGCATACGTCGCCCGCACCATGACGTCGCCATTCTCCTTCGGTACGAATGTGCCCGCACTGATCTTCCGCGTCGCCGTCACCAGCCACAGCTGATACGTCCGGCCCAGCCTCGGCGCGGGAATGTTATGTCCAACGAACGTCCACGCGTTCACCGACTGATCCCAGAACATCCGCGCCGAGGGGGACGTGGGAGTCGCCGCCGCGAGCGTCATCATGGCGACGCGCGGGCCCGTGAGATTGGCAATCAGCCGCTCGCGATCGGCCACCTGCGTCCGCAGCGAGTCGAAGACGGTCGTGTTCAGACGCTGCTCGGTCGACGCCAGCTGAAACGCTTCGATCGCGTCGTCGCGCTCGGTGCGCGTTTTCATGAGCAGGCCCGCACTCACCACGGCAAGCAGCACGGCGGCGGCCACGATCCAGCGTGAGCCGTCGGCACTCGACGCGCGCTTGCGCGACACGCGCCCCGCTTCGATCGGAACGACACCGCTGATCGGCGTCTTGTAGGACGCCATCGTACCGCGCACGGGCGCGTCCGTGCCGCGGTCGGCCACCGCGCGGCTGATCAGCCGCGCGCGAATGCGCTCGCGCTGCGAGCCGGACATCGCAACGGCCGGTGCAGAGTATGCCAGCGCACTCGCCGTCTCCCGCAGCTGCGCGAGCTCCTCCTGGCACCTCGTGCATGTCGCGACGTGCGCGAGCACAACGGTGCGCTCGGACGCGTCCAGCGCGTCCAACGCGAGCGCCTCGAGCGCTTCTCGTGCATCGTCGTGGGCCATTCCGGTGCTCGTCATGGATGCTCCTCGTGCAACACCTGCAATGAGCTTCGGAGTTTCTGCATGGCCAAGCGCATTCGCGTTTTGATCGTGCCGAGCGGCTGCCCGGTACGCTCCGCGATCTCGCTTTGGCTCAACCCTCCAAAGTATCCCAACTCCAGCGCTTCCCGTTGCTCAGCGGGGAGCTCTCCGAGCGCCTCGACCACGATCTTCCGACGCTCGGTCGATTCGGCGTCCTTCGCCGGATCGCTGTCCGACGCGTACTGCGCTACCTCCTCGGCCCGTTCGCTTTCCAACGACTCTTCGCGCAGACGCGTGAGTGCGCGCACCCGGTCCAGCGCCCTGCTCCGTGCGATGGTGAGCAGCCACGTCGCCACCGATCCCCGTGACGGCTCATAACGCGACGCCTGCCTCCACGCCTGCCAGAACGTCTCTTCGACGACATCCTCAACGTCTTTCTGCTGCCGCACGATGCGCAGCACAACTGCGTACACCAACGAATGCCAGTGATCGTACAGCGATCCGAGCGCGCGATCGTCGCCCTGGGCCATGCGACGCATGATGGCGACGTCGTCCGGCACCAGGTCGTGGGCCCCCGAGATCCGGGGGGTGAGTACGACTGCTCTCGAATGGGGATACGGCGGGCGGGGGCGCGGCGGATTCATCGTCCCCGAATGTACGGTCCTTTTTTCACCGTCGGCAGAGTGACTTTGCCGTGAGCGGGCTCACTGGACTCCCGCCCCCCGCCCCGGTAACCTCAGCGCATACGGGCGCCCCACTGTGCCCATCCCTCGATCAGGAGAGCCGATGCGCCACCACCCTCCCAGTCATCCCGAGCGAGCGCGAAGCGCGAGTCGAGCGACCCGCACGTTGCTCCTCCTTCTCCTTGCGATGGCCTGCCACCGCGGCGCCAGGTCCACAGACTCGACGCCGCCAGGCATGCCGCGCCTCTCCGACGCCCACGTCGTTGCCGTGATCCTGGCCGCCAACAACACGGACCTGAGCTATGCGCGCCTGGTCCCGGCGCGCGCACGCAGCGCCGACGTCAAAGCATTCGCAGTGCGCATGACGACAGACCACACACTCCTGAACGCACGCGCGAACGACATTGCACGTCGTGGAAGCATCGCAGCGGAGGAGCATCCCCTGAGTCTCGACTTCCGCGACCGCAGCGCGGCGCGCCGCGACATTCTCCGCGAGCTGGAGGGCGCGAAGTTCGATTCGACCTACATCGCGAACGAGGTCCAGTACCACACCGAGCTGCTCGGTGCACTCGACAATGTGCTGTATCCCAGCGCCCGCTCCGCCGAACTCAAGGAGTTCGTGAACAACCTGCGGCCCGCCGTGAGCGCACATCTCGCACACGCCGAACAATTGCGCGCTGCGCTCATGAAGAAGTGATCGCGCTGCTGCCACAGTTGTGAGCGAACGTGAACCGCCGCGCGCCGAGCCAGGCGCGGCGGCACCTCACGATGCGTACGTAGCGCTCCGCCACCGCGATTTCCGATGGTACATCGTCAGCTTGTTCGCGATGACGCTCGGCTCGCAGCTCCAGGCAGTGGTGGTGGGGTGGCAGGTCTACACGATTACGCGCGACCCACTGTCGCTGGGCCTGATGGGACTCGCGGAAGCGCTCCCCTTCATCGCGATCGCTCTGCCTGCCGGCTACGTCGCGGACCGATGGAGCCGCCGCACCATCTGCGGCGTCGCACTCGCGGTGCTCGCGCTGTGCTCGGCGGCGCTGCTCGCGTTGACCGCCGCCCCCGGCGTGCTGCTCCGCACCGGTATCGGGCCGATCTACTCGGTGATTTTTGTCAGCGGCATCGCGCGCAGCTTTCTCCAGCCCGCCCGCCAGGCGCTCGGCGCCGAGCTCGTCGCTCGGCCCATCTATGAGAATGCGATTGCGTGGCGCACGAGCACGTGGCAGACGGCGGCGGTCATCGGGCCCGCAGTCGGAGGATTGTTGTACGGCTTCTCGGGTCCAGTCGCCGCTTACGCGGTCGCTGCCGTCCTCATGTTGCTCGCGTTTGGCGGATTCATCGGCCTGCGCTACCGGGCCGGGCCGCGCAGTATCACGCAAACGCCGGTGCTCACCGGGTTGGTTTCCGGGCTTCGATTCGTCTGGAGCCAGCCTCTCATCCTGAGCGCGTTGTCACTCGACCTCTTTTCCGTCTTCCTCGGCGGTGCGGAAGCGTTGCTCCCCGTTTTCGCGTCGGAAATTCTCAAGGTGGGACCGGAGGGCCTCGGCATCCTTCGTGCGGCGCCAGCGGTCGGATCATTGATGATGGGCGTGTTCCTCGCGCATCGCCCACCGATCGCGCGGGCAGGACGCTCGTTGCTCGTGGCCGTCGCGGTGTTTGCGCTCGCCATCATCGGATTCGGACTCTCGCGGAGCTTCCTGCTGTCGTCGCTGCTCCTGGGCGTGAGTGGCATGGCGGACAATCTGAGCGTGGTGATTCGGTCGACGCTGCTTCAGTTGCTCACTCCGTCCGACATGCTTGGCCGCGTGTCGGCGGTGAACTCGATTTTCATTGGCTCGTCGAACGAGCTTGGGGCGTTCGAAAGCGGGGTAGCGGCTCGCCTGCTCGGGCCGGTTCCCGCAGTGGTACTGGGAGGGCTGGCCGCCCTGGTGGTGGTGGGCTTCACCGCCCGGAGGGTTCCGGTGCTGCGCGAGTTGCGACGCATTGGCCACGTGTAACTTTTGCACGATCTGACAGGATTTATTGCTTTCTTATCCTCAAATTGTGTAGTTTGTATGACAGTTAGTGCTTTTTCTGCAACTTTGGCCCCCCATCTAGCCCCGGCGTACCTGTCGGGGCTAGCCGGTTCTTTCCCCAGACACCGCCGCGCTCATGACCGCCCCTTCAGGGCCTTCCCGCAAGTCCACGCTCCGCGAGCTCATCGCGCGCGTGCCCCGCGCTCCTCATGCCGGCAACGGTGACGTGAGCGCCGTCCGGCCCACCTCCGCGTACTTCGGCATCAACACGTTTGGCGCGCGCCAGATGCGCGACAAGCTGCCCAAGGACATGTAC
>JANMAY010000281.1:0-6626 GCA_031360095.1 Gemmatimonadaceae bacterium
GTCTCCCCCTGATGTAGTCGCTGCCCTCTCGGCAGCCGTGCAAGAGTATCGGCAAGTCGGCGACATTGGCGCATTGATCGACCGCATGAAGGCGCTTTCTGTCGCAGCCGATCCCGACGCGCTCATTGCAGCGTCTGCTCCCTTTCGCGATCTACCGGAAGTCGTCATTCCCGTGTACGAGCGCGTCGTCGAGGCGCGCCCCGCCGACGCCCAGGCCATGGTCGTTCTCGCCAACGCCTACTGGCTCACCGGCCGAGGAGCCGACGTGGTCGGGTCGCTCGCGACGCGCGCCATCGCCAGCGATCCAACTAATCGGGGCGCATGGCATCTGTGGGCCCTGAGCGAATCGGACGCGCGCGCTCGTGTCGACCGATGGACTCGCGTTGCGGCAGAATTTCCCGCCGATCAGCTGGCGCGAGCCGCGCTCGCCGACAACGCCGCGAGCCTCGCCGGCGCGGAACATGATCCGCTCGCGCTCGATCTCGCCGTTCGAACCTATGAAGGACTCTGGGCCGAGGCGAGCCGCGACGAGGAGCGCAAAGCGCTGGAGGAGACAATCGCGAAGCTCAAAGGATGGACGCTGTGACGATTCGCGCGCTACGCGATCTGTCCGCGGATCTCGTGTCCGTGCACCGGCACGAGCTCACCAACTGCCGCGATGAATCGTCGCAGCTCGAAGGGTTTGCGAATTGCCGGACACTTGCAGGACAGGATGAGCTTGTGCGCGCGCTCCGAAATGTCGCCCGTCATGAACAACGTTTGCGGGCGTAAATGCGGATGCGTGGCAACCGCCAACTCGAACACGACGTCGCCGCGCGTGTCGGGAATATGCAGATCGATGACCATGATATCGACGTGCTCTGACGCAAGCAGCGCGAGCGCATTATCGCCCGAGTGCGCGGCGATCGCGGCATAACCGGCACGCGTGAGCGCGATCGTCAGCGCCTTGCAGATCGCTGGTTCGTCATCGACGACCAGTACGCGGATCCGGTCTGAGAGCATCCCGACCTCGGGTGTGCTGCGCTTTTGTGCAACTCGATTGCTTCGAACGTCTCGCGATTGCGAAACCGGGGCCCGTAAGTGTTCCATGCGCGGACGGAGAATGCCGACGGGTGTGACAGCCACAGGAAAGCGCGTTCGCGAAACTGCGCGATGGAATGCGGCGAAAGAAGTTTCACAGGGAGGAACCGGGTTACACCGTGTGGCATTGCGTTGTTATCCGCCCCGGCATGTAACGCGCTGCCTCATCGTGAAACGCGCACGGAACCTCGGCACGCTCGATAATTCCGCGTGTCCACTCGCCGCGTACAGCGACTGCGGTGTTTCTCTCGCCTCAATGCCAATGCTTCCGATACTGCTGGTCACGACGTGCTCGGACGAGACGCTCGAGGCCCACCTCAGTGAGATTGCACAATTCAGTGTCGAGGTCGTGAGCGACGTCGATGGACTCGACGCGAGATGTCGAGACAGCGAGCGCGAATCGCCGGCAGCGATCGTTGTCGATCTGCATGCGAACATGCCGGACCCCGTTGCGCCCGTCGTGCGCCGGCTCAGACGACATTTTCCAGCCGTACCGGTCGTCCTTGCCTGCACGGACGCGGCGCCGGGGCGCGATCTCTTCCAGGCCGTACGCGCCGGCGCGGAGCATATTGCGTTTCTCCCGCAGGATGACCTCGCGCGTCTCCTGGGCCGCGTCGTCTCGCAGGCGCGCGGCGTGTTGATGCTGGAGCTCGAGAGCACGCAGACAGCCGACGGGCTGCCGCGGCCCGCTCGCCGGGTCTTCGAGGCGATCATGAAAGCCCCATCGGCACCGGATAGCGTTGGTGTGCTCGCCGAAGCACTCGGCATCAGCATGCGAACATTCGAGCGTCGCGCGTCGCGCTACGGCTGGCCGGCACCCAGGCAGCTGCTCATGTGGGGCCGTCTCGTCCGCGGGGCATCGGCCGTGACGGCCTCCGTCGAGCCGCTTGCGTTGAACGCTTTTCTCGATGCGAGTGGCTTCCCGTCGCTCGACCGCGCGACGCGGTGCTGCGCGCGACTCACTGGCATCGCGCTCTCGAACGTGCTCTCGCAGGGAATGGCGGCGATCGTGCCGGTCCTGTTGGCGACGTTCGGTCCATCGCTCGTGTATGATCTCCCAATGGCCACACGCGCGCAGAGCACGGCCGCCTGACCATCGCGGCGTGCACTAGTCGTCGTCGAACGCCTCGCGATTGCGCCGCCGGCCCACGCCGCGCCCATACGCCTTGGGATGACGAAATGCAGCGATCACCGCGGCCAATCCTCCCGCTTCGCGCAGCTCCGTCGCGCGGCGTCCCGTATATCGCTTGAACGCATTGCGCAGCACGCTCGGTGATCGCAGCGAGAGCGCATCTGAGACGTCTTCGACGCGACGGCCCGGTGCGTCGAGCATCGACGCCGCGACCATCAGCCGCACCCATACGAGCAGCGCGCCGGGGGCAGGCAGTCCCGCCAGCCGGCAGCGATGCACGAGCGTCTTGCGATGCACGCCGAGGTGTCGTGCGACGTCGTCGGTGCTGGTCTTCGCGTGGGCGTACTCGAGGCAGTAGGCAACGAGCGACAGCGCCTCCGGAGTGAGCACGTCTTCGAGCGCACGCAGCACCGAGTCGCCAGCCACCTCCGCGCCCGCCCGCGTGAGCGCACTTCGCACGGACTGCGTCGTGTCCTCTCCACGAAATACGACGTCGTGTGCGCCGGCGCGCGCGAGGGAGAGAAAGTCCGATGCATTGCCTCGCGTGAGGTACGCGATGAGCGCGATGTCCGGTCGGATCGCGTGCAACCGGGCAACGAGGGGCGCGCTTGGCGTGCGCGCGCGGTCGAATGGCTCGGCGAGGAGAATTGCGACCATGGGGGTACTATGCAGCACCGCGGTCTCGAGGTCGGCGAGCGTATCGACGAACTCGAGCGCGACCAGTCCGTACGCAGCATCGATGAGTCGTGCGCGGTCGAGCCGGCCGACGACGAGCGCCACCATTCGAGGAAACGGTGCACCCGGGGCGAGCGGCCGAGCTATGGGCGGCAGAGTGCGCCCGACGGTGAGACGATGCTTTCGCGCTGACATTCGCGAAAACGGTAACACCCTGAAACCCGTTTCGCCCGTATGAAACGCGTATCGAGGTCTGTGAGGGGCAATGTTCCCCTCCGTCGCCGGCGCCGCCTACCGCGGCTCGCCCCTTTCACGACCCGTCCTTTCCGCCCCCCAGTCTCATGCGTCGTCCCATCCTTGCCGTCGTTCTCGCCGCCATTGCTCTCGTTACGGCCTGCACGTCCTCACCGACCAGCCCGGCGCCGAGCCGGCTCACGGCGCCGGATGCCACACATGACGGTGCGCCGATCGATACGGTGAACAGAGGATTTATTCCGACGGGCGGCTGACACAACAATCGAGCACTGACCGGCGGTAGCAAACCGCACCGCCGGTAGTCAACCCGGCGCTCCTATCAACTCAGCACCCTCGAGTGCCTCGACACGTTGGGCAATCTCCATTTGCACGCGCGTCGGAGCGGCGCTCTTTTCCGGCCGCTTGGGCGGATTCTCGAGACGGTGTGAGATTCGGTGAAAGCGGTGGCACGCGGCGATTTGAGCGGCGTGGGCCGCAGAGCGCCTTGACCAAATCGCTTCATCGACCGCGCTCAGGGCCTCGCTTACTTCCGTGAGGGCACTCGCACTGTGGTATGGCATCGCCGGGCTCGTACCACCACCAAGCGATGCAACCAGGGCTTCGGTCTGCGCAGCAACGAGTCGAACGACCGCGCGAGCGCTCTCCGGCTCTCGCGCTCCGACAGCGGCAAGCGCGACGCCGCCCAACGCTGGCAGCGCCGCCCGTGGTGATAGCCGACGTGCGAGCGCGGAAGCGAATCCACACAGCGCTGCCGCCGGCTGACCCACAAGGAGAAGAAGCTGAGCAAGATCGACGAGCATGTCACTCTGCTGCGAGTCGCTTTCCGCCCCTGAGTAGGCTGACCACGCGTGTTGAATCGCGCGATCGAAGTCTTCCGCCTCCGCCGCCGCGACCATAAGACCGTGATGAGCCATGGAAACTGAATCGGCAGCCGCACCCTGGAGAACTAGAACCTGTGTGAAGAGAGAGCGTGACGATGGGAAGTTTCCAGTGAACTCCGCCAGCACGCCAAATCCGACAAGCGCCCGACCTTTCAACTCAGGAAGTGACCCAGCGGCTGCGAGGGCCTCTACTTCTTCGTAGTACACTCGGGCAGCGACTGTCGCGCCAAGTTTGTATGCTACGCGCGCTCGTTGCGCGAGAACGCGACCGCGCTCGAGAATCATTGCGTCAGGCAGAATCGCCGACAACGCAGATAACGTCGTATAGGCGAGGCGCAGAAACGCCCACTCTTCCATCTGCAACGCCTCGTTCCGTGCCACTTTTTCGATGAATGGGTACGGCACTCCCGCTTCGGGCAGGGTGTGAATGCCCTCATCATCGAGGAACTGCCGAAGCGAAGTCTCACGAACGGACCCGCGACTGCGTACCGCGCGCTCGAGTGTCACGGCAGTCCGAACCCACCGCACCTCATCATCGGGCTTTACTGGACTAGCGGAAGCGACAGAGTATTGGTCCGTCGCATCCCGAGATGATAAATCCGCAGCATCACTAGAACGCGCACGATCGAGCCGGTAGGCCAGAAGTGGCGGAAGGGGAGCAAGCATAGAAACTCAACACCTCTTTGGGGACCAACAGGTGGGGGCTCTTCCCTTTCAAGCATCGGCGGACCCACGGAGCGCCGCAAGCGACAATGTCACTTCGCCCCATTCCGGTGGCGCGTTCGCGCCCAGAGGTGACGTGGTGAAACCCAACCAACAGCCGGGTTCGTCCTATACTCCATAACGAGGGGTGGGACGTCACCACCCGCTCCGCGCATGATATCCCTGCCGCGCGCGTCGTGTTCCCTGCAGATTCCGATCGTGTCCATCCCGCTGATCCTCTTAGTAGAAGACGAGCCGTCGATCTGCGTCGCCGTGAAGCGGTTGCTCGAGCGGCACGACTTTGACGTGCGCGTGGCCAATACCTTCGGCGCTGCGCTGACAGAAGTGCGCGCCGAGCAATTCGACGCCGTCGTGCTCGACTTCTGGCTGCGTCGAGTTGCTGGGGATCGCGTGGGGAAAGGGGACGAGCTGTTTCGCGAGCTCGTTGCCATCGATGGCACGCTCGACCAGCGTATGATCTTCATCACGGGCGATCCGAGCGAACCGACGCGCCTGCGAATGGCCGATACGGGTGCGATGTATCTCCTGAAGCCCTTCGAGATCGGCCTATTGGTGAACGCGCTTCATGCAATCCTTCACGCGCAGGGTATGCGAGAAGCCACGCGGTCGGTCGAGAGCAGCCGCACGGCGTAGCGTCGGCCGTCAGCAGGCAATCCCGCTACTTACGCGCTTGCTAACGCCGTGCGTTGACGCCGCCGTGTGAGTCTGCGGCAGCGCGGTAACCGGATCCAGAAGGCATCGATCACGGTCGTCACGCCCCTCCCGGACGCAGCTCCGTGCCGCTCGATCCCGTATGTCGCTTGAACAGTGTCGTGCGATCGATGCCGAGACGCCTCGCCGCGTCGACGTGGCTGTCGAGATGTTCACGCGTTCGAAGCGGGGACCCTCGCTTGCGAGCGCACCGTCGGAGGGGCGAGACGAACCTCGTGGCTGACTCACCTTGCGCGTCACCCGCTGGAAAATTGTGTCACGCGTTTGGGCGAAGATGCAACGCATCGATATGCAGTGCGTAAAAGCGGTGAGGATAAAAAAGGGGAGCCGCACAGTTTGACATCTACTCGAGCGCCGGAACGCAACTCGGCGTGGATGTCGTGGATCCTCTCTCTCCTCAAGAGGTGAGTATGGACAGGCTGAAACTCATGCGATCGGTGCGTTGCAACATGTCGTGTCTGGCGTTTGTCGGTGCGGTCGCGTCGTCTGGGTGTGCGGCGGATGAAGTGAGCGGCGCAGGGTTGGGCGCGTCCGTGGCGATTGCGCGCTTCGACCGACTGACACTGGCGGATGAGAGATGCACCCTGCTCATCAAAGCCGCTCTGCGAATGCCGAGCGAAGACGTGAGAAGCACTCCGATGAACGACGTTATTGCGCCCTCAACTAATTGCGCAGCGCCAGCCGATCCGTCAAATCCGGAGCTT
This sequence comes from Gemmatimonadaceae bacterium, assembly GCA_031360095.1. Lineage (GTDB taxonomy): Bacteria > Gemmatimonadota > Gemmatimonadetes > Gemmatimonadales > Gemmatimonadaceae > AG11. The sequence continues at coordinate 6,162 of JANMAY010000281.1, forward strand.
CCCGACGTGCCGCCAGAAACCCACGGGAATGATCCGACACCTCCGGGTTGGCCAGGCAAGTGACACGAGCTTTGGCGAGTTGGCTCGTGGCAGATTCACTGTTGATGCTGACGGATCACGCACCAGAGGAATGAGAATGCGCAAACTCACATTCGTATGCAGCGTCGGCGCGCTTGTCGTGGGCTGCACGGGTCCGCGAGCGGTGGGTAGTACAGCGCCCCGCAGCGTCGAAGCATCGATTCGCAACGAGCCGCTTGCCAAGCCCTCTGCGCACGCGGTAGAAAGCTCAACGTCGTGCTCTACGTCGTGGTCTCTTCCTCAAACCCTTCATACGCGAATCGGAGCACCTGTTCACATCGATCCACCGAGCAACGCCATCCCAATTGGAAATGGATTCTTGATCGTCGGTTCCCGAGTCACGTTTGGCCTCGCGCTGCCGGATACCTCAGGCCCGCCTCCCACACC
>JANMAY010000298.1:0-5668 GCA_031360095.1 Gemmatimonadaceae bacterium
CGCGCCTGTGCGTTGAGCTGCCGCGTGTCGCCAATCGACGTCAACGTATCGACCTTGGGCGAGACGGTGGTGCTCACGATGGAGCCCGCCGATCCGATGGTGGCGGTGACCGTGATCGGCGATCCGCTCAACTGGCCGGACGATACCGACATGGTCTGTGTGCCCGATGCGCCCAGCGTCCAGGTGGTGCTCGCCTGGCCCGTTGGATCGGACGTCACTGTCGAGGTGCCTACCGAGCCGCCACCTGCAGTGACGGCAAAGTTCACTGTCGCGCCGGCCACCGCATTGCCAAGTGCGTCGGTGACCTTGGCAACGACGGGCTGCGCAAGCGCCGCGCTCGCAGCTCCCACCTGATTGTTGCCGGAGACCAGCGCCAGTGTCGCCGCGGGTCCCGCCAGCACATTGAACAGCGTCGTGGTCGCAGCCGTCGCGCCAGCAGCATTCGCCGTCAGCGTATAACCCGTACCAACCTTGTTCAATGTCAGGCTGCCGAACGTTGCGACACCGGCGACCGCATTGACTGTCGCGGTACCGCCGAGTGTCGAGCCGCCGGGGTTGCTCTGCATGATCAGAGTGACCGCGCCAGTGAAGCTCGTCACCACCACATTCGCCGGATCGCGCATTTCGACGGCAATCGCCGGCGTCAGCGGAACGCCAGCAGACTGCGAGACGGCGGGCTGCTGAGTGATAACGAGGTTATTCGTTGCGCTCGTGGCCGACGCCGGAATCGTGAGCGGGCTGAGGCCCTGCACCGTCGCCGTGATCGTCTGCGTTCCAGCGGCGGCACCGAGCGTCCAGAGCACGACTGCCTTGCCCGCTGCATCCGAGATTGCCTTTGCCGGCGACACCGAACCGCCGCCCGACGTGATGGCAAAATCCACATCGACGCCGGACTTCGCGTTCCCGATGACGTCGGTGACGAGCACAGTGATCGGCGACAGCGCCGTGCCGGCCGCCGCGCTCTGTCCGCCGCCGCTCAACAATACAATGCTCGACGCCGCTCCCGTTACGACGTTGAACGCAGGAGTCGAGGCGCCTGTCAGGCCGGTGCTGCTCGCGGTGAGGACGTATCCGGTGCCAGGCGTAGGGACAGCGACGTTGGTGAACGTCGCCACGCCCTTCACCGCGGCAACGGTCGTCGTGCCTGCCAGGACTGCGCTGGTGGGATTGGTCGTCAGCGCAACGCTGACGTTCCCGGTGAACCCTGTGACGACGTCGTTGTCCTTGTCCTGGACATTGACGACGAGAGGAATCGGGGACGCGGTAGCGACGGTGCCGCCAGCCGTGGGGGCTGTCGTGAGTGCGAGCTTGACCGCGGGGAGCGTCTGCCCCGTTGCGCTGAATGTGATGGGCGAACCGCTGAGCGATGCCGCGGTCGCAGTGGCAGTCTGCGTCCCCGCGGCGCCGAGGCTCCAGGTGGCCTGGGCGAGGCCGCTCGCGTCGGTGGTCGCCGTTGCCGGCGAGATCGATCCGCCGCCACTCGCCACCGCAAAGGTGACCGTCTGACCGGAGACACCGCTGCCGTCTGCGGCAGCGACCTTGACGACGAGCGGCTGCGGAAGCGCCTGGAGCGTAGGCTTGCCGACGATGCCGGTCTGCCCACTTCCAGAGACCGCGGAGATCGTCGTCGCCGGAAGTGAGACGGTCAGCAGCGCCGTGTCGGTTTGCAGCGTGAGCAGCTGCGCGACGATGCGCGCCGTTCCCCGCGAATTGAGCGCAACGCCGCTACCAGCGGTGTTTGCCGCGATGGTCGCGCGCGTGGGATCGAGCGATGTCCAGACGATCGGCGTGTTCGGGACTGTCGCACCGGTCGCATCGAGTGCGACGGCGGTAAACCCGAACTGCGCACCCGCGTTGACGGTGAGCGTGCGTGGCGAGATCCTCACGGATTTGGCCGTTGCACCTGGGCCCGTATACACGGCCTGAACAGTGATCGGTGCGGGGGCTGGCTGCCCAGCAATACTCGGGACGGCAAGAATCTGCACAGGGCCGGCGTGAAACACCGTAACCCCCGCTGCGTTCACGTACGACATCTCCAGCATGAGGGGCTCGCCCGTAGCAGGCGCGCCGGCGGACAACCGCACGTTGAGGGCGACGGTGACGCTGTTGCTGTCCGCTGGAAAGTTGATCGTGGTGTCGACCGCCACGGTGCCGTCCAGACGATTCAGGACGATGTGCACGTTGACGAACGAAACAAGGTTCGCCGCGGCGCCCGTGAGCTTCGCCATCTCCGGGAAGACGGTCGTGAAGCTGAGACCGCGAGCGAACCGGACTGGCGCTTCTTGAGGTGCAGTTGGCTCGCGTCCGCAGTTGAGCAGCACGACCAACATCGCCACGCCAACGAGGGCGAGCCGGCGCAATGGAACGAGGTTCGCTCGTGCGATACCCGGCGGCGAGTTGCGCATCAATAGATGGAAGGCGTAAATGCGGGAACGTCAGGGCTTCGGCGGGGGGAGGCTATCGCGCCGAATTTCGAGCCGCCACTAAAGTCGGTGCAATTAGCTCACGAGGCAAGAGCCAAAATGCACATTTGTTTGCCGGATGTTTAACGGCGCGGATCGGTCCCTAGGGCCTCGCCACGCTGTGATGCCCCTCTCCGGTCATTTTGTCCGCGACGCCACCAGATGCGCCGCCAAATCGACCTATGGGACCGGGGCTGTCGGGGACGACGTTGAATTCGACGTCCCCGACGTGCCGGACTACTGCTCCACGAGCACGAGATAGCGGGACGCCGCCCAGAACCGCGACGGCTCGGCGATCTTCAGATTCCCCTTGAACGAATCCCGCTCGCGCGAGTCCACGGTGGCGTAGTCGAGACTCTGGCGAGAAACGACGCGATAGCGCCGCGTGGTATCCGGCATCTCGATCAACTGCGCCTGGCGCTGATCCAGAACGTTGAACACGCTGGGCTCCGCGGTGCGCGACACCTGAAGCGTCCGACCCGGGTGCGCGAAGAGGAGATTGGCTCCGCCTTCGCGAACGATGACGCCGCGCTTCACGAGGTCGTCCTCGGTTCCCACCACGTAGTACGCCTTGTTGAGCGCGCCCTCGAGCGCGGTCACGTTCGCGCCGTAGTGCTCGACGACGCCTTTCAACGAATCGACGCGCGTCGACAGGACGTCGATCATCGCGGTCTGCCGCTGGATGGTCGTGTTGAGCTCACTGATCAGCGTGGAGTCGCTCACCAACTGCGCACGCAGCTCCTTGTTGTTGGAGTTCGCCTTCGCCAACTGCGCCGCGGTCGACTGGGCGCGCGCAACGAGTGCGTCGACACGCTCCATGACGGCCTTGCGATTGCGCAACTGCTGCGCGATGGGATCGAGCTTCGCGCCCGACTTCTTTCCCTTCGGCAGCCCCTTCACCCTGGAGACGCTGCTGTCGATCTGCATGAGGAAGTCGTCCGCCTGCAGCACCACGCGAGTCAGCGAATCCTTCTGCGCGGCTAGCTGGGTGGAGAGCTGCGTGCGCGACGCCAGCGCAAGGGTGCGCAGGCTGTCGGCCTGCACGTGTGACTCATTGGGACCGCACGCGGCGAGCGCAAGAGCGCCGAGCGTGGCGAAGGCGATGCGGCGTGATGTCATCATCATCTGAATACTCCGTGCGCGATGCGTCGGTGTCCGAAGGAATGCAGTTCCGGGAGGCAACGACTAGGCGTCGTCACCTCTCCGGTCTGCTACCGACAAAATGGGGTCGCGACGCCCATTGCACGCTGCGCAATCGCACAATCCAGCGGTGATGCAGAGCACTTTTGTGAGCCCCCGAAAAACCAGCTGCGCTGCTCAGGGCACCGCCGGCCGCGATTGCTTGAGATACGTGTCGAGAAACGCGATCACCTTCGAGTAGCCCGCGATCTCGTTCTCCTTCTTCAGGAAGCCATGCCCCTCATCGGGGAACACGACGTACTCCACCGGTACGCCATTCCGCCGGGCGGCCGCGACGATCTCGTCGGACTCCACCTTGAGGACGCGCGGATCGTTTGCGCCCTGGAGCACCATCAAGGGCGCTTTGATCCGGTCGGCGTGGAACAGCGGCGAAATGCGACGGAGCCGCACGCTGTCCGTCTTGGGATCGCCCATCTCCGCATACAGCGCCTCGCGGAACGACGCCCACCAGGGAGGAATATTCGTGAGCGTGCGCGACCAGTTCGAGATCCCGAAGAGATCCACTCCGGTCTTGAAGGCATCCGGCTGCAGCGTAACGGCCGCGAGCGTCATGTACCCGCCGTAGCTCCCGCCCATGATGCCGATGCGTGCGGAGTCCACGTACCCGGTCTCGATGAGCAGTCGCTTGCTGGCGATCACGTCGCCCAGATCGGCCTCTCCATGCTTTCGGTCATCCATTGCGTAAAACGTCTTGCCGTAGCCGGAACTACCGCGGTTGTTGATGTCGAAGACGACGTACCCGTGGTTCACGAGCGACTGTACGAGCGCCGAGTACCCCACCTGCGCCTGGCCACCCGGCCCGCCGTGCACGAGCACCACGGCGGGCGCTTTCGCCGCAGACGACGCCTGATGCGGCCGGTACAGCACACCGGGCACCGTCACTCCGTCGTACGACTTGAAGCGGGTCACGGTCGGCACGACGAGATCTCGGCGATGGATTCTCTCGTCCAGTGCGTTGGTGAGCCGGCGCGGTGTGGCGCCGAAGGTGGAGACGTACAACTCGTTCGGGACGCTGCCATCGGTCGCGTAGAATGCGAAGGCCGAGTCATTCGGTGAAATCGTGACACCTCGCACGAGGCCCTGCGGCATTGCCTGCAACGGCACCGGCTTGAATGTCTTTGCGTCGAGGATGCGCGCCGCGTTGCGCGAGTCGTCATTCACGTAGACGGTGAGATAGCGCCCGCCTTTGGAGTAGTCCGCACCGAGTACGTCCCACGGCTGTTCGTAGACGGTGGTGGTCGCGCCGGTTGAAATGTCGAAGCTGCGCAGCGACGCGAACTCTCGCCCCGCATCGGACACGTAGAGCAGCCGACGCCCATCGGGCGAGAAGTCGGCGGGTGCGTTGTTCACGCTGCCCGAGTGCGACGTGATGTTCTTTGTCGTGCCGGCGCGCCGGTCGACGAGATAGATGTCGGCGTCGGACGTCGTACGCGGCTTCACCACGGCGAGGTAGCGTCCATCGCGCGAGATGGCGCCGAGGCCATAGCCCTTGTCGTTGCGATAGAGGAGCGTGCGCTTGTAGCCGGTTATCGAATAGGTGTAGACGTCGAAGTAGCGCGCGTCGCGCTCATTGGTGCTGACGAAGAACGAGCGATCGTCGCCAGCGAAACCCAGGAAGTCCGCCTTCAGCTTCTTGCCTGGCGTGAGGTCTCGGGCGGAGCCGTCTGGGTGGCGCACATAGAGATGGGTGAGCTCGTTGCCCCCCTCATCGCTGGTGTAGAGGATTCGCTCGTCATTCGGGAAATACGCGCTCGCGAACACGGAGTTCGTGGTTGACTTGCTCAACGGCGTCGCCGCGCCGCCCGCGACGGGAACGGAATACGCGTTCCAGATGCCGGTCTGGTTCGACGAGACGAGCAGGCGTTGGCGATCAGCCGACCACGAGGCGCCCGCGAACCTGGTGCTGCGGTTGAAGTCGGCCACGGAGTACGTCGTGGGCGTGAACACCGATACGGTGTAGCGCGTCTGCTGCGCGCTGGCGACGTGCAGGGCGCAGGCAGTGACAC
>JANMAY010000308.1:0-3737 GCA_031360095.1 Gemmatimonadaceae bacterium
CCCGTGCTAGGCGGTATCACTCCCATTGACGCAGCGCCGATTTTGACACCATCCCGGCATTGTTTCGTAGGTTCTGTGCACTCGCTCCATGGAGGGGACCTTGCGCCGCACCTTGCTATCGAACGTTCTGTTCTTGGCTGCCGTTATCGCCGGAGCACGAGCACTCGCACATCGTTTTTTCGGAATCAGTATGGCGCTATGGCCATTTCCCGTAACCGATCTCGGGTGGGTGAACGAACCCCTCTGGTGGACGCTGGCAGCGGTCCTCACCGTCGCGGCGGCGATCGTCGGGCGCTCTGCGTCGAAAGGCGAAGTGCGACTCGACGGCGTGCGCGCTGGCGAGGCGCTGCAGCCAGGGAATGCTGGAGAGATTGTCGACCACCGTCCGCTGACATCGCGAGTAGACTCTCGGCCTTGAGCGCAGTAGGCGACGGACGACTCCCGGTGGAAGTGTTTGCTCAGGCAAGAGCAGAACGTCTACGCCGAGCTGGCTTCCCGTGCCGAGTGCTGTCGTCACCAGCGCAGTGGCGCGCGAGTTGCCGCCTCGTAAGCGCGCCCGCTAGCTTCTTCCTATGCGCCCCATCCGCGTCCTTGTCGCCAAACCCGGTCTCGACGGCCACGACCGTGGTGCCAAGGTCGTGGCAGCGTCACTGCGCGATGCGGGCATGGAAGTGATCTACACGGGACTGCATCAAACGCCGGAAATGATCGCGACGGCCGCCGTGCAAGAGGACGTCGACGTCGTCGGCCTGTCGATCCTCAGCGGCGCGCACATGACGCTGTTTCCGCGCGTGCTCGAGCTCCTCCGCGCCCAGGGCCGCGAGGACATCCTCATCACGGGCGGCGGCATCATTCCCAAAGAGGACATGGACGCGCTCCAGGCGCTCGGAACCGGGAAGCTGTTCGGTCCCGGCACGCCGACGTCGGACCTGGTGGACTACATCCGCACCTGGTTCACCGAGCGCTCGACGCAGGACGCGTGAGTTGCTCGTGACGACACGGCTCCGTGAGCTGAGCGCCGATCTTCGCGCGCTCGAGGCCCGCCTGCGCGAGGGCGGCGGCAGCGACAAGATCGAGCGTCAGCACAAGCAGGGAAAGCTCACCGCGCGCGAGCGCGTGTCGAAGCTGTGCGATGCGGGCGCACGGTTCATCGAAGTGGGATTGCTCGTCGCATACGATCAATACGACGGCCAGGCGCCTGGCGCCGGCGTCATCACCGGAGTGGGGCTCATCCACGGACGCCCGGTCGTGGTCGTCGCGAACGACGCGACGGTCAAAGCGGGATCCTGGTGGCCGGAGACGATTCGCAAGATTCTCCGCGCTCAGGAAATCGCCATGCGGTGTCGCATTCCGATTCTCTATCTCGTGGATTCCGCGGGAGTGAACCTGCCGTACCAAGGCGGGGTGTTTCCCGGGCAATACGGCGCCAGCCGCATCTTCTATTACAACTCGATCATGCGCCGGTATCTGCGCGTGCCGCAACTGGCCGCGGTCATGGGCCAGTGCATCGCCGGTGGCGCGTACCTCCCCGCGCTCTCCGATCTCATCGTCATGGTGAAGGGAACCTCCTTCATGGGACTCGGCGGCCCCAATCTGGTCAAGGGCGCTACGGGGCAGACGATCGACAGCGAGAGCTTGGGCGGCGCCGTCACGCACACGCAGGTCAGTGGCGTCGCGCACTACGCCGTGGACGACGACAAGGCGTGTCTGGAGAAGCTGCGCGAGCTCGTTGCGCAACTGCCGCCCGAGCGGTCGGCGGCGCACGTCGCACCCGCTCAAGGCGGAGCGCCCGCCGACGCGCTGTATGATTTGCTGCCGTCGGACCACCGGATGTCGTACGACATGCATCAGGTGCTGAAGGTGCTCGTCGACGGCGGTGCGCTCGCGGAATTTCAGGGCGACATCGCGCGCGAAATGATCTGCGCCGACGCAAGGATCAATGGGCTGAGTGTCGGCATCATCGCGAATCAGCGCGGCCTCATCAAGGGTCGGCCTGGCGAGAAGCCGCGCTTCGGCGGCATCGTGTACGCCGAGAGTGCGGAGAAGGTGGCGTTTTTCATCGAGCGCTGCGATCGACAGGGAATTCCACTGCTCTTCGTCCAGGACGTGTCGGGGTTCATGGTGGGTCCGGAGTCGGAGCATGAAGGCGTGATCCGCTCTGGCGCGCGATTCGTGGAGGCCATGGCGACGGCGCGCGTCCCGAAAATCGTGTTGACGGTCAACCACGCCTCCGGCGCAGGCTATTACGCGATGGCGGGCCAGGGCTTCGATCCTGACTTCATCTATTCGTGGCCCACCGGGCGGATGGCGGTAATGGAAGGCGAGGCCGCGGTGCAGGCCGTTCACGGTCCCACGCTTGCACGTGCCGCGCGCGACAAGGAGCCGCTCGACAAGGACACCACGAGCGCCGTGGAAGAGATGCGCGCCGACTACGAGCATCAGCTCGACGCCCGATACGCCGCCGCACGTGGATATGTCGACGCCGTCATTTATCCGGAGGACACACGCGACGTCATCGCGCTGTCGCTACGTGCATCGCTGTCGAACCCCGGTCCACATCTCGGGGCCTTCGTTCTTCCCGCACACACGGACTGAGACGCACCACGTGAATTCCAATCGCATCGTTCGGGTGGCATCGGGGCAGGGCTTCTGGGGCGACTGGCTCGACGCGCCGCGGCGGCAGGTCGAGGGTGGACCGGTCGACTATCTCATGCTGGACTATCTCGCCGAAGTCACGATGTCGATCCTTCAAAAGCAGAAGGAGCGCGACCCGGCGATGGGCTACGCGCGCGACTTCCTCGGTGCCATGGAAAGCGTTTTGTCCGGTGTGACCGAACGCGGCGTGAAGGTGATCGCCAATGCGGGTGGAGTAAATCCCGTTGCCTGCGCACAGGCCGTGCTCGAGGTGGCGCGAGCGAAAGGCGCGGCCGGCAAGTTGAGAATCGGCGTCGTCACTGGCGACGACCTGCTGCCGCGTCTCGACGAGCTGCTCGCGTCCGGGCACCCGCTCACGCACATGGAGTCGGGCGAACCGCTCAGCACCGTGCGCGACCGGGTCCTCTCGGCCAATGCCTACATCGGGTCGGCGCCCATCGTCGAAGCGCTTGCGCAGGGCGCGAATGTCGTCGTCACCGGACGTTCCACCGACACGGCACTCACGATGGCGCCGCTGCGTCACGAGTTCGGTTGGCGCAGCGACGATTGGGACAAGCTCGCCGCGGGCATCATCGCCGGGCACATCATCGAATGCGGCGCGCAATGCTCTGGCGGGAACTGCCTCCACGATTGGCGCAACATTCCCGATCTCGCGAACATCGGCTATCCCATCGTCGAAGCGCGGGCAGACGGGACGTTCGTGATCTCGAAGCATCCCAACACCGGCGGACGCATCAGCGTGCCGTCCGTCTCGGAGCAGTGCGTGTACGAGATGGGCGATCCGCACAGCTACATCACGCCGGATGTCGTCGCGGACTTCACGACGATCCATCTCGAGAGCGACGGCCTCGACCGCGTGCGAGTGTTTGGAATCAAGGGACGCCCGGCAACGGACAAGCTCAAGGTGTCCATCGCGTATCGCGCCGGCTTCAAGGCCGTTGGAACGCTCGTGTATTCGTGGCCCGACGCATACGAAAAAGCGCAGCTCGCCGATCGCGTGCTGCGCCAGCGGTTGGACACCATGGGATTGCGCTTCGATCAGCTGCTCACGGAATACGTCGGTATTTCGTCGACGCATGGCC
>JANMAY010000362.1:0-7094 GCA_031360095.1 Gemmatimonadaceae bacterium
GGATCGCCGTGGGCGCCGCCACGTTGGCGGGCGGCGCCGGCGCCACCCCTTCCACCTCGAACCGCAGCTCCTCTTCGTGCAGGCGCAACACATCGCCGTGCCCCAGCAGATACGTCCCAGCCACGCGCGCACCGTTGACGAGTGTGCCGTTGGCGCTTTCGTCGCGCAGCAGATACCCGCCCTGCACGGGCGTCACGGAGAAATGCCGGCGCGACACGCCCATGCCGGCCACGAGAAAATCACACGCGTCATCGCGACCAACAACAATGCGATGATTGCCGAGCTCGATGCTGTCGTTCGTCCGCAGATTGACGATTCGCGCGTGCACCGTGGACACCACCTCCGCCTCCGGCGCCTCGGCGCGAACCGCACCCTCGGAGAGTTCCGCGCCCGTCGATCCGGACGCCAGCGTCGCCGCGCCAGCCTGATCGGTCTTGAAGGTCAGGCGACATCCCTCGAAGTCGATGTGCGCGCCGTCGTGCAGCTCCTTGGGACCGACGCCGAGGGGCTCCTGATCGAGTCGCACGACGACGGACGCCGTGAGCCGCCGGATCGTCGACGGTCCAGAGGATGGCACCACGATCGTCGCCACCGCGGGGCGCCAATCGAGCGAGGCAATGGGCAGCGCGTCCGCGCCGCGTCCACCGATCGTGTACGTGCCCGTTCGCAGGGCGCAGCGTTCGGCGCCGGAATTGAGCAGAGGCATGGGCAACAGGATGCCAGTTGGGCACGGTATTTGGCCGTGACCTAGCTCACTTTGGTGGCGTGCGCTTCGTCTTGGGGAGCCTGTTCACCCGCTGCAAAGCGTTACGAAGGACGAACTCGATGTGGCCGTTCAGCGAGCGGAACTCGTCGTCCGCCCACTGCTGCACCGCATCGAGCACGTCCTTGTCCACTCTGAGGAGAAATGACTTTCGTTCGCTCACGGGCGCGCCTGCTCAGGTGTACAGCGAGCCCGCGTTCACCACCGGTGTGGCGGAACGCTCGGAGCACAGGACGACGAGGAGATTGCTCACCATCTGCGCCTTTCGCTCTTCGTCGAGCACCACGATGCCCTTGTGCGACAGCAGTTCCAGCGCGTTCTCGACCATGCCCACCGCACCCTCCACGATCTTGCTGCGCGCGGCGATGATCGCGCCCGCCTGTTGGCGCTGTAGCATGGCCTGGGCAATTTCGGGCGAGTACGCCAGGTGCGAGATGCGCGCTTCGATCACCTCGACGCCGGCCCGCGCGAGCCGGTCCTGAACGGCCGTCTGGAGCGACTCCGACACCTCTGCCGTGTGCGTGGAGAGCGCTACCTCGTTCGTGTCGGTGTGCGAATCGTACGGGAACGACTGGGCCACCGCGCGCACCGCGGATTCGCTCTGCACGTGGACGTACGTGGAGTAGTCGTCCACCTCGAACAGCGCCTCGGCGGTGTCGACGACTCGCCACACGACGATGGCGGCGATCTCGATGGGATTGGCGCGATTGTCGTTCACCTTGAGCTTCGTCGTCTCGAAGTTCCGGATGCGGAGCGAGATCTTCTTTTTGGTGAGGAAGGGATTGGCCCACCAGAACCCCTGCGTGCGCACCGTGCCCTTGTATTCACCCAGGAGCTGGAGCGCTTTCGCTTCGCCTGGGTTGACGATGAACAGACCAATGAGACAGACGATCACGCCGATCATTCCCACGACGCCCAGCAGCGCGAGGCCCGGCCGGTTGTCATTGGCGGAGCCGACGAACACGAGGAAGGAAAAAATGCCGAGCACGACGAAGACGAGTAGCGACCACAGTCCGCGATAGACGCGATATTCGATTTCGCGAAGCATCATGAGCTCCGAAGAGGTGTGATATCACTACGATATCGCTTCCGGCAGGTTTCACGGGGGCAGAACGCACACCGGGACTCGATCCGCTGGCGCGGTGCGAGTCCCGAAAGAAGTACGAGGTGCGAGCGTCTGCGTGCCGTGCTACTGCCTCGTGGCGCGGGCCGGAATAGGGCGCGGCGGGGTGAAGACCACGCTCAAGCCGCCCTTGTCGGCGCAGGCTTGGTCGGGCACTCCGCCAGTGAGAAACGTACCGTCCTTGCAGCGCGCGATGGCGCCGGCGGGTGCCACCTGCTCCGGCGTCACGGCGACGGAGGCGACTGTGCTCGTCCTCGTGGCAGACGGCGGCGGCGGGGCGGCGCTCACCATGGGCTCCGGTTGCACCGCGACCACGGTCATCGGAAGGGGTGCCGGCGGCGGCGGGCTGGCGGCGGGCATCGGCAGCACCGGCATTACGACAGCCGCCTCCGCTGCGGGACGGAGCGCGCCGCGAAGCGGCGTCGCGACCCGCGGAGATGCGGAGGGGGGACGGAGCAGCACCACCGAATCCCTCACTTCGCGACGCGGCGGAGGAGGAGCGTTCTGCGCGCCGGCGGACGCCGCGATGAAGAGGAGCGCTGCCGCGGCGGTACTGTGGACTATTGCGGTGCGCGTCATGGGATCACCGTGAGACTGTTCGAGTACGGATTGTAGTTCGCGTTCGTGATATTGGCCGAGCCGGTGCCGGCCACCTTCCCCTTCATCCAGAACGTCACCGCTTGAGCATCGGCTGCGACGGTGACCGACGTGATTACAGTGCTCGTGGTGCCGCCGCTCACGAACTCGATGTTGGTTGGCGCAAGCGCAAACGTGGTGGCGGCGCTCACCAGGTTGACCGACTGATTTGGACCGCGTGTGTAGATCGTGACCTGCACGGAGTCACCCACCTTCAGTTGCGTCGGCCATCCACTGAGCGGATCGATGCGGCCGAGGCCCACGGTGACCACACCGCTCGCCGGGACGTGTCCCGCGGGCGACGCCGTAAGGGTATCGGCGCCCTGCGAGGAGGCGGAAATTCTGGGGTACACGATGTTCGAGTTCGCCGGAATCGTCACTGACGACGCCGTGCTCGTCCGCGGGTTGGCGGAGTGCGTGAGCGGAACGGTCCGCGCCGACGTGGAGGTATTCGGTACCTGCACGTAATAGTTGTCCGTGTACTGTCCGAGTCCGAGCGAAAGCCCACCCCACGAGACATAGGTTTGCGGCGTCAGCACGGTCACGTTCTGCGATCCCTGCGCATAGCTGTAATACGGCGAACGCGTGTCCGTGGCAGTCAGCGTGGCGGTGCCCACGCTGACCGGAGCCCACTGGGCGGTGGCGTAAAACTGGCCCTTTGGGATTGTGACGGTGGTCGAATCGATGCTCGCTACGCCTGGTGCCGAGGACGCGAGCGTCACGGTCACGTTCTCGGTGGTGTAGTGATTGGTCCCGTTCGCGTCGGCGGCGTACACGTAGAATGTCGACGGGCCGCTCGTGGTGTTGAGCGACGTGGTCGCACTGAAGACGAACTTGGGCTTCGTCACCTGCATGTTCACCGAGGCCGGACTGTATCCGCTCGCCGTGGCCTGAATTTGAATTGTGCCGATGGTATCCTGTGCGCTGATGTCGAACGCCGCGTACTGCTGGCCCGCGAGGACCGTCACGGTTGCAGGAACCGTCGCAACGCGTGTGCTGGTGCTCAGCAGATTCACCGTGAGGTCGGTGCCCACGGGATTTGGCGTGTAGATGTAATACTGGCCGGTCGAGGTGATTTGCCGCATACCGAGCATGCCATTTCCACCGGAGATCGTCAGACTCGGGCCCGTGACGGTGACCGTGTTCGACGTGGCGGATTTGTAGCCGCTGCCCGCCGAATCGGAGTAGGTCATGGTCGCCGTGCCGGCCCCGACGTAGATGATCTTCGGCTGCGCGTAGTAGAGATTCTTGGGGATATGGAAGTACGCGGAATCCGGAATGATGACATTTGTATTGCTCGACACGGCACGCACGGTGACCGTATCGCTCGCGTAATGAATTCCGTCCAACGAATCCGCCGTGTACAAAGCCACAGTGGCCGGCGGGCTGGTGGTATTCGCCGTCGAGGGAATGTAGACCGATCTGAATTGCGGCGTTGTCACCGTGACGTATGCCGTATCGGGCTGATAGCCCGTTGCGGTTGCAATGATGGAATCGCGACCCGGTACCAGCCCGGCAAGGCTGAAGTACGCGATGTTGTTGCCTGCCGGAATCGTGTCGGCGAACGTGGACAGGGCAAGCACGCCGCGCTTCTGCGTCGTGAGCGTGACGACGACCGGCACCGAACGACTATTCGGCGTGTAGACATAGAAGTCCGTCGGCTGCTGATGTTGGCGTGCGCCGATCATGTAGTTGAAGATGCTCAGGTTCAACTTTGCCGGCTGCACCGTCCACACGGCGGTATCTGGCGGATGGCCGGGTGCCGTCGCGATGATCTTCGCCGTCTGCGTCGTCGTTGCACCGAACACTGTGACGACGGCAGGCACCTGCGTGTAGTACGTGCCCGCCTGAATGGTGACGAGGGAGTCCACCTTGAGGAGCGTGGTATCCGTCGACAACAGGCGAATCGTGAGGGCGGTGGTGCGGTTGTGAAAGTTGTTGTTGGCGGAGTCTCGCGTGTAGACGTACGCGTTACTCTGCGAATAGGCGCTGATGGTGGCGCCACCGTTCAGGGTGATCCTCGGCGACGTGATGATGGTCGTCGCCGTGTCCGAAGCGTATCCCGGTGCCGACGCAATGAACGTCGACGTACCCGGGGCTTTCCCGCGCAATTGCACATACGCGATGTTAGCGCCCGGGGGAATGATGACGGTTGGATTCGTGGCCGCGAAGCTCGAATCGGAGTTCGCGATCGTGATCGTCAGCGGCGTCGCGATCGTGTTCGGGATCTGGACGTACCAACCATTGATGTCTTCCTGTCCGGCGCCGATGCGGTTCGTCGTCCAATTGAACGTGAGAGCCGGGCCGACCACCGTGAAGAGCGTGGAATCAGGTGCGTGGCCGCTGGCGGTGGACTTGACGTACGCCGTACCGCCCGTGCCCCCTGGCGTGACGCGCACGTTCGCTGAGCTCTGGCCGGCGCCAACCGTCACCAGCGTGTCGAGCACACTCACGACAGCTGCATTGCTCGAGCTGATGCGCACCGCGAGCGAGTTCACGCGCGGACGCTGCGTGCGGTTGAGTGAATCGACCGTGGCGACGCCGACATTGCGGATGCCCGACGTACTGTTCAGCGTGGTGCCGCAGCAGATGGACACCATTGGCCTTCCCACCGTGACCACCATCGTATCCGGCTTCCAACCCGGCGCGCTCACGATCACGGACGCCGTTCCGACACTCTTCCCGGATGTTGTGAAGTACGTGTAGTTCGTCCCCGTGGGGATCAGGACCGTGGGCGGAACAGTGACGGCATTCGTATCCAGGCTCGTCACCGTCACCGTCAGCGGATTGTTGAGCGAATTCGGGATCTGTACGTAGCTGTACTGCTCGAACTGTCCCGCGCCCAGGCGGAATGTCGTGTAGTTCAACGTCAGGACGGCAGGTCCAACACTCACCGAGGAGCTCGTCCCGGTAACGCCCGCCGCAGCCGGCGTGATGCTCGTGGATCCGGCGGCCAATCCCTTGATCACGATGTTCGATGCGAGCTGACCGGCCGGAATGAAGGCGGGATCCGGAGAGACCTGAGCGATGTTCGCCGTGGTGTAGTTGAACGTGACATAGGTGCCGCCCGCCGGAGACGGATCGGACAGCAGAACCTGTGTGGCCACCTGGTCCGTCGCGTTCACGCTGTAGCCGCTCGTCGTCAGCTTCACCGTGGCCTGCACGTTCAACACCGCCGTATCCGGCGCGAACCCTGTGCCGCTGCCGTCGGCGGCATAGATCAGCGTCGCTCCGGCATTCTTGCCATTGAGCGTCACGTTCGCCGAAGTCTGGCCGGCCGGAATGGTCACCGTCGCGGCGCTGAAGAAGGCAATCGTGTCGCGCACCGAGAGGTTCACCGTCACGGTGCCGCCCGTCGGATTTGGCCTGCTCAAGAAGACCGGAATCGACACCGAAGAGCTGCGTCCAATACCAATCGTGTCGCGACCGAACGAGATGAGCTGCGGGCCGCTCGCGCTCACGGTGACGGCGGCGGCATTCGATGTGATCGAACCGTTCGCCGCGGTGATGTTTGCCGTGCCATTCGCGACGCCGGTCACCACGCCAGTGGACGACGTGACCGTCGCAATCGTCGGCGCCGATGTCGAGAAGACGAACGAGCCGCCCGAGATGAACCGTCCGTTCGCATCCTTTCCGCGAGCGAGCAGCGTGCTCTGCCCACCCACGCCAACGATGACGGACGTGGGCTGGAGATCGATGCTGGACAACACCTGCGCGACGTTCAGCGTCGCTCCGCCAATCACGCCCTGGGCAGTCGCCTGAATGGTGGTCACGCCGTTCGCGGAGGACGTCGCCGTCGCCTGGAACGTCGTCGTCGTTGCAACCGCCGCGACCGACGGGTTGGTGGAGTTCCACGTAAACGTGATGCCGGTCATGACCACGCCTAGCGTATCGCGCGCGATGGCGCGGTAGGCGCGAGTCTGGCCGAGGGCCGTCATCGTGAAGTTGTCCGGCGCTGGCGCGTTCGTCGAATCGAACGTCACGTCGATGCGAGTAATCGGCGAGAGAACCGTGAGGTTCGCCACGCCCACCGACGCTCCCGCGGTCGCCTTGATCTGCGTGAAGCCGATCGACAGCGCCGCCGCCGCACCGGTGCTCGCATTTACGCTCGCCACGGCCGGCGCAGTGGACGACCACGCAAAGGTCGGCTGCGTCGCCATGGCCACGCCGCGTCCATCAACCGCCTGTGCGCTGAAGGAGCCGAGGCCACCCGTATAGAGGGAACGGGTCGACGGAGTGACGTTGATGCTCGCGATGCGCTGCTGCGTCGTGATCTGCGCCGAGTCCTTGGTGCCGCCCGTCTCCGTTGCCACGATCCAGGCGGTGCCGTCCGTGACGCTCGTAACGAGGCCAGTGCTGCTGACCGTCACGAACTGCGGCGAGCGGCTCACCCACGTCCAGTTCCCCGCAACGAGACTGCCCGTCGCATCGCGCGCCTGTGCGTTGAGCTGCCGCGTGTCGCCAATCGACGTCAACGTATCGACCTTGGGCGAGACGGTGGTGCTCACGATGGAGCCCGCCGATCCGATGGTGGCGGTGACCGTGATCGGCGATCCGCTCAACTGGCCGGAC
>JANMAY010000489.1:0-7912 GCA_031360095.1 Gemmatimonadaceae bacterium
AGCCGCTCGAGATCGGCGACGTCGTCCGGATCGATCGACCCAGTTCCTCCGCTTGGCTGTGCTGCGTTCGGCGCGAAGCCGAACTCCCCGGGTGGGGTTTCGTCTCCCGTACTCGTGCCGGCGTCGGATGGCGCGCCGACATCGTCCGTGCTGGCAATCGTCGCACCGCCCGCGTTGAGCTCATCGAGATACTTGGAGGCCTTCGTCCGGAACGCATCGAAGCCGCCTGGCAGTCGAAGCAGCACGTGCGGACAGTCCTTGCCAGTCCAGAAGTGGTGTGGAACGATGTTCGACGCCGCCACACCCAGCGTCCGCATCATGACCGCAGTGAGCAGTGCAGCACGATCGAGCGCACTGTCCTGATCCATTCCTTTGTGCTCGCAGATCTCGATGCCGATGCTCTTGCTATTCCCGTTCCCGGCATGCCACGCGAGCTCGTTCGTGGGAAGCTGACGGATGCAGCGCCGGTCATCCACCGTGAAGTGCCACGACACCTTTCGCCGGCGCGCGTCGGCTCCCTTGAGATACGACGCATGCATGCGCGCGTCGGCGCCCGCGTCCGCATTCGAGGTATTGTGAATCGTGATGAACGAGGGAGTGATCTTCGCCCCCGGGCGATTGCTGGAGCCGACCGGAATGAGGTCGATCTCCATGTTCAGCTTTGCGTTCACCTGGTCGTCGTTCAGCATTGCTCACCTCGCAGTGTGCACCAGACGTGTTGGGCTCGTGATGGACGCGACGTCATGCGCGTCACGAGGGATACTGTGAGCGAATGAACACCTTGTCCGTGGCCGATAGGGTGTTGTTCCAGCCGACCGAGAAGCCGTTGGTTGTCAGCTCTTTCGGTACCGGGTAGTGCATGATCGATGCTGGGTCGAACGTGGACGCATTGAGTTCCGTCATCGCATACCGTCCGAACAACTGATCGTCGACCTGCTGCCTGGTCCAGCCCTGTGTCTGCGTGTAGTAGGCATACGCCGCATCCTTGTTCCAGGGGATGCCGCCCTGCGGGTGCATGTGCTCATGAATGCATCCGAGTGCATGACCAAACTCGTGGAGCGTGGTGCGTGAGAACTCGCTATCGGCCGTGGCGGGCGTAAACCAGCCGTAGTTCATCGTCGGACGACTTGTGTGCATGGTGAGGGCGTCGGTGCCGAGGAGTGACCACGACCCCTTGCCTGAAGTGCACGTGATTCGAATCTCCGCATCGGGATCATTTCCAAATACGAGCGTGACGTTGGCGTACTGCTCCCACTCGTGCGCGAACTGTTCGATCTTGGCCGTCACGGTCGGATGCGGAGCGTCGAGAAAGCGAACGCGCAGTGCCCGCCCCGGCTTCCACAATTTCTTGTGGAACACCGCCATGCCTGGCGCGTCGATTCCATTTCCGGCCGTGGCCAGCGACGGCTCACTGTACGACATGATGATATTGTCGGGCCGCTCGTCGATTGCATTGGCGAGCGCGATACCCTGAAGCTCGGGTGGTAGCTGATTCAGTGTGCAGAACGGGACGCTGGCGAGGTGCGCCAACGCGCCGCTGCTCGTGCCGTTTGGATC
Source organism: Gemmatimonadaceae bacterium (assembly GCA_031360095.1). Classification (GTDB taxonomy): domain Bacteria; phylum Gemmatimonadota; class Gemmatimonadetes; order Gemmatimonadales; family Gemmatimonadaceae; genus AG11. The sequence continues at coordinate 1,558 of JANMAY010000489.1, forward strand.
CGTCATACGCGATGTCCTCGCTCAGCCCGCGGTGTATTCGTAGTAGAGTGGATTGTCGTCACGTACGTGCGCTCGGAAATTCTGCCAGACGGAGTCTCCGGCTTCTCCGCGTGCATCCAGCCACTGCACTGTCTGATCCGACCGGAGCACCCTGCCTCGCGCGCGTTCGTACAGCCGGGCGAGCAGGGGCTGATGGGGGAGATTCCAGTCGAAGCTCGCCGCCGCCGTCGCGCTCACCGGCAACAGCGCCACGAGATCGGCCCGCTGCATCATGTCCAGTCCTTTCGCGAGCGGCGTTGCTCCCGCGCTGCAATTGTGCGCCACCTTGTAGACCTGCGTCCGGCGAATGAGATCGACGGCGCTGATCTTCCGCGGGGAACCGGCGGCACCGGGTTCGGGCGGTACCTCCCACTCCAGGAGGTTCCAGGTGTTCCATGACGACAGCTGCGCATCGCCGGGAAACAGAAGCACCTTGCCATTGTCGCCGAGCTCGAACGCCAACGCGAGACTCGAATTGTTGATGTCTTGATCCAGCGCCAGCGTGAGCGTTCGTGTGATTCCGAGCCAGTCGTCGTCGATGCTGCGCCACGCGTTCCCTGAGCCGAGATACGACTTCGTCGTTCTCGCCCGCGCTTTCGGGGACAGCGAGGCAGACCACGACGGCCCGGGCGCGGCCCCCAGCTCGAGAAGCGTTGGCTCGACTGGACACCGATAGTGTGGCTCGAAGGGCATGAGTTGCTCGAGCACATCCTTGTAGAGCAGTTGATCGGCTTCGTCCATCCCGACCAGCTGAGCCTGCGCCGCTGCGAGGAACGCGACGCCAAGATCGAGTGTGGCTCGTTCGTCATTGCTGCCACCATCGGGATTGAGTGTCCCGCCGCGCACCGGTTCGTGACGCTGCGGTCCAAGAGCGTACACTCGCACGCCGAGGAGACCGGCGAGCGGAGCGGGTTGATCGCGAGAATCGAGATAGCGCACCGTGCGCTTGGTCGCATCGTTCAGGAATGCCAGCGCGGACTCGAACTCGGCGCTTGGAATGGTGCCTTCGCGCTCTCCCTCTCGCGGCGTGCACTCACCGAACAGTCGCATGACGGATGCGACACTCGGAATCATGAGCGGGGAATTCCTGACGCGTTCCGACTGCAGCAGACCACGAAGTGTTGAAAGCTCGCGAAGACGACGTGCCTTGAGTGCGCACGCCGGCCCGTTCCCCGGATCTTCCGTGGACGGAAGCCACACTTCGCCGATCTCCATACTCTCGAACACATCGCGCGCGTGCGCGAAACCGGAGATGTGGTCCCAGTGCGCATGGGTCACGACCACAATGTCCAGTCGCTGCGTCGTCGCTCTGATGTCTTCCGCGACCGCTCTAATTCGCGTTCCATCTTCGTCGGCGAGAACGCCGCAGTCGATGAGCACCCAGACCTCCGCGCCGGCGGCGCCGGCCTTTGGTGCGAAGTGCAGCAAAAAGCAGTCGCCCAGACCCTGCCGGTACATGCGAATGGTGACGGTGACTCCCGTTCCGACGGTGGGCGTCATATCAACCCCTCCGTTTCGCCGGTGAGACCATGCAGAAAGGCAAACGGTTCGCCCACGTAGTCCTTCGGTGGACGGAAATAGGTCGTCTCGAGGGAGGGCAGCATGGTCTTCGCTTCGTAGTCGCGCTGCCGTTGCAGGCGGGTGACGGAGCCCATGCTCTTCCGAATGCAGTAGCGAATGCGGCGCGATTCCAGATCGATGATCAAGGTGCATCCGCCACGGAACTTGAACGAGCGCTTGTCGTCGGGGGTGGAGTTGCTGCACGCCTCATCGCGATCCTGGACGATCTCGACGACCAGATCGGCGCGCGACTGTCCGTCCGGTCCGACGCGACGCGCGGGCCGCACACCGGCCACTGCGTATGCATGCAGCCCGGGTAGTGCGGCGTCAGCCGACTGAAGACCGAGCTCCTTCGCGTGTCCTGGCAAGAGCGTGGTTGCCCAGTCCTGAAGCTTTGCCCGGCACGATTCCACCGTATCGAAGATGCGCTCGCGGTTGTTGGTGAGATCCCAGCTGCGCAGCAGCTGCGCGAGAATGTGCTGCATTTCGCTGTCGTCGGGGACGGCGTTGCGAAACAGCTCGCGATAGGCCGATGCCAGTGGCTGCCAGCGAAGACTGTCGACGGACAGCGTGCGCACGTCGCGCGGATAGATGCCATGTCGACGGAATGCTTCGATGAATGCGATGCGGTATCCGAGATCGTCGTCGGGAACCAGGTCGCAGTCGGCCGTGATGAGCGCGCGCAGATAGTCGCCGAACGTGACATCCACAGCGGGGCAGTAGTCGAGCGCGCGGATGCACATGTACAGCACGTGGCGCGCGGACTTCGCCGCTTCCGACGCCAGACGATTCACCAGATCCGGATGCAGCGCACCGGAGGGAAGCACGCCAGTGCCGCTGGTCGCGATGCGGAGCAGATCCGCGGTTCGCGATTTGTAGATCGACACGAATGCGCTGAACACCGCCGCGACGAGGAGCGATCCGCGTGCGTGTGGTTCGAATACGGTGGACAGAGCGCTGGGATCAGGTTTGGTGGGCTCCCAGACCCCGGTTTTTTGATTCACGGCGCCAAGCGCATCGCGGAGCGCGCCGAACCGGCCCGTAGCCTCGCCAAACTGCTGGGCGAGCTGGCCCAGCAGGTTCTCGCTCGCGAGGTCGCCGCGCGTTTTGGCGACCTGGTGGCGCAAGACTTCCGGCAGGGTGAAGTGCTGGAATAGCGCTACGATGTCGGCGAACGCCTCGTGCAGCGCCAGCATGTCCGCATTGCTCGGCTGGAGGAATCGCCGGTGCATGCCGTCGAGCAGTGCGTGTGTCGTCTCGTGGGCGACGACGTCGTGCGAAAGGCAGGTAAACACCAACCCGCGCGGCAAGTGCCGGTCGGGGCGCGCGGACGCGGGGAAGTAGCCGAACAGCAGCGCCTTCTTTGTGGGACTGTAGTAGGCGTTCGCGGCGCGCAGGGCGTGCGGATAGATGCGCAGCCGCTGGATGAATTTTGACCCCTGCACCGTGTCGTGCGCGGCCCACAACGCCGTGTGTCCGAGCGCCGTCTCGAAGCTCTTGATCGTCGTCATCGCGACGGCGTACACCATCTGCTGGTGAAATTGCGGATTGCCTTCGGATGGCTCGATGCCGTCTTCCGCCAGCACGTAGGGATGATTGAGATCGATCGGCGCGTACATGCAGTTGCTCGCGGGATCGATGTCGATGACCTCGAGATACTCCCCGATCGGACCGAGGCCGAGGTTGTCCTCCCAGGGAATTTTGATCGTCGCCCGGTTGACCACCGCCGTCTCCATCTGCGTGTCGAGGCTCGGGTCGAATGCGTACACGCGCAATCGCCGGAAGGGCGGGGCGCCCATCTGCTCGTGCATCGCGACGTTCGGGCTGGCCTCGGCGGTAGACATCGTTGCTGACGATATCCCCCGAGTGGAAACCCTAGCAAATTCTCAGATTCGGACTGGTCTCGGTGCCGCGTGCTGCGGCAGCGCGGCTACAGCGTCTTGAGGTACTCCACCAGGTCCAGGCGCTGGTCGCGGGTGAGCACCTCGCAGGCTGCCGGTGAAGCTTGTGGGGGAGGAGGAGCGCAGCGCGTTCCGTACTCGTGTCCCGCGTTGCTGTTGCCGTCGAGCCACGTTTTGAAGACGAAACCGCCGTATCCTCGCGACCTGAAGCCCACTTTTTCTGCATCGAGCTCGCGCGACCCCACCTCGAAAGTGTCCGGCCGGAATTCCCCGGTTACCGGATCACCCGTGCGCCGCTTGGGCAGCAGCAGGTCATACAGCGTGGGCACCGAACCGTTGTGCAGGTACGGCGCAGTTGCCCAAATGCCGTTGAGCGAGCGCGCTTTGTACGAGACGAGGGAGGCGAACGGGTCCACCGTGTTGTCGGGGGTGTATTTGCCGCGCCGCATGGACGGCTTGATCTCGTTGCTGAAGAACGCCGCCACGAGCTCGCGCGCCCAATCGAATCCCCGGCGCAGCCACCAGTGGTCGGGGTCGGGAGTCGCCACGACACCGATGACGGATTTCGTCAGGAGCGCCGCGACCGGGGCACGTGTGTCGAGCAACAGGTCGCCAACGCCCGTGCCGACGTACTGGTTGCGAAGGATGCCGCTCCGCCCCTCGTGCCGGACGCTGTTGCGCGCCATCATCGAGTCCGTTCCCACCTCGCTCACGCTCGCGATGTGCGTCACCACCCGGCGATGTGGATCGCTGCGGTTGATCTCGGCGTGGCAGTTCGCACAACTCCGGTCGAACAGATGCTCCCCGCGCGCCGCGCGCGCTACGTCGACTGGCGGGAGTGGTGCGTCGGCCCAGCGTGGGGACTGAAGATCGGTGAGTTGCCGCTCGATTTCGCGCAGATTCGTAACGTCGACGGATGACTTGAAGCTGATGTGCGTGGCGGTGAACCCTTGCCCGTTGATCAGCGACGAGAGCGAGAAGCCCGGCTTTGCCGCCCAGTCGAGCGTGGCAAAGACACCGATCGCTTCGCCCGTGTTGCGCCCCACAGGTCCGAGTCCCGCATTGGAGGCCAGCCCGTTCCACTGCACGTAGTCGTGCTGCGGGATGTCCCACAGAAAGGGATAGCTCACCGGCGCTGTTGGCTTGTTGAACAACTTGTCGCGCATCATCAACTGCTGCCGGAGCGTCATGTGGCGGCTCACTCGCTCGATGATGTGATCGCGCTCATCGATGGTGAGCACGTTCGACATGACCGTGTCGCGCAGGATGTCCTTGAACTGCTGTTCGGTAAGCACGCTGTCGAGCACGAGCTCGCTGAGCACTTGCTTGACCGCGCTGCCGCTGATCACGTGCTCCAGCACGCGATTGTAGATGCGACCAAACGCGTCGAGTCGCGCGTAGCCATACGGGTACTGCGGGTGATTGACTTCCCGGTACATGGAGATGCGCCGCTGGTAGCGACCAAGATCCGCCTTCACATCCTGCTCGGAGTCATAGTGCCCGCGATCGAGCACGCGTTTGATGAACCGCTTGTGCGTCGGGCTGCCGGTGTCGCTCGCCATGAGCAGCGACTTTTCCATGTCGAAGACGAACTTGTCCATGTCCGCCGCGCCAGGCCCGCCGTCGATGCGAATGCCCACGCCGCCATAGTTCACCTGCGATGTGTGGCAGGCCGCGCAGGTGAGGCCGAAATACTCCTTCCCATTGTACACATCCTTCACGAACCCCACCGGCAGCGCGTCGCGGTTTGCGAACGTGGCCTTGCGCGGGAGATATCGGTACGCGTTGATGTTCTCGTTGGAGCGAAGCAGCTCGACGCTGCCCGGCCTCTCCAACGACATGAAGAAGTCGTATGGGATGAGATCGGACCCTTGCGTGGTGTTATAGAACCAGAGGCTTTGGTTCGCGGTCCAGCCCTGCGGGAGATAGCGCACGCTGCGATAGCTGTCGCCGAAGAGATCGTGGGCAACGAGCGTCGCTCCGCGCTCCGCATCATCGTCCCAGAATGCATAGGCGCGCGCAACGGCGCTCGTGACGCTCAGCAGCAGGAAGAACAAGGCTGCGGCCACGAGAAGGTAGCGGCGGTGTCTCTTCACGAATTGCCAGAAGGCACCCAAGTACCGGCGAATACCCATGTGCGTTCTCCGGGGATCGAGTCTCCGAGGAGAAAGTCGTGTCCCGGTATGAACCCTAGCAAATTCTCACGTTCCTCCTGGCTTGCGGGGAGTGCTACCGCGTTGGGGAGAAGATCGAGATCGAGAACGCCGAGAAGCGATGCGTCCCACCATTTGGGCGGTATTCGCTCGCCCTGGTAACGCGTTGCCATGACACATTGGCGCGTCCAACGCCCACGCCAAGCCCGTACGTGGTCTCGGGTACGTACCGCTCGGTTTCGATTTGACGGACCGTCTGCCATCCTCGAGGTCCGGTGTCTCGCCAGCCTCCGCTCAACATCGCGTTGTGCTGCACGAGACGTGCGTCGCCGCCGACGAACATCATGATCCACGCTGATCGCCAGCCGCGGCGAATGTCCGCCAGTGCGCGGGCCGAAGGACTCAACCCCGAACCATCGGGCGCACTTGCGCCCTTCGTGGTGGGAATGCGTTGCGCCGTGAGCAGGTCCGGAAAGCCCCAGCCAAGTCGTGCTGTACCGCCGACGGAGGCACGACGCATCAGTGTGCCAGCCACGATCTCGCCTGTGGGAATGATGTCGAAGATACGCCCCTCGCGTGCTTCGCCGGTGCACTTGTTGTGGCAGTACTCGACGGCGGCAACCGAATACGAGTTCCGCAGCGTGAGCTGCCACGAGTTCCGGAGCTGATTGTGCCATCCGAGCGGCTGCGCCGATCCCTCGG
>JANMAY010000523.1:0-8390 GCA_031360095.1 Gemmatimonadaceae bacterium
CGACGGCACGGGAGTTCGCCGAGGCGTTGCAAGGCAGGTCGCTGGCGACCGCATCGCAAATGCACGCAGTCGGCGGTCGTGTGACGAGGAACTCCTCAGCGCGGCGACTCGCGTTTGCAGCCGCAACCGGAGTTGCCTTCGCGCTTGCCGGCGGCGCCGGGTGGCTCATCGGGCGTCGCGGCGGCGGGAGCGTAGACGTCGTGCGACTGGCCATGTCGGTTCCGCCCGACGCGCCATTCGCGAACATCTACGCCGGCCCCCCACTGGCCATCTCGCCCGATGGGATGACCATCGCATACACAGCGCGAACGGTGAACGGACCCCAGCTTGCGCTCCGGCGACTCGATGAGCTGACGCCGCGCGTATTGGCCGGCACGGTCGCAGGCATCTATCCGACCTTCGTCAACGATGGAAGGGCGATTGTCTACAGCAACGGCGCGCAGTTCTACCGCGTCGCGCTCGACGGAACCGCCGCCACCCCTGCGTCAGTCACGCAGGCGGGTGCCGGGAATGGATCGGGCGCGCTTCCCGGCACCGGATTCATCGTCGGGTCGTTCAGCAGGACCGGCGCGGGCCACGCCGGCCTCTCGAAAGCGCGCGCTTTCGGCGACTCACTCATTCCGCTCACCCGTCCCGCGGGCTCCGGTGCGGATCAGACCCACCGGTTTCCCGCCGTCGCCGACTCACGCACGGTCCTCTTCGCTGCCTATGGCTCCACCAGGCCGGTCATCGGAATCGCTTCGCTCGACGATGGGAGCTACACCCTGCTGGATCTGCCAGGTGTCGCTCCGCTTGGCGTGGTCGACGACTTCCTGATCTATGTCCGGAGTGACGGCGCGACGGACGGCCTGGTGACGGCGGTGAAGATCGACATCGAGCATCGCAAGGTGATCGGCGAACCGGCCACGCTCGAGCGTGGAGTCGCGGTGCACGGCAATGGTTCGGTCGAAGCGGCGCTATCGAAGAGCGGAACGCTCGTCTATTCCGGAGGATCTACCAACAGCCGCATGGTGGAGGTAGACATGCATGGCTCGGCGAAACCGCTGTTCGCCGAGCCGCGCCGGCTGGCGTCGCCGCGCTATTCGCCCGACGGTAAACGAATCGTCGTCAATCGCACCGACGAGTCGAGCGAGATATGGGTGTACGACTTGAGCTCGAAGGTGCCGGCCCGTCTCACGTCCGATGGTCTCACCAACGATCGCCCCGAGTGGTCCGCCGATGGCCAGCGCGCCGCCTATCGCCATGCACTGAACGGTTATTGGTGGCAGCGCGCCGACGGCAGCGACAGCCCGCAGTTCCTGCTGGCGCCCGGAAATAGCGCGCCCGGTAGCGTCGCCGAGATCGCCATGGTGCCGGATGGCAAGCGGATTGTCGCGCGGATTCCTCAGCAGAGCACCGGAATGGACCTCCTCATCGGGAACATCGGTGACTCCGTCTTCAAGACGCCAGTCGTCGCCACGCGGTTCAACGAGTACATGCCGACCGTGTCGCGCGATGGGAAATGGGTAGCGTACATCTCGCCGGAGGCGGGGCCGCTCGACGTTTATGTCCGGGCGATCGATGGTTCAGAACAACGCTTCCCGGTGTCGACTGGCGGCGGGATGGAGCCGCGCTGGTCGCCGAATGGAAAACGCATCTATTATCGAGCGAATCGCATGCTGGTCGCGGCCACCGTCGTGACAACACCGGCGTTCGCCGTCACGTCCAGGGATACGCTGTTCGCCGACGTGTTCGCGACGGATCCATTTCACACAAATTACGATGTCGCGCCCGACGGGACGCACTTTGTGATGCTGCAGCCAGTGGACGCCAATCGGCAGGCGACGGTCGTTCTGCATTTCGGGAACGAGGTGCGGGCGAGGATGGCGGCGCTAAAGCGATAGCATGGCGTGCCGATGGGCACGCGGTCGCTGTGTGATCGATTCGTGGATCATCCGTGATTCAAGGCGCTCGTTGTGATTTCCCCGGCCCAGTCATCGTCTGGCGGGAGACGAGCCGGCGCAATCGGGGATCGGATCTCAGGGCGCTGGCGCGACAATGTCTTTGTCGAACGGCTGTGGCGGTCCGTCAAGTACGAGGAGGTCTATCTGCACGCCGACGAGACCGTCTCCGATGTCCGGCGGGGTCTCCGGCGCTACTTCGCTTTCTTTAACCACCAGCGCCCGCACACGGCGCACGCGGGCCGGACACCCGATGCGGCTTACGTCACTCCACTGCCGAATCCGTCGGCAGTGACACCCAGCGGTCGTGTACCTAAGAAAGCCGCCTGACCTGTCTTAATCAGTCCGACCACCCCTGCGCCGATGTCCTCAGCCGCACCGTGGACACGCACATTGCCGAGCTGCGGCGGAAGGTGGAGCCCGGCGACGCGGAGCCGATGCACATTCCACATGGCGTGAAACACTTTGTCAGCGGCTGCGGATTGAACCATTTCACACCAGTCGATTGGTTGGATTACCCGATCTGCCGGAGGGATTCTTTCACCGGAAGGTCAATACCTAAGTATTGTTTCCCTGCTGACGACAGCGCGCTATCATCTGCATATTTCGTTGAGCCACCACCCGGAGATCACCATGCGTCGAGTCCTTGCCAGCCTCTCGTTCGTTTCATTCGCCGGCGCGTCCATGCCGATTCAGGCGCAATCCGCGCCGACAATAACACTCACACGTCTCCAGTGCGGCACCAACGCCGCGCCCACCGACGTCGGCCTGCGCTTCTCCGACACGTACGCCTACAGCGGCCTCAAGGTGCAGCTCACCGTCAGCTGCTACCTGATCCGCCACGGCGACGACTACATGCTGTGGGACGCGGGCAATCCCGTTGGCACGACGGCCACGGCGCCGAGGGCGAGCCTCGTCGACCTGCTCGCACAGCTCACGGTCACGCCGGCGCAAGTGAAGTACCTCGGCATCAGCCACTATCACGGCGATCACACCGGACAGGCCGCCCAGTTTCCGCAGTCGACGCTGCTCATCGGTAAGGGCGACTGGGATGCGCTGACGAACCCGACGATGGCCGGCGTCGCGAACCCCGCTTCATTCTCTCCGTGGATCAGCGGCGGCAGCAAGGTGGAGCCGCAAGCCGGTGACAAGGATGTGTTTGGCGACGGTAGCGTGATCATGCTCAACATGCCGGGGCACACGGCGGGCCATCACTCCATTCTCGTGAAGCTGAAGGAAATGGGGAATGTGCTGATCACGGGCGACCTCGCGCACTTTCACGAGAACTACGAGATGGGCGGCGTGCCGACCTTCAACGCCGATCGCGCCGCTTCGCTCGCGTCGATTGACCGGTTCAAGAAGATCGCCACGAACCTGAAGGCCACCGTGATCATTCAGCACGATGCGCGCGACGTGGGCAAGCTCCCGGCCTTTCCAGCGTCGGCGAAGTAGCGCGACGCCTTTGAAGACCCGATAGTTCGACGACGCGGCATCGTCAGTGAATACCAGAACGCCGAAATCAGCGGCATGAAAGATGTGCCTGATGCTATTGAGGCCGTGTGGAAGATCGAGTCCACACGGCCCATCGCCGCCATTGCCCGGGTCACCCACGATATCGGCATTGCAGAAGAACTGGCCCAGAGCGCCCTGGTGACTGCGCTCGAACTCCAACCGAAGGGATAGTTCTTGGCGCGCGCTGCGCAACGAACGCTGCAGCAGTCGCGCGATTTGAATATTGCTCGCCTCGCTCGCTTTATGTATTCGCCCGCAACTGAGCTCAAGGCAGCAGGACACCCGTGCCCCCTCGATCGTGAAGACAGGTGCGCTCGCTCTACTCATCGCGGCAACCGCTGCCTGTCACATCGGGCGCCCGGAAGCGGAGCCTGGTTGTCCGCGTGGTCCACGAGTCGTAAAGTCGACCGACAAGGAGTCGACGACCGACGCGGGTAGCATTCGCGGCACTGTGTGGGACGCCGCTACGTCTGAGGCAATTCCAGCGGCAGTCGTCTCGGTCCACGGCACGCCGATAACCACGCGTACGGACTCCAGCGGATCATTTGTGTTGACGACCGACGCGGCCAAGGATTCGGTGGTGTCGCTTCGCGTTCTTGCGCTAGGCTACGAATATCACGTGGACCCGCTTCGGATATGGCCCGGGCAAGGGCTGGATCTCAACGTCTACCTGGCATACAACCAAATCTGTCTCGCGCCCTTGACGGTTGGACGCAGGTAAGTGTGTCATCGAACGTTGCGCTGCTGCCTCCGGGAGCTGGCTCATTCTAGGATCGGGGATGCCGGTGCTGCGTCGTGCCCGGCCCGCGCGAGCCACTCCCTCAGGACGGTAGAACATTCGGGAGTCGTTCGAGCCGCGTCGGTGCTTTCGCCTCGGCGTACGACCGCGATCGTGATCGAGTCCTTGTGCACATCCATCCCGAGATAGATGATAGAGCGAGCAGCAGCCGGTACCACCGAGGCAAGTGATGACATGGGTTGGTCTCCGTGTGCGACAGCTTTCGTGGGCCATCGCTACGGGCCAGAATCGCACGAGCTACGCCTTACACTCGGCGAAATGGACCGCAATCTGGCGCGCATCATCGACGCGCTCGAGGCCAAGGTGGGCGCAGACTATCTCTTGGCGGTGACCGCCGACCATGGCATGCCCTCCGCACAGCCGGCGCGCCGGCACTTCGCGCCCGACGTGGTGGACCTGCTGCACCGGAGGTTTGATCCACAGGAGAAGAAGCTCGTAACAGTTTACGAACCGGAAAACGCGCAGATGTTCGTCGACGAGGACCGGCTGTCGCATCTTGGTCTGACCTTGGGTGACTTGGCACGTTTCCTCGAAGCGCAGCCGTTTGTGTTCGCGGTTTTCACCGATGGCGAGGTGCGCCGCGCTGCTGACGCGCCAAGACGGTGACGCCGACGTATAGGCACACGACGAAGCCTCGCAGCGCGATCGCGCTGCGGGCGCCGGTGGTTTCTTCACGGCGCTCCGCCCACCAGCCGTCGCTCACCCAATGAAGCCCTTTGAGCGACTCGGCGAGGCGACGACACCGAACGGGACGCTGATCGCGCTCTATCGACACGACGGTGCGTATCTCATCCGCGCCGATGGCGTGGAGCTGATGTCGACCCGCCGACACCTCTCGGAAGATCAGCTCGCCGAAGTCGCCTGTACTCCGCTCCGGGAGGCCGCGCGAGCACGAGTGCTGATCGGCGGGCTCGGGCTCGGGTTCACACTCAAAGCCGCGCTCGGGCAGTTGCGAGACGACGCCGAGGTGGTGGTGGCGGAGCTCGTGCCCGAGGTGATCGCCTGGAACGCCGATCCGCAATATGGACTTTCGGTCGAAGCGATGAGCTATCCGCGCGTCCGCGTGGTGCATGACGACGTGACCAACGTGCTCCGGGCGAACCCCGGCTCCTTCGATGCGATCATGCTCGACACCGACAATGGGCCTGACGGGATGCTCATGTCCGAGAACGCGCCGCTCTACGCGTCGAACGGTATCAGGTTCACGGTCGCCGCGCTGCGCGGCGGTGGGTCGGTCGTGTACTGGTCTGTGAGTGACGACCCGAAATTCGCGCGCGCGCTGCGCGGCTCGGGGCTGAACGTCAGCACGGTGTGCGTTCGGGCGCACGACACGTCGGGTCCCATGCACACCCTCTATGTGGCGACGCCGCGCTGGTGATACGCCCCTCTAGCTCTACACGGAGTTGGCTCACATCTTCCCAGTCGTCGCGCGCGGATGAGCTCGAGCGTGAGACCGAATCCCACACTTCACCGGAACCCACCATGCGCATCGCCGGCATCATCCTGATCGTCCTTGGTGTCATCGGGGTCGTCTACGGTGGAATCACATATACGCGTCACCGCGACACCATCAGCATTGGCCCTCTCACGGCAACGGTGAACCAGCGCGAGACGTTTCCCATCTCGCCCGTCGCCGGAGTCATCGCACTCGTCGCGGGGATCGGGCTACTCGTGGGCGCGAAGCGGCGAGCGTAAGTCCGCGCGCCAACTGCGCGGTGTCGGGCGCAGTGGATCGCATCGTCGTCTACCCTGAAAAGGACGGCTATGTCGTCTACGGCGTCCTCGAGGGCTATCCGGCCAATATGCGGACGTACTGTTTCTGGAAGCCGCTGTGACCATGCGGCAACGCTATGTTGGGCTCTCCGCCGTGTGCGCGAGCGCGGTGCTGTTGATGAGCTGCACCTACGCGACTCCCGAGCCTGTGGTGCGCGTCACCCACCACGTTCGGCGACCGGGCACGGATTCCATCGCCCTCTCCGTGTACGCGACGCTGCTTCGACGGCCCACCGGTCTCGCTGCCTTTCCCGACGGCGGCCGCCCGCGGCTCGATGACGAACGCGCAATGTTCTACCTCTGTGTCGTGCGCGAAGGGTCAGCGACGGCCCGTCGGTTCGCCGTCACCGCGAAGCCAGACTCGATTCGCTCCGGATTTACGCCGTGGGTGTCGAGCTGGGACGGTCCAACGGGTGTGATCGCGAGCGTGCGCGGCTACACTACACCGGAGTCGGTACCCAACGCCTTCCGAACGATCTGGTTCCGCGTGCGGTTAACGGGAGCCGTCGAGAAGATCGCGCGAGGGCCGAGCGAACTCGGGGGGGCAACGAGCCTGCCGGCGGCGTGCGAAGCAACCGTGTTAGGCGACGCCAGGCAAGCGCTCATGCGCCGATGACGATGAAGCTGCCAGCACCTCACGCATGGTCCGGGATTTCGTGCGCGCGAGCACTCCGCGCCCTGCTCGCATGTCTCGCCTGTCATCCTGCCTCGCCGCGTGCTGACATTCCGTCCAGTGCCGCGCGTTCACTTTCTATCGCGTGGCGCCAGGTTTCGTGGCGCAGGCCGGGATGGCGCGCGATCCGCGCGTCAGCGACTTTTGGCAAGATCGCCCAGTGCCCGTCGAGCCGGTCCGCGCATCCAACCGGAGAGGCACCATCGGGCTCGGCAAGTTTCCCCCGCTGGGGCCGACGTCGATCATCTACGTCAACCTCGTCGACATTGTCCGGCTCGACACCGCGCGGGGAGGCTACACGCCGGTTGGGCGCGCGGTGGAAAATGGCATGACGGTCGTGGACGGACTATACGGAGGGTACGGCGATCATCCGCCCAGAGGATCCGGCCCGCCGCGCGATTCAGTTCGGCTCCAGGGGGAGTCCTATCTCGCGGCGCCACCTTTACTGTGTCCTCGGTGCAGATTGAGGTGGTCGTTCGTGACGACAACTCAACTCGAGGAGGCGTTTAGTGCTCGAAATCTGCCGACGAATTACGCTTGGAAGCCTGTGTCTGCTCGTCTTGACCGTGGGTGGTTGCGGCGGGAGCACCGACACGGCACCGACCGTTCAACCCTTTCCTACTGCGCTGCGGGGATCATTCATCACCACCCTCAGTGGGTCTGGGGAACGGGTGACGCTGACCATCACCGAGGGCAATTACCAGATCGACAGAGGATCGAACCGCGCGTCTGGACGGATCGCCGTCTCTGGCGACCGGATTGAATTCTCCCAGTCAACGGCATGCAGTGGCCTCGGCGCCTACAAGTGGTCAGTCTCCGGTACATCACTGCTCTTCACCAGCCTCGGCGCGGATCAGTGCCCTGGGCGGAGCGAAGTGTTGGCCGGATACACCTACACCAAGAGCGGCTGAGTCCTGACGGGTGACGCGGTCATGGGGTAGTGGCGAACGGTTCTCCGGTCGATACTGAAGGCATTGCCGATCTCGCGCGATCAGTCGTTGATTCGCTTTCTGGCGCGTGCTCGCTCGACGCCCCGCACTTTGTCTATGCTGCCCAGCCGGTTCGCATTCCGCGTCGACGCCGACGCAACGTCGCCGCGCGCACAGCGCCGCCACTTCGCCTGGGGCGCTCTCGTCATTGCAGCCCTTCTCGCCATCGTGGTCGTTCGCACCGATGCGCAGAAGCTCACCTTTCGGCAACTCACACCGGACCAGGGGCTCCTCAGCTCGCGAGTCGATGCGATTCAGCAGGACAGTTACGGGTTCATCTGGTTCGGGAGCCCTCGCGGGCTGAGCCGATACGACGGCTTTTCGTTCACCGCGTACCGGCACCGCACGGACGACTCCACGAGCCTCGCCGACAATCGTACGAATACGGTCTTCGAAGATCGCGACAAGGTGCTCTGGGTCGGTACCAATCTTGGCTTTTCCCGGTACGATCGGGCGCGCGATGCCTTTACCAACTTCGAGCTCGCACCGGGCGACACCGTTGTTGTGAACGTGATTGCCGAAGCGCAGGGGAGTCTGTGGATTGGCACCGCGCGCGGCTTGTACCAGTTCGACCGTGCGCGCGGAAAAGCATATCCGTTCCGCCCCGATCTCTTCACGGGTCTCGAAGTGATGTCGATCTACGAGGATGGTGCCAAGCATCTCTGGATCGGAACGCGGAACAGCGGCGCACGCGAGTTGGATCA
>JANMAY010000540.1:0-5182 GCA_031360095.1 Gemmatimonadaceae bacterium
CGGTGATTCTGTCGAGCTGGGATCACTATCTCCCGGTCGAGGGCGGTGGAGATGACTGGCAGGTGACGCCGGAGATGTGGGGGCAGGGGCTGCGTTGAACGTACACGCGCCTGTCGAACGCGCACGTACCCATGATCGCCATCCGCGGCACGCGGCGTACGTGGTTCGACGTGCCGGCGTGTCTGTCACGGCGCGCCGCGAGTGTGCCGTTTGCACGCGCGTGCGCGTACGAGCGGAGCGGATCGCTGTCACGCGTGGCGATCGCGGCGCAGACGAAGGCGGCGCGCGGACTGGACGTGCGCTTCATCGACATGAACGATCAGATCTGCACGACGCCGCGATGCGGGGTGGTGAAGAATGGCACGATCGTATTTACGGACGACAACCATCTGACGGCGGCGTTCAGCCGGTCGGTTGCGCCGGTGCTGGGTGCGCGGGTGGCATCAGCGCTGGAGCGGTAACAGCGGAGATTCCGGACTCGCACAGCTACTTCGGTGGAGAACTCATCGTCGAGCCGCTGATCCGCTCGCGCAGCTCTTTGCCCCAGTTATGGACCACAATGACGTACGGTTCCCCGATGCTCTTGAGCATGACGAGCTCCTTTCCATTCGGCGTGACGTCATAGTTTGCGTGAGGGGAAATTCCGGCGACGAACTCGCCTTCCAGGACTTTGGTGCGCGACGTGACGAGCAACGTCGGCGTCGTTGACACAGCCGCGGCAATCACGCTCGCACCCTGCCGATAGAAAATGCGCTTTCCATCCGGAGACCACAGCGGCTCCATCCCGCCCCCGATGGAGATCCTGACGCGGCGCCCTGGGCCGGGAAATGGACGAGCCACGACTTGATCGGAACCGGCTTCGAGCGATTGGAAGACAATCCAACGGCCGTCGGGCGAGACTCGCGCGCGGTCCTCGGCGAAAGACGGTGCGGTGAGGAGATGTATGGTGGTGTCACCGGCGACGGCGCGAAATCCGATCTGCGATACACCGGAATCGACTTGGAAGACGACGGTCTTTCCATCCGGTGTGAGCACGCCCTCGTAATAGTTCGCTTTATCCGAGACCAGCAGCGGAGAGGCACGCTCACTCTGATCAACGGGCCGCCACCACAGGGCGCTGCGAGCCGCGCGATCGCTGCGATACAGCACGCGTGTGCCGTCTGGCGTCCATTCCGGACGGTCGTTGATCTTTCCTTCCGACGTTAATCGAATTTCTGCTCCCGACGCGATATCCACCACCCAGATATCGCTGCGTCCTCCCCCAGCCACCGTCAACGCCAACTGTGTTCCGTCGGGAGAGAGCCGCGGAAATCCGAATGACCCCTCCTTGTTGTACAGCACGCGCATCTTGCCATCGGCTCCCACCGCTACGACCTGCGACAAGGTGGAGCCGCTCTTGTAAACGAGCGTTCCGGTTGCAGATATACCAGCCTTCGCTCCACCGTTCGATCCCAGCACCACATCGGGAACGACGACCGTTGGAGTACCCCCCACTCGCAGGCGTTTCGCATCGAAGGGCACCGCAAGCAGTCCCGCGCCCAGTGACGAATAGATGAGCAGATCCCCAACCATTCGCATGGGGTTTGTGCCGGGCAACTCAAAATCCGTGATCGCGCCGGACGAAAGCGACGCCACGGCGATTTTCGCGGAGCTGGCGCCGCCTCCCGCCCAATGCGAAAAGAGAACATGATCTCCGTCAGGAAGCGCCATCGGAAGCAGCTGCGGCGATGAATCTGCCTTCGTGACGCGCCGCAGCAGACCGCCGCCATCGCGCACCGCGAAGAGCGCGTTCGACACGGATGCCACGATCTCCCCGGATGGACTCCACGTGGCGCCAATGATCGTCGGACAGTCGGCGATCAACACCGCTGCACCCCCGATCATGGGGACTTTCTTGAGCTTGTCGTCTGCCCAGAATCCCACCCACTTGCCGTCCGGAGAAAAGAAGGGGTGCATCGCCCCATCGGTGCCGGGCAGCGCGCGTGCAGTGATGTCATCCAGCGCGCGCATAAAAAGACGTCGATTCCCGCCCTCGCTTCCAATGAAGACGATCATCGCGCCATCTGGCGAGACGGCGATGGTAGTGCCCGCGAGTCCGTAGTCATCGATCCGGATTCCGGGGGGAAGGTTGAGCGGATATCGCACCACTCGTTCGGGAATGGACTGCGGTGACAATCCGCCGCGCACCGCAAACAGCGACGCCGCGATCGCCACGGCGGCGAGCGTGAGCACCACCGGATCCAGGAGCCGAGCACGCCACGTGCGCGGGCCACGCGTCTGGGCCACGCGCACGGAAGACGCGAACGTCGAATGCCCGTGCAGGGCTTCGGCGAACTGTTCGGCCGTCGGAAAGCGGTCGGCGGGCAACTTCTCCAACGCACGCGCCAGCGCCTCGTCCACATGCTCAGCCACCGTAGGCCGCTGCGCACGAACGCTCCGTGGTTGCTCGGTGAGCAGACGCGCGACGATCGCCTGCGACGTGCTTCCCGTGTGCGGCGGCTCGCCGGTGAGCATCTCGTAGGTGAGCGCCGCGAGCGAATAGATGTCGCTACGTCCGTCGATCGCGCGGTCACCGGTGGCCTGCTCGGGGGACATGTACTGCGGAGTGCCGAGCGACAGTCCCGTCTTCGTGATGCGACTCCCGCCCGCATTCGACACGGCGAGGGCAATACCGAAATCCGCAATGAGCGGCTGCCCTTCACTCAGGAGAATGTTTTCCGGCTTGAGGTCGCGGTGAATGACGCCGTGCCGATGCGCGTATCCAAGCGCGCTCGCGATCGCGGTCGCGATGCGCAGCGCCTCGTCGACTGGAAGCTGCTTTTCGCGATTCAGCCGTGCGCGAAGCGACTCCCCTTCCACGAACGGCATCACGTAGAACAACAATCCCGGCCCGGGTTGGCCGTTGGCCGGTGCGGCCTGCCCCGAATCGAACAGCGGCAGCAGATTCGGATGCTGCAGATTCGCCGTCACCTTTATTTCGGCGAGAAACCGCTCGACGCCGAGCACCGCGCCGAGCTCCGCGTTCAGCACCTTGAGCGCAACGCGCCGATCGTGCCGGATATCGCGCGCAAGGTAGACCGTGGCCATACCACCGCGGCCGATCTCTCGCTCCACGTGATAGCGATCGCTCAGCGCAGCGTTCAGTTCAGCGACTGCGTCCATGCCTTCCTCAAATCGGAAGCCCGCGAAATCGGGCTGGCGATAATGTGCGACCTGCGGGCGTGAAGGTCCACTCCAAACGCATCGGCTCCTCTATCGCCAGACCGTGGCGCGGATTCTGCGCTCGACACCACACCATGACGAACACGGCAAAGCAGCGAAAGCGAAACACCTTCGACCTTGCGCTCCGTGGCGCAGCGGCAGGAGTCGTGGGCGGAGCGCTGGTCACATTGGCCGAACGGGAAGTGCTCACTCGCATCGTGGGCACAGCGAAGCATCGCGCCGGATGGGACGATGTCAGCGGCCGCGGGTTGCGTCGCGTTGGCGTGAAGGTCACCGGCGGTCGTAAGATCGCCGCCGGTGTCGTCGGCCAGCTCGCCCTCGCCGGCGCCCTCGGCGCGTGCTACGCGGTATTGCGCGAGGAGACCAAAGACTCGCGCGCTGGCGTCATCCTCGTCGACGCGGCGCTCGCCTACGTGGCGAGCTACCTGTTTCCCGACATGCCCGCTCCATCGCGGCGACGCAGGCGCATGGCGCTGCGCCAGAAGATCGTGCGGCCGGTCAATCCCGCCGCCACGTTCGATCGTCTCACCGCCATGGCGCTTGGCGTGATGCTGCGCTAGCGGCGCGCTCCGAGGGAGAAGGCGGAGCGTTTAGCGCGGCCTCGCGTTGCGCGCGCGCGCTGAGAAAACGAGACCCACCCCACTCAGCACCGCCGTGCCGGCAAACAGCAGTCGACCGGTAATCGTTTCGTGAAGAATGACTGCCGCGCCGAGTGCGGCGATCACTGGCACGCTGAGCTGTGCGACGGCCGCCTGTGTCACCGACAAGCGGGGCAGGGCGCGGTACCAAATGGCGTAGCCCAGTCCGGACGTCACGCCGCCGGAGACCACCGCGAGCGCGATCCCACGACTGCTCGCCACGACCGACGCTGGCGCGGCGAGGCTGATCAAGATTGCCAACGGTGCGCTCCACAGAAAGCTGCGCGCGTTCGCAGCGAGCGGGTCGGGCGCCATTCGGCCAGCGAGCGAGTAAACGCCCCACGCGACTCCGGCGATGACCATGAGGAAAAGGCCCAGCGGATCTGGCTGCGTCGCGGATGGAATGGTGAGTGTCGCCATGCCAGTGGCCGCGAGCGCGAGGCCCGCCCACGTGAGCGCCGACGGGCGCTCGCCGTGGTACAGGCCGTATCCGATCATCGTCAGCTGCACCACGCCGAAGAGCACCAGCGCGCCGACCGCGGCACCGATACGGAGATACGCGAACGAGAACGGTGCTGCGTAGGCGAAGAGTGCGAGCGGTCCAAGCACGCTGCGCCCACGCAGCGGCGTCCAGCGACCCGCGTGTGCACGAACGAGCAGCGACAAGACGACGGCGCCGGACGCCAGTCGGATCGAGGTGAACGACGCTGCGTCGATGTGCCGCGCTCCCAACGCGAACCTCGTCAGGAGCGAATTGGCGGCGAAGGCGATGAGCGCGAGAAGCGTGAGCGCGAGTGTCGTCAACAGCCCGCACTCTTATCGCCTGCACAACCGATCGCGCCCGCGCTTCCTGCGCGACGTGGATCCGCACCCGCTGTCACTACACGGTCACCAAACGTGATCACCGCCGCGTAGCCCATCCGGAGCTCGCCCGGAAGTGAAATGCGCTGGAAGGAATGCCCAAGCGCCGTCAACTCTCTTATCACCGACGGAGAAAAGCCATCCTCGATCTGGACGACATACTCGTTGCGTGCGTCGACGCGCTCCTGCCCAACGAGAAACCGCGGCAGCTCGATGGCGCGCTGCGCATCGAGATTCTGGTCCAACACGCCAGTCACGGCGGAATACACCGCCGACGTGATCCATGCATTGCCGGCCGCCGCCGCCGCAAGCACCGGACGGCGCGCTAAACCCGCGCCGCGAAACACGATCGTCGGCGCAAGCGTGCTGCCATGCCGCGCGTTTGGTAGCCGCGCGCCGTACTCGTCGACGTCGCTGCCATACGAGTTCAGCTTGTCGTTGTAGAGAAAACCGAGTCCGGG
>JANMAY010000538.1:0-15822 GCA_031360095.1 Gemmatimonadaceae bacterium
GCATTCGCGAGTTCAAGAAGAACGTGAATGATGTGGAACGTTCGATCACCGAGCCCGAGCCGCGCGTCGAGTCGCGTTTACCGGCCGGCGATCCACTGGCGCAGCGCGAAACAACCGAAGAGGCGCGGCCGGAGCCGAAGCGGCTGATCTGAACTGACGGTAGGACCAACGGTCCTACCGTTGTCAGTTATGTCCCCGCGCTCTGCCGCCGCAACTGCGCATTCAGCTCCTTGCGCCGATCCGACAACGACGCGGTTTTGCGCAGGTCGGCGAGGTACATCTGGAGGCGCTGCGTCCGCAGCTGCTGCAGACGTCGTCCGCGCAGCTCCTTCTTCTGCTTGTCGAAGGCATCCTTGTCGCTCGCCTTGCGAGCGTCGGTGCGGAAGACGAACACACCGTCGGACTGCCGAATTGGTCCGGCCACCGTGTTGAGGGGCGCGACGAATGCGGCACCAACCGCTTCGCCGAAGCTTCCCAATTCCCGCGCGGCGCCGCCGCGTGTCACCATGCCCGTCTTCTTCACCTCGAGCTTGGAGGCCAGCGCTGCAGATTCGAGCGACGACGACTTCGCCGCCTGCGCGAAGCTCTGCGCCGCCGGGATCGCCCGCTCGACCGCGCGATCGTGCGCGACGCGATCTCGCACCGCGGTCTTCACGGCGTCGAAGGTCTTGCCTGCGTCTGCAAGACTGTCCAACCGCGCGACGTAATAGCCGTCCTCCGCATCGAAAAGATCACTGGTTTCGCCCAGCTTCGCCCCGCCGAAGGCCCACGCGCTCACGCTCGGGATCAGCTTGCCGTTCGCCTGCGCCGGCTCGTTTTCGTGGGCTTCGACAACGAAGGGCTTGAGCCCCAGCGACTTCGCGGCATCGTCGAACTTGTGTGGCTGCTCGGCACCCGCCACCAGCTTCGCCAGCTGGTCCGCCTCGCGATCCACCTTGGCGACCGACGAGTCGCTGGGCTGGATGCGAATCAGGATGTGTCGCAGTGCGAGCGTATCGCCGGCGCGAGAATCCAGTTTGACGAGATGGTATCCGAACTGCGTCTGGATCGGCTGCGACAGCTCGCCGGTCTTCAAGTCGTAAATGGCCTTCTCGAACTCTGGAACGAAGCGGCCACGCACGCCCTTGCCAAGATCGCCGCCTTGGGCGCCGGACACACTGTCGTGCGATTCGCGCCGTGCCACGTCATCGAACTTTGCCCCGCCGGAAATCTCGGTGCGAAGCTGCGTGATTTTCGCACGTGCGGCCGCGCTGTCAGCGGCGGACACCACGCGCGCAATCGCCATCACGCTCAACACGGCGCGGCCAGGACGCTCGAACTCCTTCTTGTGTGCCTCGTAAAAGGCCTTCAGCTCGCCATCATCGATCTTCTTGTCTGCTTCGCTTGGCGTCGGACGGAATGCCACGAAGCTGATCGATGCGCTGTCGTTGGCGTCACGCCAGGCCTGCCAGAGCTCGTCGTCGGTGACGTAAAGTCCACTGGTGACTTGCTCGAAGAGCTTCTCTTTGGGGATCTCCGTCCGGAAATACTGCTCCAGTGCGACCAGCAGGCCTGACTGCCGAGCCTGTGCGCTTCCCAGGAGCCGCTGATATTTGGCCTGGTCGAATCGGCCATCGGTCTGCAGGTCCGGTGAGCGCTGCACCCACTGCGGGGGCGCAAAGCGCGCGTAGTCGCGCAGCTCTTCTTCGGTCACCTGGATGCCGCGCTTCTTGTATTCCTGCTCGAGCAGGACCTCCGAGACCATCTCGTCGAAGGCCTGATTCTCGACGCGCCGTAGCTCATCCTGGCTGAGCGTCCGGCCGGCTTGCTGCTCCTGCTGCATCAGCTGCTGCGAGCGGCGCTGCCAATCCGTGTAGAGAATGTCCCGACCGTTGACCGTTGCAACGGCTGTGGTCGGCGTGACGGGGCTGCTGCCGAGCAGACCAGATGTTTCGACGAGCAAGAAACCGCCAATGAACGCGACCGCCAAAATCCAGAACACGAATTTGGCGGAGCTCCGCATTGTTTGGAGCACGGGCAGAACTCCTAAGAGCTACTGGAAAACGGGAGGGGTAAGCAGCGAAAATTACCCGACGACAGGGGCTAAAATCAAGTGAGGGATGCACTTCTGATTGACTTGTCCCTCGCCTGGGATATCTTGAGCCGTCCCCTCCCACCCGCCTGCGCGCCCTCCTGAGGCTTTGATGGCCAGCACCGCCCGCACCGACGAGTTGAAGAAGAAATTCGACGAGAATCCAAGGCGATATTTCGCCCCTCTCGCCAACGAGTTTCGAAAGGCGGGTGACATCGAGCAGGCCATCCTCATCTGCGAGGAGTTCCTTCCCCAGCAGCCCGGCCACATGAGCGGGCACATTGTGTACGGGCAGGCGCTGTACGAGGCAGGCCGACTGCCGGAGTCGCGCGGGGTCTTCGAAACGGCACTTGGCCTCGACCCGGAAAACCTCATCGCGCTGCGCCATCTCGGCGATATTGCCCGCGGTGAGGACGACCTCACGTCGGCGCGAATGTGGTACGTCCGGGTGCTCGACGCCGATCCACGCAACGATGAGATCCAGGGCCTCATCGCGTCGCTCGACGGCGATTCGACGGTCGGCGGCGCAACCGCCGCGTCGACTGCACCGGCGCGGGCCGACGATCAGAGCGATGTCGCCACGCAGATCGTCGCAGCCGTAAAGCCAGTGGAAGAGCCCCGCTGGCTGTCCGACGTGCGAACAACCGAAATTCCGCAGGTCACGCCGCATTTCGACATGGCGCACGACCGCACCAGCCCACTGGGCGTCCCGGTGATACCGCCGCCGCTCCCATCGCCACGTCACGCAGATCCGGCCGATGCGCACGACTTGCTCGACGGTTTCTCCCTGGCTGGCCTGGAATCGCATCACGACGCGAGCGGCAGCGAGACGGAGCATGCGTCGGGTCGGGCAGAGGGGCTGGAACCCACGGAGTTCATGCCGCCCGAGGAAGCAGTTGCCGAAGCGGACGATCTCGACGACACACTGGAATCCGGCGTCCCGTCGTTCAGCGTGCCAAGCCTGCCTGTGCCGTCGCTCGCGGGACTCGAGGGAAGCGGCGCGTCCGCACATGCATTGGACGACGATGCGCTCGAAGATGCCGAGCCGTCGTCTTTTCCACAGCTCGATGTCGACGACGGCTTCGTCCTTCCTCCGCAAGGCGATCCACTCGCCGAGTCGGTGCACGCGTCCGAAAGTCACGCGGACGATTCGGAATCGGGGTTCGACCTCGAGATGCCGGGCGTCGAGGAGCACGACACCATTCCCGAAGAGCTTCCCCCTGCCGTGATTGCAGCGGAAGCCGAGTTGACGGATGCCGACACGGCACCGCTGGCCACAGCGGCGGCGGAAGAGCGCGCGCCGGCGCCGCAGCCGTTCGTGACCGAGACGATGGCGGAGCTCTATCTGGCGCAAGGACTGAAAGGCAAGGCGCAGTCGGTATACGAGCAGCTTGCAGCGGCCAATCCGGGTGATGCCCGGCTCCGCGCACGGCTCGATGCGCTTCAGCGTGTTGACGTAAGCGACGATGGGAAGCCCAACGTGCGGGAATTCTTCGCCCGTCTTGCGTCTCGCCGCCCGGGAACGCGGGCGGCCGCGGCCGAACCGCCGTCCAACGACGACTTCGCCGAGGAAGTCGAGCCGGCGAGCGCGTTGACCGTCGAACGTGAGACGGAGCTGAGCGCCGGGGCCTCGGACGGTGAGGAGTCGGTGATGATTCACGAGCTCGAGGTCGAGCGTGAAACAGATCCGCTCGGTGCTCCGGACTTCGGTGCCTCGACGGCGTCGGGCTCCTCGGCCGTGGCACCGGCAATCGAGCGCGCTGCCGCAATGCATACGCCCCCCGGTTCCATCGACGCGCTATTCGGCAACCGGCCCGCCACCAAAACGGAAGACTCCGCCGCGGCTGCGCTGGCGCAGGCGTTCGGTGGTAGTGAGCCCGATGCTCCGGTCATCTCGGGGCGGCCGGCGCGCGCCGCCAGTGAGGAGCTCTCACTCGACAGCGTCTTCCGCGATGGTCCGAGTCGTCCGTCACGGTCGTCGCAGAGTTTTTCGTTCGACCAGTTTTTCTCGGAAGGCGCCGCGACCACTGCCGGTGAGCGCGCCAGCGCGACGCCACGCGCGTCGCACGAGATCATCCAGCCGGGTCATCCGGCGGAGCGCAGCGCCGACGACATCGAACAGTTCAATTCCTGGCTGCAGGGATTGAAGCCACGGTGAGGATCGCCGTTCTCAACGGCCCGAACCTCAATTTGCTCGGTGTTCGCGAGCCGCAGGTGTACGGGCGCACGACGCTCGCCGAGGTGGAGGCGCGCCTGGCTGACGTGGCGCGCGAGCTCGGAGTCGAGGTAGAGTGCGCGCAGGACAATCACGAAGGTGCGCTCGTCGATCACGTGCAGGGGTACCGCGGCCGCATTCAGGGCGCCATCGTGAACGCGGGAGCCTACACGCACTCGAGCCTCGCCCTGCGCGACGCGCTCATGGCGGTCGAAGTTCCGTTCGTAGAGGTGCACGTCTCGAACGTGTATGCGCGCGAGCTGGAACGGCAGCGATCCATGCTCGCCCCCGCTGCCGTCGGGCTGATCGTTGGCCTCGGCACACAGGGATACGAGTTGGCGCTGCGCGGTCTCGTCGCGCTGCTGCGCGGCCGAGGCTCCGGGGCGTGATCGATTCGCGGCCACGCCGCATCGCTGCGCTGGTCGATGGGCTCACCGCCGCACACCTTGACGGCCTGCTGCTCACTGGCCTCCCCAATATCCGGTACCTCACGGGATTCTCCGGCTCGAGCGCGCTGCTCGTCGTGACGCCACGCGACGTGCTGCTGATCACCGACTTTCGGTATCAGACCCAGGTTGCAGACGAAGTGGGTGATCTCGCGCGCATCGTCATCGAAGCGTCGAGCCTGTGGACGGGGCTGTGGCAACAGCTCGCCTCCCTGCCGTCGATCAAGGTGCTTGGCTTCGAGACGGCGCACATTCCACATCGGGATTTTCAGCGACTCGTGGAAGCGGGGTCGCGCTGGCAATGGCGTCCTACCTTGGATCTCGTCGAGACGCTGCGCGAGCGAAAGGACACGGGCGAGATTGCCCTGGTCCAGGCGGCGGCCGGCGTAGCCACTCGAGCGCTCGCGCGCACCCTGCCTGCGGTGCACACCGGACTCACCGAGCTCGAAGTCGCGGGGCTGCTCGAGAAAGCATTGCGCGACGAGGGAAGCGAGGGGTTCCCCTTTCCGTCGATTGTGGCCAGCGGTCCGCGCTCCGCGCTCCCCCACGCGCGCTCCTCGACCCGTGCCATCGAGGACGGCGATTTTCTCCTGATGGATTTTGGCGCCGAAGTCGGCGGCTACTGCTCGGATGTGACACGCACGGTCGTGGTCGGCAAGGCGACTGACGAGCAGCGCCGTGTCTACGAGGTGGTGCGCTCGGCGAACGAGCGGGCCTCAACCGGCATCCGGGCGGGGATGACGGGACGGGATGCCGACGCGATTGCCCGACAGTACATTGAGCGGGCCGGCTATGGGGACCTGTTCGGCCACAGTCTGGGCCACGGCATTGGGCTGGAGGTCCACGAGGCGCCGCGCTTGGCGCGCACGGCGGAGGGAGCGCTTCCGGAGGGTGCCATCGTGACGATCGAGCCGGGCGTCTATCGGCCGGGGTGGGGTGGAGTTCGCATCGAGGATGATGTGGTGCTCGGGGCGATGGGCCCCCAGATATTGACGCAGTTTCCCCGCGAGCTCATGGAGCTCGGGTGAGCGCCGCGGACGAGCGCTCGGCGCGACCAAACCATGGACCTATGATCGACTTACGATACGTAAAGAAGCTGATCGACATCCTCGACGAGTCGACGGTGGACTCCATCGAGATCTCGTCGGACAAGGGCATGAAGATTCGCATCTCGAAGAGCCCGACCGGCCGGGGCGTGCAGGTTGCCCCGCAGGCGATGCTGGCTCCCATGCTGGCGCCGGCGCTGATCGCCGGTCGCGCGACCCCCTCCGACGGCGTGCCCGCGATCGAGGAGCCCGCGAAGCCGGAGGCCAAGAGCGTCGCCGGCATCGAGGTCAAGTCCCCGATGGTCGGCACCTACTATGGAGCGCCCGAGCCTGGCGCCAAACCGTACGTCGTCGTGGGCTCGCGTGTGGCGAAGGGGCAGACGCTCTGCATCATCGAAGCGATGAAGATCATGAACGAGATCGAGAGCGAGGTCGCTGGAGTCGTGACGGAGATGCTCGCCGCCGATGCCCAGCCGGTGGAATACGGACAGACCCTGTTCCGGATCGACGCCCATGGCTGAGCCAAATCCCACGCCCGCTTCCGTGCCGGCCGGGCCCCCACCGCCGCGCGCGAGCCGCGAGATGCCGGCGAGCGTGTTCAACTTCAAGCAGGTGCTCCAGGGGCTCGTGCAGCGCGGCGCGTCGGACCTGCACCTCAAGGTGGGACGTCCTCCCACCCTGCGGCTGCACGGCGAGCTGACGCCGCTCGACATGCCCCCCCTGCGCCCCGAAGATCTCAAAGGGCTGGCGGAACAACTGATGACGCCGCGGCAGGTGAAGGAGTTCACGGACAACAAGGAGTGCGACTTCGCCATCGGCGTGCCGGGGATCGGACGCTTCCGGTGCAACGTGTACCAGCAGCGCGGCTCGCTCTGCTACGCCATGCGCGCCATCCCGTATCAGGCACGCACGCTCGACGAGCTGAATCTTCCCAAAGTGCTGGAGGAGATCGCACTCAAGCCGCGCGGACTCGTGCTCGTGACGGGAATCACGGGCTCGGGAAAAAGCACGGCGCTCGCGGCCATGCTGCAGCATCTGAACGAGCATCGCCATGCGAATGTGATCACGATCGAGGATCCCATCGAGTTCCTGCACCGTGACATCAACTGTCACATCAATCAGCGTGAGGTTGGCACCGATACGGCCACGTTTGCGCAGGCGCTGCGACGTGTGCTGCGTCAGGATCCCGACGTCATCCTCATCGGTGAGATTCGCGATCTCGAGACCCTCGACACTGCCCTCAAGGCGGCAGACACGGGGCACTTGGTGTTCAGCACGCTGCACACCACGGACGCGACGCAGACGATCAACCGCGTGTTGTCGTTCTATCCGCCGCATCAGCAGTCGGAGGTGCGGTTCTCGCTGGCCAGTGCCCTGCAGGCCGTCGTGTCGATGCGTCTCGTGCCGCGTGCCGACAAGCCGGGTCGCATTCCGGCGTGCGAGGTGTTGATCAACACGCAGACCGTTCGCGATCAGATTCGCGACATGGACAAGACGCTGAACATCCCCGATCTGATCAAGGAAGGAACCGTGCAGTACGGGATGCAGAGCTTCGACCAGTCGCTGATGCAGTGGTACTCGCAGGGCATCATCTCGTACGAGAGCGCCGTGTTCTACGCGACGAGCCCAAGCGAATTTGCACTGCGCGTACAGGGCGTGGCAGGGACGAGCGATACGAGCTGGTCAGGATTCGAGACCCCGGGCGAGCCGAAAGGCTGATCCGAGCACACATGTTCAAGAAAGTGCTCATCGCCAATCGCGGCGAAATCGCGTTGCGTGTCATCCGCGCCTGCCGAGAGCTCGGCATTCAAACGGTGGCGGTGTATTCGGAGGCGGATCGCGAATCGCTGCACGTCCGCTTTGCCGACGACGACGTGTGCATTGGCCCCGCGCCAGCGCGCGATTCGTACCTGCGCATTCCCCGCCTGATCGCCGCCGCCGAGATCACCGGTGCGGACGCGATTCATCCCGGGTACGGATTTCTTGCGGAGAACGCAGAGTTCGCGGAGATCGTCACGGCAAGCAACATCGCGTTCATCGGCCCGACGGCCGAGCAGATTCGCGTCATGGGCGACAAGGCCGCGGCGCGCAAAGCGATGACGGCGGTTGGAGTACCGATCATTCCGGGCACACCCGGGCCCGTGGAGGACGTCGACGAGGCGTTGACCTTCGCGAAGCAGATCGGATTTCCCGTGATCATCAAGGCGGCTGCCGGCGGCGGCGGCAAGGGGATGCGCGTCGCAAAGGACGCCGACGAGTTCGAGCGGTCGTTTCAACTCGCGCGCAGCGAAGCGCTGTCCGCATTCGGCAACGGCGACGTGTACGTCGAGAAGTATCTGATGCGACCGCGGCACATCGAGTTCCAGATCATGGGCGACAAGTTCGGCCATGTGATCCACCTCGGTGAGCGCGACTGCTCCGTGCAGCGGCGGCACCAGAAGCTCATCGAGGAGGCGCCAAGTCCCGCGGTCACGCCCGCGCTTCGGAAGAAGATGGGCGATGCGGCGGTCGCGGGCGCGAAGGCGATCGAGTACGTCGGTGCGGGAACGATCGAGATGCTGCTCGACGAAGACGGCTCGTTCTACTTCATGGAGATGAACACGCGCATCCAGGTCGAGCATCCGGTCACGGAAATGATTACCGGCATCGATCTCGTGAAGGAGCAGATCCGCGTGGCCGCCGGCGAACCGCTCAGCATCCGGGAGATGCCGCCGCTCCGCGGGCACGTGATCGAGTGTCGCGTGAACGCGGAGGATCCGAACCGCAACTTTCAGCCGTCGCCGGGCAAAATCGTCACGTTCCACCCGCCCGGCGGCAACGGCGTGCGCCTCGATACGCACGTGTACGCGGGCTATACCGTGCCACCGTTCTACGATTCGATGATCGCGAAAGTCATCTGTCAGGGGCGCGATCGCCCCGAGGCGATTGCCAAAATGCAGCTCGCCCTCGAAACGTTCATCATCGAGGGGCCGACCACCACGATTCCGTTTCTCGCCCGGGTCATGCAGAATCCACGATTCAAGAGCGGTGATGTGGACACGAAATTCCTGGAGCGGGAACCCGACTTGATGAAGGAGCCGGGCTGAGATGCGCATCGACGTGGTGTTCGGTGTGCAGCAGCTCTCCCCTCAGGATGTGCAGGGCCGCGTGGTCGCGGTCATCGACGTGTTACGGATGTCGACGACGATCGCCGTCGCCTTGGCCAACGGTGCGCGCGCCGTCATCCCGTTCGACAATTCGGAAGAGGTCGTGACACGCTCCAAGCAGCTCGAGCGCGGCGCATTCCGGCTGGCGGGCGAGCGTCGCATGCTCAAGATGGAAGGATTCGATCTGGGAAACTCGCCGCTCGAGCACACGCGCGAGGCCGTCGAGGGTCAGACCGTTCTCCTCACGACGACGAACGGCACGAAAGCTCTCCTCGCGGTGCAGGGTGCGCGTGACGTCGTAGTGGCGTCGTACGTCAACCTCACAGCGGTGAGCACGATGCTGCGCACCGCGCTGCGCGGGGGAGCGGACATTACGATCGTCTGCGCCGGACAGGACCGACAGTTCGCATTGGAGGACGCGGCCTGCGCGGGGCGCTACGTGCACCACATCTCCAAACGGCTCAGCGGAATGGATGTGAACGACGCGGCACTCGCTGCGTCGCTCATCGACAGGAAGTACGGCGAGAACCTGATGCGGCTCTTCAATACCGCGGCGCATGGCCGGGCCCTGGCCGCCGCGGGATTCGGGGACGACCTCACGGCGTGCGCAGCGGTCGATGCGTACTCCGTCATCCCGGTTTACCAAGACCGCCAGATCACCAAGCTGGGGCCCGAGCGCGAGCGGTAACCCCCGTGGGTAGTACAAGCATCAGGCGAGAGCTCACCGGCATCGCCCTCCTTCTCTTCGCGATCTTCCTCGGCGGCGCCCTCGCGGCGTTCGGCTTGGCGCAGCTACGCTCCGGCATCGACGTCCGCGGCAACGTCGGGTGGATCGGCTACTGGCTCGCGCGGCCGCTCGTCACGTTCGTCGGTTGGCCGGCGGCGCTGCTGACCCCCGCCATTCCCGCGGTGCACGCGCTGCGGTTGTTCGGCCGCCTCGAATCAGAGACCGACCGCTCGTGGATGATTTTCTTCGCGGGCGTCGTCGCCATTCTTCCGATTGCCGTTGGCGTCGCGACGAATGCGCCAGTCGGTGACTATCCGTCGGGTGCAGGGCTGTGGGGCGGGTTCATCGCGTTCTACTGGCGCCAATGGCTGGGCGGTTTCGGTGCTTGGGTCGCGCTTGCCCTCGCGGCCAGTGCGCTCACCGCGGCCACTCTGCGCTGGAATCCCATCCGCATGCTCGTTGGCCGGTCGGACCCGGGACCAGTGCCGGTCGCGGAGGCCGCCGCCACCGCCGAAGAGGAACCCTACGCTCCGCCGAACCGGCGAAAAAAGAAAGACACACAGAAGAACGTGGCTGTCGCGCTCGAGCCCCCGCCCGAGGAGTTCGCCGCGATCGATCCGCTCACGGCAATGCAGGCCGCGTCGTCCGCCGACGCCGACGCCAAGGAGGACGCCGCGATCGAAGAAGCGTCGAAACGGCGCGGCAAAAAAAAGAAGGGCGACGAATCTGCCAAATCCGGCCGCGAAGAACAGATCGCCGCGGCCATCGACGCGACGGAGCTTCCCGACCCGCGCTCCGACGAGTGTCCCCCCACCGACCTGCTCAACTACGTTCCGGCACTCAACGCGGAGGCGGGCAAACGAGAGCTCGACGCCATGGGCGCGAAGCTCATGGACGCCCTGCGCACGTTCAAGGTCGAGGGAAAGCTCGTCAACCGAACGACAGGACCCACTGTCACCCAGTATGAGATCGAGCCCGCCTCGGGGGTGAAGGTTCGCCAGTTCGCCACGCTCTCGAACGACCTGGCGCTGGCGATGCGAGCGGCATCCATCCGCATCGTGGCGCCCATTCCAGGGCGCGGCGCGGTGGGCGTGGAAGTACCTAATCCCACACCGGAGATGGTTGGCTTCCGTGAGTTGGTGGAGCACGCCGATTTCAAGGGCGCACGCGCGGGCCTGCCCATCGTGCTCGGCAAGGATCTCGAAGGCAAGCCGGTGATCGCCGATCTGGCCAAGATGCCCCACTTGCTGATCGCCGGCTCCACGGGCTCGGGAAAGTCGGTGTGCGTCAACACCATCATCACGAGCCTCATCTACCGGCATCCGCCGCGGAAGCTGCGCTTCCTGATGGTCGACCCCAAGATGGTCGAGCTGTCGGTGTACAACACACTTCCGCACATGCGGCACAAGGTCATCACCGACAATCGTGATGCCGCGGCCGTGCTCAAGTGGGCGGTGATGGAGATGCAGGAGCGCTATGAGCTGCTGGCGGCCAACGGCTGTCGCAACGTGCAGGATTTCAACAAGCGCGTGGAGGAGCACACGCCGCTCAAGCTCCCGCGCCGTCCCGAGGTAGCGTTCGAGGACAACGTTTATCGCGGAGACATCCTGCCCTACATCGTCGTGATCATCGACGAGATGGCGGATCTCATGATGACGGTGCAGGGCGAGGTCGAGACCCCCATCGCCATGCTGGCGCAAAAGGCACGCGCCATCGGCATTCACCTCATCCTCGCGACGCAGCGTCCCTCGGTGAACGTGATCACAGGATTGATCAAGGCAAACTTTCCCAGTCGCATCGCGTTTCGCGTCGCCAG
Organism: Gemmatimonadaceae bacterium; assembly: GCA_031360095.1. GTDB lineage: Bacteria > Gemmatimonadota > Gemmatimonadetes > Gemmatimonadales > Gemmatimonadaceae > AG11. The sequence continues at coordinate 11,468 of JANMAY010000538.1, forward strand.
CCAAATCGACAGCAGAACGATCATCGACGGCGGCGGTGCGGAGATGTTGCTCGGCAATGGCGACATGCTGTTCATCCCCCCGGGCAAGAGCGAGCCGGCTCGGCTGCAAGGCGCGTATCTATCGAGCGAGGAGACCGAGAAGCTGATGGGCTGGTACGAAGCACAGCGCGACCGCCGCCGAGCGGCGCTGTTGGAAGCGGGCATGCGCGTGGAAGCCGAGATGACGCCGGACGAGCCAGACATTTTGGAGACGGTGCGCACACGTGAGGCAGAGGCGCGCGCGGCCGCAGAGGGCGACTTCGGTGGAGGGGCAGCGGAGGAAGGCGCGCGCGATCCGTTGTTTCGCGAGGCGGCGGAGCTCTGCATTCAAAACCAGAGTGGATCGACGTCGCTACTTCAACGACGACTCGGCATTGGGTACGGGCGTGCGGCTCGGGTGATCGACCAACTCGCCGATGCGGGGGTGCTCGATCCAAAGAGTGGGCCCAAGGGACGCGAGGTGCGCGTAGGACTCGAGGATCTCGACCGAATCTGCGGACCGCGCGAGTAGATGCGGCTTCGTCTTTCGATTGGCGCGCTGCTCGCGACCACAGCGATTGCGCGAGCGCAGGTCCCCGTTTCGCTCCCCACCACACCCGCTGTCGTCGTGGCGGCGCCCGTGATGACGGATTCGATTCCGGTATGGGAGCGTCCCCAAGGCGCGCTGCTCAGGCCCGGGACGTTGACCTACACACTCTCACTTCACAGGCCGGACGGACAGATCGCGTCCCTCGGCACGCGTACGGTTGCCGTGTCCGACGTAGTTGTTGGGGGAACACCGGCATGGCTCATCGCAGAGTCGCGCACCGGCACCGCCGTGATCACGACGGACTCCGTCCTCCTCAGGCAGAGTGATCTCTCTCCCGAGCGTTGGGTGGCGACAATCGGAAGTGGGCAGCTGGGAGCCTCGTTCACCGCGGATTCCATCTTTGGTGCGGTGCAGAGCTATCAAGGCCGCGCCTCCTTCGCCGTCGCAATTCCAATGGGTGCGCTTCTCAGCGCTGGAATGATGGAAAAGCTCATCGAGCTGTTCCCGCTGCGTGTGGGTTTCCGCGCTGCAGCCGCGCTGATGCTGGTCGAAGGAAATGCTCCTCGGATGGAGCCGGCCGTGATCGAGGTCGCGCGCGAGGATCGCCTGGAGTGGGGCGGCCTCGGCGTCGAGTGCTGGGTCGTCGTGGTGCGAGCCGGCGCGATCGAGCAGCGTCTGTGGGTGAGCAAGGACTCGGCGCATGTGGTACGTAGCGAGCAGACGCTGTCCACCGGAATGTATTCCGCCGAGTTGCAGCCCTGAGTGGCGGAAGATTGATGCGGGGTGCGCGCCGGCGATGATGGAGATCGCCGGCGCTTTTGTATTCTGCCTCCCATGTCAGCGGCCAGGCAGGCATTCGGGGAGCTGGGAGAGCGGATAGCGGAGCGGTGGCTTCGGGAGCGGGGCTGGCGGGTGATGCAGCGTCGCTTCCGGAGTGGCCACCGGGACATCGATCTCGTGGTGGAGCGGGAGGGTGTAGTGGCGTTCGTGGAGGTCAAGGCGCGCCGCGGAGACCGGTTCGGCGATCCAGTCGAGGCGGTCAACTGGCGGAAACAGCGGGAGTTAGGCCGCTCCGCGCGGGTGTGGATCTCACGATTTGGGCGTGCTCAGGAGGCCTACCGGTTCGACGTGGTGGGCGTTCTCGTGGATGGCGAGCGCGTCCGCATTCGCCATGTTCCCGGTGCATTCGAGGCGCACCCTTCGGCTTGATTTCGGGGTTGGATGTTCGTATTTTATTCGGGTATCGGTTGGGACGCTTTTCCGGTACGCTTATGCCCGCGTGGGCCAGAGGAATCCACGACAAACGAGAGGCTGTGCAGACCATGGCTGTGTCCACGATTGCGGAAGACAAGAAGAAGGCGTTGAGCCTCGCCATCGCGCAGATCGAGAAGAGCTGCGGAAAGGGTTCGATCATGCGCATGGATGCGCGTGAGAAGGTGCGCGTCGAGGCGGTTCCGACTGGCGCGATCAATCTCGATGCGGCAATCGGTGTTGGTGGAATACCTCGGGGGCGGGTGACGGAGATCTACGGGCCCGAATCGAGCGGAAAGACCACGTTGTGTCTTCATGTCGTGGCCAACGCGCAGAAGATGGGCGGTGTTGCCGCCTTCATCGACGCGGAGCACGCACTGGACACGGAGTACGCACGGAAGCTGGGTGTGGACGTCGAGGCCCTGCTCATCTCGCAGCCGGATACCGGTGAACAGGCGCTCGGGATCTGCGAGATCCTTGTGCGCTCCGGCGCCGTGGACATCGTGGTCATCGATTCGGTTGCCGCGCTGGTTCCCAAGGCGGAAATCGAAGGCGACATGGGTGAGTCGCACATGGGTCTTCAGGCTCGGCTCATGAGTCAGGCGCTTCGGAAGCTCACGGGCGCCATCTCGCGCTCGAAGACGATCGTGATCTTCATCAATCAGCTGCGCGAGAAGATCGGCGTGATGTTCGGCAACCCGGAGACGACCACTGGCGGCAAGGCGCTCAAGTTCTACGCCTCGGTTCGCCTCGACATCCGGCGCATCGGTCCGGTGAAGGAAAAAGAAGAGGTCGTTGGCTCGCACGTTCGCGTGAAGGTCGTGAAAAACAAGGTGGCGCCCCCGTTCAAGCAGGCGGAATTCGACATCATGTATTCCGAGGGGATCAGCCATACGTCGCTACTGGTCGACATTGGTGCGGAGTCGGGGATCATCGAAAAGTCCGGAGCCTGGTACAGCTACAACGGCCAGAAGATCGGCCAGGGCCGCGAGAACGCGAAGATGTACCTCAAGGACAACCCGGCAATTCTTGCCGAGATCGAGGAGAAGGTGAAGGTGGTCCTGGGAATCGGGGAGGATCAGGCCGGTTCGGCGCCTGAGCCGGAGGACACCGAGTAAGCGAGTTTTTCGGGGGATTGGCCGCCGCCGCATGGCATCGCTCGTGCGAGCACCGGCTCTCCCGCTTGCGGCGAAACGGCGGGGTGGTTTCCGTGGTATGTTAGGATATAAGGAGCCGAGGAGCGCTCTCTGGAATCGATGGGGCCCGGAATCCCCACCGTCACAGAGCTGCCTCCTCGGTTTCTTATTTTCTGTCCGCCAAACTGCGACGTCAGAAGGAGTTGAAAGCTCCATCTCATGCAGTTTGTCGAATCAGGCTTCGCATTGCGTGTGCTGAACTCCACGTCATGTCTGTGATCAGCTCTGTGATCAGCGCGATCATTCCCAACACACGGCGTGCAGGACGATTCGATGTCGTGGTCGATGGAAAATGTGTCGCGACGTTGAGTCTCGACGCGATCGAGCGTCTGGGACTCGCGAGTGGTTGCGACATCGCTGACAAGACGGAACGAATCGCGGACGAAGCGGCGGAGCTGCTCGTGTATGATCGCGCGCTCAACATGCTGGCGTTTCGGGCGCGTGCGTCTGCGGAGCTCGCGCGCGCGCTCGTGAGAAAGGGCGCACTTCGCGTCGTCGCCGATCGGGTGATCGCGCGGCTTCAGGAGCAGGGCCTCGTCGATGACGTGGCATTCGCCGAAGCATTCGCTCGCGCCAAGCTACTCGGCGCCAATCACTCTCGGCGACGGGTCCAACAGGGTCTCGCGAAGAAAGGCGTTGCGCGAGATGTCAGCGACGCTGCAATTGCGAACGTGTTCGAAGACGAGGCGGTGGATCAGAGTGCGATCGTCGAACGGGCGGCGCGGAAGAAGCTGCGGTCGCTCGCGAGGCTCGAGCCGATCGTTCGCAGGCGCCGGCTCTACGCGTTCCTGGCGCGTCGAGGATACGACGGGGATGACATTCGGCGAGTGATGGTTGGATTGGGTGAAGCGATGACGGCGGGCAGCGACGGAGCAGCAGGAACTGACTGAGGATTGCTCCAACATCGAACGGATTTTTGGAAGGGCGGCACTGACTGAGAACTGCTCCAACGTCCAACGGATCGCTCCGTGGACCGCAGCTCTCCCAATGCCCCGCCACGCCGCATACGGCATCCGCGCACAGCTCCTTTACTCGTATGATCTGTTGCAGGGACGAATCCTTCACCGGGTTTGAGGGTGCGGGGCGAGAATCGGTACACCCCGCGCCATCAATGTTTGAGCCGGCTCTCAGACAATGGTTGCAAGTAAAGGATGAATGCCAGCGTGGTCGCACCTGTGTGGCGGGCCATTTGGAATTCGAACCACCCGAGGAGCGATCCGTTGGATGTTGAAGCGGTTCTCATTCGGTTCCGTCTCCACCGTTTGCAGTTCCGCCGTCTCCGCCGTGGGAGGGGTTCCAACTTGCCGTTCCCGCTGTTCGGCATTTTCGAGTTGCACGGG
>JANMAY010000018.1:0-2222 GCA_031360095.1 Gemmatimonadaceae bacterium
CGCGGCCTCGAGTGAGTCACCGAACTCGCGCGATAACCGCTTGGCCCCGATGACTTCGAGATACGTGGGGTTTCCCGCCCCGGTGCCGTCGCGCGGAAAGTCGGTCGCCGTTGCGCGTCCGATCATGTCCTGATCGATGTCTGCCACGATGGAGTCGGTGGGCACCGTGGGGTGGTCGGTGTACCAGCGTGAACCGAGCAGGCCGGCCTCTTCGCCGGTGTGATTGACGAAGAGAATCGAACGCCGAGGACGCGCTCCGCCACGCGACATCGCTTCGGCGATCTCGAGCAGTGCCACCGTACCCGACCCATCGTCATCCGCACCATTGCGAATGGAGTCGAGCCTCGGCGCGTTGACGCGGCGCAGACTGTCGAGAATGCGGCGGATCTTCGTCCACTCCTCCGCGGTTGGTTGTCGCAGCGGCGAGTCCGCGCCCATGGGCCGCACGACCCGATTGAAGGCCCGAAGCGAATCGTGGTCCACGGGAAAGTGATCGTAGCCCACGTGGTCGTTGTGCGCCGTGAGTGCGACGTACTGTCCGCGCAGCGCCGGATCACTCCCGCGCAGGATCGCGACGACGTTTCGTGCCGGATACGGCACCGGCGTGCGCGCGATATCGAACCGCCCGCGCAATGTGGCGCCATTGGCGCCCGGAGTCAGCGTGGCGGGATCGCCACCAAGAATGCTGGTCGCTGCGGCGCGCGTCAGCCAGAGCATCGGCGTCGCGCCGGCATTACGCACGGTATCCGGTACCGGACGCCCTTCGCGAAGACGAGCGACCGACTCGGGGCCAACCACGCCAAGCGCGACGAGCGCGAGCGCCGGCGATTCGCGCCAGCGTGCGGACCCGATGGCGAGTCCGCGCATGCTCGTGCCAGGCGGAAGGTCGAGCACCACAACCCTCCCCGCGGCCTGCTCCGCTGAGATCCAGCGCGTGCTGTCATTGGCCGGACCACCGTAGATCGTCGGCACGCCGTCGAACACTCGCGGCGCCGCAGCGAGGTTCGCCGGTACGAAGTCTCGGCCCACGAGCAGTGTCGTTGCGCCAGCAACGAGTCGCGATTGCGGATCGACCGCCGCGATCCAGAACGGAACTGTCTGGAAGTAGGTCCCGTTCACTCCCGCCGGCTCCAGACCAAGACGCCGGAACTCCGACGCCACGTAGTCCGCCGTCTTGTAGTTGCCGAGCGATCCGGACTCGCGCCCCATCATCGAGTCGTCGGCGATGAGATAGAGGCGCTGGCGCAGATCCTCAGGCGTGATGGCATCGGTCGTTCCAGACAGCGGCTGAGGCGCGCGGATCGTGGAGCAGCCGGCGACGCACAGTGTGAGCGCGAGGCAGAGGAGCTTCGACATGAGGAGCCTGCGAGGGGAGGTGGACGGGATGACTTTCCCCGCGAAGGTCGCGGCGGCCCCGCACAGCGTCAAGGCCGACACGGCGCGAGAATCGCATGCTGGAACCTCCACTCTCACCGGATGCGACCATGCCGAGTGCACGCTTTTCTCCTGCTGTCATCGTGACGCTGTTCGCACTCGCCGCGTGCGGGGGCGGTAAGGACAACCCGGCGAAGCAGGACCTGTCCAGGGATACCGCACTCGGCAGGGACCTCCGCACGGCGGCGGTGGATACGTCGCTCACCGCAGCTCCCGATGGCCCGCCAACCGCGATGCGGACCTCGCCGCCTGCCGCGATGCCGAACACGCCCTCGTGCGACTCCCCGGCGCGCGCCGATCAACACGCGTGTCTGATGGCGCACATCGCGAGCTCCGACGTCGGCCTCAACCGCAACTACCAGGCACTCATCGCCGAGCTGAAGCGGCAGGCGGGAGCAAGCGCCGACGGCGAAGAGCCGTCGCAGGTGAAGGTCGTGCGTCGGGCGCAGCGTGCATGGCTCGAGTTTCGGGACAAGGAATGTCTCCAGCGCAACCGCGGTAAGGAGGGGCCGCTCTGGGCGCCAATGCGTGCGCAGTGTCTCGCCGAGTATTCAAAGGTAAGAGAGGAGCAGCTTGCTACTATGTTGGCGAAGGGCGCGATCCAGTAATTTGTCAGCGGCGCATGAGCATGAGCTACGAGCCATGAGCAGACAGAGCTCGAGCTCGGGCTCGAGCTGAAGCTCGTGCTCTCATTGCTCAAGGCTGGTAGCTCATGCTCATGCTCAAGCGCATCGCACACGGAATCCTCGCGCTGATCCTGCTCGGCGGTTGCAAGTCGAAGACTGCTC
>JANMAY010000003.1:0-18504 GCA_031360095.1 Gemmatimonadaceae bacterium
GCCATTTCGAATTTGGGCGCGCGGATTTCCTGGAAGGGGAGCTGAACATCCGCGTAGCCGGCGTCCACGAGCGCTCGTTCCGCCGGCCAGAAGGCACCCAGCTCGTCTTCATGGAAGCGCAGGAGAATCTCGTCGAGTGCGGGCGTGATCTGCTGCAATCCATACATCCAGACGGCGATCAAACCGCGCGGAGCGAGAACGCGCTCGGCCGCGCGAAAAAATTGCGCGCGATCGAACCAGTGGAGCGCTTGCGCCACCGTGATCAAGTGAGCCGAGCCCGTGCGAAGCGCACATTGCTCCGCGGCCATCGCGGCGTACTGTACGCGCGCGTGTTGCCGAGCGTGCGAGAGCTGTGAGGTACTCGGGTCCGTCGCGACGACGAAGGCAAAGTGATCACCCAGCGCGGTGGCTGCCTGGCCGTTGCCGGTACCGCAGTCCCAGGCGCAGCCTCGTTCCGGCGCAGCCGCCGCCAGCCATCGGGACAGTGCGGCGGGATACCGTGGCCGGTGTGCGGCGTAGGTCGCCGCGGCCCCAGAGAAGTAGTCTTGGAAATCGGACATTGGCGCGCCGAGCTCGGGGAGACAAACCCGCGGGCGATTCAAAGTTTGGTTTGGTGCGTTGATTAATGGACCGCTCGTGTACAGGTTTCGCACCTGACGGGCGGTACCTTTTCTGGCGCGCGCCCTTTTGCAATTCACGATTGCCTACGTATGCACCGGCCTGAGACTGAGATCGACATCCCATCGGATCGCGACGACGCGGGACCGAGAATTTATGTAGACGCTGACGGCATACGCTGGCAGGTGTATGAGCAGGCCTTCAGCGACTACGACCGAAGGCGCGGCACATCGTTGATCTTTGCTACGGAAGCCGCTGTGCGACGCGTGCGTGACTTTCCGCCGAACTGGCGCGAGCTCTCGGACGTCCAGCTCACCGCGCTCAGCTGGAAAGTTTGACGAGCTCCAATCAGCGCTGACCCGCCGCCGGCGCTGCTGCCGGAGCTCCCACGCGCTCCGCGCCACCCTGCTGCAGCGCACCAGCCGGTCGTGCTTCCGAGAGGAGCCGGGTAACGAATCGCTGGCCCTCCGACACGCGCTCCATTTCGATGGCGATGGAGTCGATCGCCTGCTCCATGCGCTCCAATCGCTGCGCGTTCTCCGGTGACGGCGCCGCGTGCTTCGGTATCGAGCCGCGCTTCCAGAACAGGCGCGCGATGGACACTGCAATGGGCGACAGCACGAAGAGCGTGAACACAACAGCGATGGGGACTATTTCATCCATGATTTTTACTGGAAGGCCGAACGGTTCGGCGGAGTTGGCAAGCATCGCCGCGGGAACCGAAGCGATTTGGCGGCCGTTGGCGTCGATCTCGCTCTCCAGCCGGAGAATGCGCGCGTCGAGGACACCTAAGCGCTGCTCGAGTCCAGCCCGATCTGTGCCCGTCGCGCTGCGCATTGCTTCGCGTACCGACCGTCGCCTCGACGCGGTGGATTGCAACTGTTCCGACAGGATATCAGTGCTGCGCCGCAGCGCGGCGACGTCACGCGCGGTGAGCATTCCCGGCGTGACGATCAGCCCGCCTGGCACGGGCGCCACGGGCGAGAGAGCGGGGACCTGAGTCGGTGCCTGTTGCCTCATACCACTCCGTACGGAAGTACCGGCTGGCGGTTACACGCCGTACTTAGGGTATGGGCAGAGTGAACGCCAGCACGCCACCGCCCTGCCCATCGGGGATCACGGAGGCGCCGAGAATGAACTTGTCGAGTTTGTTGTCCGGATGCGCGTGGGAATATCGCACCACCTTCAATCCGCTGAAGGTGCCGACTGCCGCTCCGAGTACGACGTCGCTCGCCCAATGGCGATTGTGATACATGCGCCCGAGGCCGACCAGCGTCGCTCCGCCGTACAACGCGGGCGCGACGTACCACACGGACTTCGGCCACATCCGGCGCATTTCGCTGGTGACGGCTGATGCCGCCGCGAACGCGGTGGTCGTATGCCCGGACGGGAACGATTGATAGTCGGAGCCTGACAGCTTGTTGCCGCTCCCGGGGTCGTTGCCAAACGATCCTGTCCCAAAGCCTTTCAGGAAATTGAAGTCGCGGGGGTTGGTGTCGGACGTGACGTTCGGCCGCGATCTTCCGAATACCCCTTTCAAAAAGCTCGTAACGCCCGATGAGAGTAGCACCGCTTCGGTGCCGTGCCATCCAAGATCGGTCAAATTCTTGTTGCCGGTCGCTCTACCCGCCGCGTAGAGCCCGCCGCCGATGACGAAGGCGCCCGGTGTTGTGATCCACTCCACACTTTTTGCTGCCCTGTCGATCACTTTGTTCGTCTGGAGATCTTCGTCCTGAAGACTCTCAGCGAAATGTCGGTCTGCGGGAAACATTACTACCGTCAGGCCTACGAATGCGGCAGCGAGTGCCGCGTCTCGAGAGGTGAAGAGCGTTTTGTAACGCTCGGGATTGGCTGTGTCGCGCGGAACAACTGTGCGCCCATCGGGCGCCGTCGTGGCTTGGGCCGCCACGGGCGCTGAGACGGGGGTGAGGAGAAGGCTGACCAACAGCGGGAGCAAAAGAGCGGACGAAGCGAGCCGAGCCATGAGCGTGGGATGAGAGATGGTTCAAGGGACGAATCGCCGCTCCGAATGCAGGAATCAGGCGCGCTAGTGCACGCGCGCGCGGGGCAGCAGGTTCGCCACCGTGCGCGTATGGTGTTCGGATTGCCGTATTGACTCATCGATCATCGAGAGCGACGCCGTATCCACCCGTACCATCCAACAGCGCCATGCCCGAAACAGGAGCCCGCCATTTCCGCTGGTCGGAGATCCCCAAGGAGCGCGTGACGGACGCGATCTCCCGTCGCATCATCACCGGCAACGACATGATGATCGCGCACGTGTATCTCAAGAAAAACGCGCTCGTGCCGCAACACTCGCATCACAACGAGCAGATCACCTACATCGTGTCTGGCGCGCTGCACTTCACGGTTGGAGCGAACCGCGAAGACGACTTCGTGGTGCGCGCGGGCGAAGTACTGCACCTTCCGTCCAACGTTCCACACGAGGCGCGCGCGCTCGAAGACACGCTCGACGTCGACATCTTCAGCCCACCGCGTCAGGATTGGCTGGACGGCACGGATAGCTACTTCCACAAGAAGTAGCGTGGACCTCGGTCTCTCGGGAAAGATCGCGCTGGTTGCCGCGGCGAGTCGCGGGCTGGGACGCGCCGTCGCGGAGGAGCTGGCGCGCGAGGGGGCGCATCTGGTCATCTGCGCGCGAGGGGCAGTCGAGCTTCATGAAGCCGCCGAGCTCATTCGCAGTGTCAGCAGCGTAACGGTGGTGGATGTGGTCGCCGACGTCGGCGCGGCGAGCGACGTGCAGCGCGTGATCGATCGTGCACTCGAGCAGTTCGGCAGAGTCGACGTGCTCGTGACGAATTCCGGCGGGCCTCCGGCGGGACCGTTCGAGAGCCACTCGGACGACGCGTGGCGCACGGCCATCCGTCAGAATCTCGAGAGTGTCATCGGACTCACGCGCGCGGTGCTTCCGGGCATGAAAGAGCGGCGATGGGGACGCATCATCAACGTGACGTCCATCGCCGTCAAACAGCCCGTGGACAATCTCATTTTGTCGAACAGCGTGCGCGCCGCGGTCACCGGCTTCGCGCGTACGCTTGCAAACGAAGTCGCGCCATTCGGGATCACGGTGAACAACGTGATGCCGGGTTACACGCGGACCAAACGCGTGGACGATCTCGCCGAGCGTAACGCCCACCTGCACGGTACGACCGCGGACGCCGAGCGCTCCGGATGGGAGCGTCAGATTCCCATGGCGCGACTCGGCGAGCCGCAGGAGTTCGCTGCGATGGTGGCATTTCTTGCCTCCGAGCGCGCGAGCTATACAACGGGCGCGTCCATCCCCGTGGATGGAGGATGGATTAGGGCGTTGCTCTGAGTCGTGAGTCGTGAGTCGTGAGTCGTGAGTCGTGAGTCGTGAGTCGTGAGTGGTGAGTAGCAGTTTTGAGTAATCATGACTCATGACTCACGACTCATGACTGCGATTTAGTTTCGCACTGCCGTCGTCACCGTCGTCCCGGCCCGCCGCCAGCGGTTGTACCAGCTCATCATGTAGAGCTGCGTCCGCATGAAGTTCGACGGACGCGAGCCCGTGCCGTGATATTCTCCCTCGAAGCGCAACAGTGCCGCGGGAATGCCGCGCGACTTGAGTGCTTCGTAGTACTCCTCGCTCTGCGGCATCGGCGTGCGCATGTCGAGTACCCCGGTCATGACGACGGTTGGCGTTGTGACTTTGCCGACGTACATGAGCGGTGACTGCTTGAGCCACTGGTCCGGCTTCTCCCAGAATGGCGCATCGAAAAAGTTTGCCGTGAAGAGCGGAACGTCGGTCTGGCCCGCGAAGCTCATCCAGTTGATCACCGGACAGCGCACGGCGGCGGCGGCAAAGCGATTCGTGTGGCCAATCACCCAGCTGGACAGCACACCGCCGCCCGAACACCCGCCAACGTACATCCGCGTGGTGTCCACGTAGCCGCGGCCGATGACGGTGTCTACGCCGGCCATGAGGTCGTCGTAGTCGACGCTCGGGTACGCATGCATGATCGCGTTCCCGAACTGGCTGCCGTACCCCGTGGAGCCGCGTGGATTGGTGTACAGCACGACGAAGCCATTCGCCGCGAAGTTCTGGAACATGTAGTTGAACCCGACGTTGTACATGCCGTGCGGGCCGCCATGAATCTCCATGAGGAGGGGATACTTCTTCGTGCGGTCGAAGCCGGGCGGCTTCACGACCCAGCCGTCCACGGCCGCTCCCCCGCTCGACACGTAGCGAATGCGCTCGACCTCGCCGAGCTTCACGCGCGAGAGCATGTCCGCATTGACGCGCGTGAGGGGTGTCACGTCGCCACTCCCGGATGCCGACACGTTCACGCGGACGATGTTGCCGGGCGCCTGATAGCTCGATCGCACGCCCGTCGCGCGTCCACTCCGCGAGACGCTGAGTCCAGTGAGCATGTGCTCGCCGCGAGTGATAGGACGCGCTCCGCCATTCACGGCGGCGAGATACACGTTCGATGTCCCGTGATCGCCGAGCGTGAAATAGATGCCGCTGCCGTCGGTGGCCCACTGGATGTCCTCGGCATCGCGATCGAGATCACCCGAGATGCGCCGAGCACCGGTGCCGTCGATGTTCATCACGTACAGCTCGGAGGCGTGGTAGCTGTTCGAGACTTCGGTGTAGCCGCGGTACGCGATGCGCCGGCCGTCTGGCGAGACTTCGGGAGAGGACCACGCGCCGTCCTGCGCGTTCAGCCGCTTGAGAGTGCCTGTCGCGATGTCGATGGCGTAGAGATTGGAGTTGCGGTAGTTCGCATCACCGGTGGAATCAGCGATTCCGTCCGCGATGATGGTGCGGCCGTCGGGGGTCCAGCCGAATCCGACTGCCCCATCGAGCGCATCGAATCGCGCGCCAATGCTCCAGTCGCCCGTGGTGATCTGCTGCGAGGTGCCGCCGTCGGCAGATACGACGAAGAGATGGCGAAAACCGGGATCCGTAAAACCGCGCCGGTCCTGCCGGAAGTGACGCGACTGCACAATGCGAGGCGCCGCGACCCACTTTGCGTCTTTCGGCGCGCTTGGCATGCTGATGTCCCACGGGATGGACTTCGGCACCACCATGCTGAACGCGATGCGCTTGCCGTCCGGCGACCAGCGCAGATCGGCTGGCGATTCAGTGACCCGCGTGATCTGCGACGTCGCCCCCTCGGCGTCCATGTAGCGGACGAAGATCTGCGTGCCCTTCGGCTCGCCGTCGGCGAGATACGCGATGCGGGAGCCGTCAGGCGACCAGACCGCGTTGGCGCCCTTGGTCAGAAACCGGTTGCGAGCGCCATCCGTGCTCACCATCCACAGCGCGGACTCCCAGCGGTCTTCGAGCCGGTTGACCCATCGCTTGGTATAGACGATCTGCGATCCGTCCGGTGAGATCTTTGGATCCGAGACCTGCTCGAGATCCAGGTACTTCTCGACGGTGAGCAGGGTGTCGACGGCCTTTTCCTGGCCCTGCGCACGTGGGGAAACGACGGTCAGCGCAAGGAGCGCGGTCAGGACGGCAGTCGTGCGGTGAAGACGCGACATGTGGCCTCGAGGGGAGGAGAGTCGCGCTGATTCTACTGGCTGTCGGGAGGCGCGTCCAATGCGCGCAACGAGAACGTCAGAAGGGCAGATCGTCGTCGTCGAACGGCGGCGGCTCGTTGTGCGGAGGAGCGCCATCGTACGGAGGGGGCGACGATTGCTCGGCACGCGGTGCGCGCGGCACGGGCGCCGGATAGGGACTCGGCGAACCGTCGCGCGACGGCCAGATCACGCCTTCGCACCCCGGCCCTCCGCGCTCCTTTGGCTTGTTTCGGCACTTGAAGTCGGGGGCTTTGGGATTCCGCTTCGAGAGCCGGTCGTCCCACATCGCGCCGCCGCAGATGGGGCAGAGGGGCATGCCTTCGGCGTTGATGCCCTTCCCGGGTGTGACTCCTCCGGCGGCTGCCGGTTGCGCCTGCGCCGCTTCGCGCTTGGGCCAGATCACGCCGTCACACTCTCGATCCTTGCACTTGAAATCGGGAGCCTTGGGATTTCGCTTGCCCTCGCGATTGTCCCACATGGGGCCAGCGCACTTGGGGCAGTTGGGAACGTCGGCTGCTACGTCGTCTTCGGGGGATGCGTGTTGCTCGGTCATCTGAGAATGGTCGTAGAGTGCGCTGCTGAAGGCAATTTAGCAGCGAACCGTGTTCGGAGAGAGGAGGGGGAGAGCCGAGAGAGGAGGGAGGAGAGCGGAGGAGCGCGCATTCGCGGAGACGGTGTCTGAGCGTGCTCCGGCCGCTTCGGCCGGAGCGTTTACGCGAAGTCCCGCCGTCGGAGCGAATGCACGCGACCGACGACGGGACGAACTACAGGTGCCGTTGCCTGCTCCATCACGGATTTGAACCGCCAAACGCCCGGATACATCAAGGCTAGAACATCTGTCGCGACGATTTTCCTCGCCGCGAGGACAGCTATACCGCGTCCGACAACGACGTGAAGTTGAAATCCTTCACCTTGATCGTCGGAAACACCACATTCCCGCCCGCCTCGGTGCCGGCAACCCGCTCGGCGCGGCCGAGCATCTCGAGATTGTTCAACATGAAGAGCGGGCTCTCGTTGAATCGCATGTTCTTGATCGCCTTCGTGATCTTTCCATTCTCGATGAGAAACGTGCCGTCGCGCGTGAGGCCGGTATTGAGAATCGTGCGCGGATCCACTTGGCGCAGGTACCACAAACGCGTTACAAGGATGCCACGCGGCGTTGCCGCGATCATCTCGTCGGTTGTCGCACTGCCTCCTTCCATCTTCACGGCACCAAGGCCGCCGTTCGGACGCGCATCTTTTTTCTGCGCCCAGAACCGTGAGTATTGAAGCTGCTTGAGCACGCCCTTCTCGATCCAGACTTCGCGTCCGAGTGGCAGGCCTTCTCCGGTCCAGGGCTGACCGAGCAGCTGCGGGTCGGCGGGATCGGAAAAGAGCGTGACGCGCTCGTCGACGATCTTCTCTCCGATCTTCGTTCCGCCGCCCTGCTTGGTGAAGGCCGAACGACCTTCATCCGCCGCGCGAGCGTTGAGCGAGAACGCGAGCAGTTGCACAAGATCGCCCACGGCCTGCGGCTCCAGGATCACCGTGTAGCGGCCAGGCTCGATGGCAACCGGGTTGCGTGACGCGCGCGCTTTCTGAATCGCGCGATCGCTTGCCCGCTTGAAGTCGATCTGATTCCAATCGGGATGATCCGCCCCTGCCCAGCCCGATCCCGTGCCGTCGTTGGTGCGTACGGTGAGCTGATAGTTCGCGCTGGTAGAGGGGAAGTAGGCGTACAATCCTGTGTTCGATGCGATCGCGCTGTAGTTCGTGCCGGCAACGATGTACCCCGCCGCCGCCAGATCGCCCGCGGCCTTAGCTGCGTCGATGGCGGTGTGCGCGGCGGCGGCTCGCTGTGCCGGCGTGAGATTCGCCACCGAATCGAAGTATGCCTTCACCTCTTGATACTGCTGCGGTGGAAGCAGCGGCATGTTTTCCGGATCGTCCGGGGTCAGCTTCGCGATCGCTTCGCTCTGGCGTACGGCACGCTCGATACCTTCGGGCGAGAAGTCGCCCGTGGTCACGACGGCGTGTTTCGGGCCGTAGCCCGACTGCACGACGAGTTGCGAATTGCTCACGCCACCCGACGTCGTGATGCGATTGGCGGCGAAGCGGATGTTGCCGGTATATCCTCCGCCGAGCTGCGCCCCGATGGTGTCGGCCTTGGACAGCTTGACGACGCGCTCGAGAAATGCCTGCGCTTCGTTGCGCGACATCATGTCGCCCGAGGCGAGCTCGCTCCCCGTCTGAAAGAGACTCTTCGGGGTGCTCATGCCTTTCTCCCGGTGTTGATCACGTTGATGTTGCGGAAGCGGCTCGGCACGCAGCCGTGGCTCACGGCGTTCACCTGCGGTGGCTGTCCCTTTCCATCGAAGAAGCTGGCGCCTACCTGGTAGCTCTTCTTGCCGCCGATGAGATCCATCGCGTTCCAGAACTCCGGAGTGCGCATCTGGTAGGCGACGTCCTTCAGCATCCCCACGATCTTGCCGCCCTTGATCTCGTAGAACAGCTGGCCGCCGAACTGCGCGTTGTAGCGCTGCTGGTCGATGGAGAAGCTTCCGTCGCCCACAATGGCGATGCCCTTGTCCGTCGCGGCGATCACGTCCTCGTAGCTGAGATCTTTCTCGCCCGGCAGAAGTGACACATTGGGCATGCGTTGGAACTGCACGTCGTTCCAGCTATCGGAGTGGCAGCAGCCGTGGCTGCGCACGGGGCGCTTCTGGCTCTCGTACCACCAGTCGAGCATCGGTGCCTGCTCGCGCGTCGTCTGGTAGTCGTTCACGATTCCCTGCTTGATGATCAGGAACGAGTCGGGCTTCACGCCGTCGTCGTCCCAGCCGATGGTGGCGCAGCCACCCGGCATGTCACGGTCGCCCTGGATGTTCATGAACGACGGCCCGTACTTGAATTTGCCGAGCTTTTCACGCGGCGGAGCGAGGAAGCTGGTACCCGCGTAGTTCGCCTCGTAGCCCATTGCACGATCGAGCTCCGTGGGATGTGCGACGCTCTCGTGGATGGTCAGCCAAAGGTGGCTGGGATGCAGCACGAGATCATACCGTCCCACGTCCACGGGTTTGGCCTTCAACTTCTCGACGACATCCTCTCCCCATCGGCGCGCGTTCTCCACCGGGTTGGACTCGGTGAGATACTCGTAGCCGCGTGCCGCCGGGGCGATCACGTTCGTGCGCGTCTGAAAGTCCGTCGGCGTGACCGCGGTTGCCGAAAAGGGCAGCCAGCTCCGGAGCACGGTCTGCGTGGTGAACGTGCCCTCGGTATTGGCGTAGTTCTTTTCTTCTTTCACGAAGAACATGTTGCTGTTCACGAACCGCACGCCTGCGACCTTCATCGCCTCCGCATTGGTCTTGAGGAGGAGATCCGCTTTCTGCGCGATCGAGATGGTGAACGGATCGACAGTGTGTGGGGTGACGTAGCGTCCATCGGGGGTGGGCGCCGCTGGTGCGAAGCGAACGCGATCGGCTGCGGGGAGCGCATTCGCTTTGGCGATGGCCAGCGCTTCCTTCGCGGCTGCAACGACGCCGGTCTTCGTGAGGTCGCGCGTGGCGCCAAAGCCCCAGGTCCCATTGACGAGCACGCGCACGCCGACGCCCAGGGTGTCGGTGTCGACGACGTTGACGATCTGCTGCTCGCGTGTGATGACGAAGTTGTTCCGATAGCGCCCGATCCGGGCGTCAGCGAACGATGCGCCACCGAGCTTCGCGGCGTTCAGCGCTTCGATGAGGAGCTCCTTCACGACGGGGTCCATCGCCGGGAGCGGCGGGGGGGCCGTTGGCACGAGGCGCTGCGCGAGGGCATCGGCCTTCGTCAGCGCCGGTGCCGCGAGGGCCAGCGCGCCGGCGGCGGCGCCGGTTTTGATGAAATCTCGCCTGTTGGGCATGAGACAGGTGTGGGGGAGGGGATGCCGTGCCGGAGATCCCATGCACGACAGCACGAGCACGCGGTTTCGTTGCACGCTGCGTCGTCGGACCGGTCGATCGCAGAAAGGTGGTCTGTTTGACGATGCCCGGACAGGTAGCGCGGCTCAGCGGTCCGGAGTACGCTAGGCGAGTGCGCGCTCCGCCCGCACCGCCTCCTTCACTGGGTATCCGATGCCAGTCGACCGCGCTGAGTTTGTCGTGCAGGATCGCCGGCTCGTGCGGATGGCGGCGGTCTCGGTCGCCCTCGGTCTGCTCATCGTCTTTGTGCTGGCGCCGAGCCGGTTTCGGTTCTGGTACGACTCGTGGACCTACTATGAGCTTGCCAGAAGCATTGGTTCGCGTTTCTACGCGGTATCGACGATCCGTGAATTTCAGAGTGGCAGCGAGTTCTCGAGCGCGTTTCCTCCGCTGTGGCCCGCCATTGTCGCGACATTCTCGCGTTCCGGGCTCGGAATGTTCGGCAGCTACCTCGCCTCGTTCATCTCCTTCGCCGCGTTCGCCCTCACGGCGGAGCGGCTTGCACGCCGGCTCTTTACCTATCGCGGAATCGGCCTGCTGTCCGCTCTCCTCCTGCTCGCCTTTCCAGGAATCCGGTGGGATCTGGCCGGAGGCGGCAGCTTCGCTCTCTATCTCTGCCTCCTCGCCCTTCTCGGACTCCTCTTCCTGCGCTTCGATCCCGCGCGCCTTCGAGACGCGGTCTGGCTCGGTGCGATCGCCGGGTTGATGGTCATGCTGCGGTTCGACGCCGCACCTGCCGCGCTCGCCGCGCTCGCGGCCGGCATTGCCTTCGGTGTCCGGCGGGCAAGACTCGCCGCGATGGTGGCGACCTTTGCGCTCGTCCTGTCGCCCTGGATCTTCTATTCGTGGCTTCACTTCCACACGCTGTTCGTCACCGACAATCGCGCCGTCGCGCTCGCGCTCGATCCGGACGCCTACGTGATGGACTACCTGCCGGGCACGCAGCCCACGCTGCGGGACAATCCGGCGGCCTGGGTTCGGAAGCTGCTCGTGCACACGCCCATCATCGCGCGAGCAGTGTGGGATGCCGTCATGCAGTCGGTGTTCGTTCTCCCGGCGTGCATCACCGCCATCGGCGCGTGGGTCATGCGCCACCAGCGTGATTTCAGCTTCCGTCTTCCACGCCGGCTCACCTCCCATGCGTTGCTTGCCCTGGTCGTTGTCGCCATGGCGCCGATCCTCGCGTACGTGGTGACCGGATACCAGGAGAGCCGATACTTCTCCACGTTCGTCTGGCTGGGTGAGCTCCTGGCACTCGGCGTGGCGACCGCCGCGCTTCCCCCGCGCGCGCGCTTGTGGCTCTTCGCAATTGCGTGCGTCGCCGGTCTCGCGAAGAGCGTGTCCCTCGCGCGGTACGCACGCACGGATCCTCCATTGGCCGCCATGAGACGACAGCTCGACAGCTCGGATGCGGTTGCGATGACGTCGTGCCTTCGTGCCGCTGGCGCGGTGCCGGGAGACGGCGTGCTCTTTGTGACGAACGTGGGGCTGTTGAACGGCTACCGCTTTGGCGCGCTCACCGGCTGGCGCGCGTCACCTCCTCCCCGCAACTGGGTCAGGCTCACGGCGGAGCAACGTGCCAGATTCGTGCAGCAGTTTCGTCTGCGCTATGTGTTGGATACGTTGCCCGCCGCCGCCGACAGACTTCCGTCGGAGCCGGTGGCCGGTTGCACGCCCGCGGTCCGCCGGCTCACTGCGAACGCGCCGTGATGGATCGCTTCCGTGTCATTCCCGCACTCTTCGCGGCGTCGCTCGTCGCGCTCTTCGTCGGCCTGCCCTACGTCACCAGCTTCAGCCCGGACTCCTGGACGATGTTCGAGCTCGCGAAGACGGTTGGGCGCGACTTCTTTCACGCCAATACCGCTCGCGAATACACGAGCGGAAGCGAGTACTCGAGCGCGTTCGCGCCGCTCTGGCCGGTGCTCGTCGCTCCGTTCATTCGACTGACCGGCAGCATCCAGGGCAGTTACGTGGCCGCATTCGCAGCGTATGTGGGCTTTGCCCTCGCGGCAGAACAACTGGGCCGCCGAGTGTTCACACAGCGCGGCGTGGGGCTGCTGTCGGCATTGCTGCTGCTCCGCTTTTTGGGCATTCGCAGCGAGCTCGGGGGCGGCCGTTCCATTCCCTTCTACCTCCTGGAGCTCGCGCTGCTCGGCACGCTGCTCCTCGACGTCGGCCGTGCATCGCAGCGCCGGTTGGTGTTGCTCGGCATGGTGACGGGCGCGTTGGTGATGACTCGCTTCGACGCGCTGCCGGCCGCGCTCGTCCTGCTGCTCGGCATTCCTCTGCTCGGCGTCCGCGGACTCCGCTGGCTCGTGGTCGCCGGGGGATTCGCCTTCGCGATTTCGCCGTGGGTGGCGTATTCGCTCAATCACTTTCACGCGCCGTTTGCGACGGACAACCGATCCGTCGCATTGGCGCTCGATCCCAACGCGTTCGTTTTCGATTTCCATTTCCGTCCCGCTCTGACGGTGCGCGATGCACCAGGGGCGTGGATCCTCAAAGTGATCGGGCACGTGCCCACCATCGCCACGTCGATCGTCGGCGCAGTGATGGAATCGGTCTTCTTGCCTCTGTTGGCTCCATTCGTCCTCTGGCGCGCGCATCGCGATGGGATGCAGCGCCCTCCGCTCGTTCCGCATTCGGCGCTCGTGCTTCTCCTGCTCGTCGTACTTGCACCGATCGCGGGCTACGTCATCACGGGGTACGACGATCACCGGTACTACACGGCGTCGATTTGGCTGCTCGAGTTTCTCGCGGTGGGCTACGTCATGCGCGGCGACGAACGTGTGGATCGGCGCGTCGCGATCGCGTTTGCTGCGGCGGGTTTCATTCTGAGCGCGGTGGTGATGCGGTTTGCGTTCGCGCGGGACTCGCAGGCCCTCGCTCGCGAGCGATTCGACCAAGTACCCATCGACTCGCTGGTGCGCTGCCTGCGACAGGCGGGGGGACAGCCCGCGGATGCCGTCTGGTTTCGCGGATCCCACGTGGTGAACCCGTTCAAGTTCGGCGCACTCACGGAGTGGCGCGTGCTGCCCAATCCTTCCAACTGGATGCGACTGGATGCCGTGGAGCGCCGAGCGTTTCTCGACAAATACGGAGCGGTATTTGTGGTGGGGGAGCGCGGATCGACCGACGAATTCGCGGGTCGGCCGGCGGTGAGCGTAGACTGTGCGATGCCAGTTCGCCGTTTCGTCGACGCGCGGCCCTGAACGGTGCCTGATTTTCCGACTGACGGCGACGTGCTGGTGATCGGCGGCGGATTCTACGGGCTCCGCCTAGCCGCCATGACCGCAGGCGCGGGACAGTCGACGATCGTCTGTGAGCGCGACGCACACTTCCTGGCGCGGGCGTCGTTCAACAACCAGGCGCGCGTGCACGGTGGCTATCACTATCCTCGCAGCGTGCTCACGGCCATGCGGGCACGCCAGCATTATGTGCGCTTTCACCAGGAGTTCGGCGATGCGATCGTGGCCGACTTCCGCCACGTGTATGCCATTGCTCGCAATCAGTCGAAGGTGCGCGCGAGCGAGTTCGCTGAGTTCTGCCGGCGCATCGACGCGCCGCTCGTCCCGGCGCCGCGTGAGATCGGCGATCTGTTCGAGACGGAGGCCGTCGAGCAGGTGTTCCTCGCCGAAGAATCCGTCTTCAACGCACACGTGCTCGCCGATCAGGCCATCCGGCACGCCCTCGACCGCGGCGTGCGTTGCCTGCCGGGCGTAGAAGTCGTCGCTCTCGAGCCCGGGTCGGTGCGCCGTCTTCGCGTGCATTGGCGCGCCGGTACACAGTCCGGCTCTGTGGAGAGCGATTGGATCGTCAATGCGACGTACGCGGCGCTCAATGACGTGCTGGTCTCCTCGCGGCTGAAGACGATATCCCTCATTCATGAGCTCACGGAGATCGCGATCGTGCGTCCACCAGCTACGATGCGCGGCATGGGCGTCACCGTCATGGATGGACCGTTCTGGAGCTGCGTACCCTTTCCCGCGCTGGGCGCCTACTCGCTCACGCACGTGCGCTACACGCCGCACGTCCGTTGGCGCTCGGACGACCTCGACGCGCTGGCGATCGCGCGCGACGCCGCACCGGGAACCGGGCGAGCATCGCACATGCCCCTGATGCAGCGCGATGCGGAGCGCTTCCTTCCCTCCATGCGCGATGCACGGTACGTGAGATCGCTGTGGGAAACGAAGACCATTCTCCCGCGCAGCGACGGGGACGACAGCCGTCCCATTCTCGTTCGCCGGCACGAGGACGCGCCCGGGCTCGTCTCCGTGCTCGGCGGCAAGATCGACAGCGTGTATGATGTGGAAGACGAGCTCCGCGACCTCATACGCGCGTGTTGACATGAGTGCCGACGCCTTCGTCTCCGTCGTCGCCCCGATCTACAATCCCGGGGACTTCCTCGAATCATTTGTGCAGGCGGTGGGCGACACGCTGGCGCGCGATCACCGCTACTACGAGCTCATTCTGGTGGACGACGGCTCGACGTCGCTCGACCCCGCCCGCCTGCGGACGCTGCTCGATGCTCGGACCAACGTCCGCGTGCTCCGGCTGTCCCGCCGCTTCGGCGAGGAGCAGGCGATTCTCGCGGGTCTGGACGTCGCACTCGGCGACCATGTCGTGACGTTGTCGCCTGGTGCGGATCCGCCGGATCTCATTCCGCGATTTCTCGAGATGGCGCGCGGCGGCGCCGATGTCGTCCTTGGCGTGCGGCAATCGCGCGATCGCGACCCGTGGTGGCTCCGGCTCGGTGCGCGCGTGTTCTACGGATACGTGCGCCGCGTGCTCGATCTCGAAGTGCCGGCGAACGCGACGCACTTCCGCTGCTTGTCCCGCCAAGCCATCCACGCACTCACGCAGCTTCGCAAAGGGCGAACGCGTCTGCGCGTGTTCACGACGTATATCGGATTCGCGCCGCAGTTCATCGCGTATGAGCAGATCGGGACCACGTTACTCTCGCGTTCGCGAAGTCCGTTTGAAGCAATTGGGACGGCAATGGCGATCGTGATGGACAATTCGCCGCACCCACTACGTTTGGTGGCCGGCGTAGGGCTCGCCGCCGCGGTGCTCAATCTGTGCTACGCGATGTACGTGATCGTGGTTTACCTCGTGCGCAGCGAGGTTGCGCCGGGCTGGGCGACGCTGTCACTCACGAGCGCCGCGCAGTTCTTCGCGCTCGCACTCATGATCGCCGTCCTCTGCGAATACGTCGGACGTCTCTCCACTCGGCTGCAGGACATTCCATCCTACTATGTCCGTGGCGAGGAGATGAGCGCGGTGATGCTCGAACGCGACCGCCGCAACGTGGTGGACGACGCCGAGTTGCCGAGCGACGGCGCGCCTGGTCGTCCGCTGCCGAATGATGCGCTTGGTGGCTGATCTCGACGCGGAATCCGTTGAGCTTCCGGCATACACTGTTCGTGAGCTGAGACCACGCCGGTGCGACTACGCGCTCGCGGTGTTCGTGCTCAACGAGGGAGAGCGCATCCGAGCACAGTTGGCAAGGATGCAGCCACTCGCCGCCGAGGTCGATATCGTCATCGTGGATGGCGGCAGCACGGACGGCGCGCTCGATGAACCCTACCTCGCGCAATGTGGCGTGCGCGCGCTGCTCGTGAAGCAGGGTCCGGGCGCGCTGTCGGCACAGATGCGCGTCGGATTGTCGTGGTGTCTTCGCGAGGGCTACCTCGGCATCGTTACGATCGATGGCAATGACAAGGACGACTCGTCTGCAGTACCTCGATTTGTCGCTGCGCTGCGTGAGGGAGTGGATCACGTCCAGGGGTCGCGATACGTCCCCGGCGGTCGCGGCGTCCGCACTCCACTGGCGCGCCATCTGGGCGTCACGCTCCTGCACGCGCCGCTGCTCTCGCTCGCGGCACGGCATCGCTATACGGACACGACCAACGGCTTTCGCGCCTACAGTGCGCGCTTCCTGCGCGACCCGCGCGTGCAGCCCTTTCGCCACGTGTTCCAGCGGTACGAGCTGCATTATTACCTCGCGATCCGCGCCGCCCGACTCGGTTTCCGTGTAATCGAACTGCCCGTGACGCGCTCATATCCCGTGTCTGGCGGCGTTCCAACGAAGATCAAAGGACTCCGGGGCAACGTTGCGATTCTTCGCACGCTGTGGGATGCCGTGCGTGGCCGGTTCGATCCCCTTCCGAAGCGCGCGCCATGAGCGACGCGCTCATAGGCCACTCCGGTTTTGTGGGTGGTGCATTGCTCCGCGCGCGTTCGTTCGACGGGTGCTATCGCGCGAGCGACATCCACGAGATCCGCGGCCGGTCGTTCGATACCGTCGTGTGCTGCGGCGCGCCAGCCGAAAAGTGGCGGGCGAATCGCGACCCGGCGGAGGATCGCGCACGCCTCGCTACGCTCACGACCGCGCTCGCATACGTGAAGGCGACCAGATTCGTTCTCATTTCCACGGTCGACGTGTATCCGGTGCCGCGCGCAGTCGACGAGCATACGGTGATCGATCCGGAAGCGGGCCAGCCGTACGGGCGTCATCGCTATGCGTTGGAGGAATTCTGCCGCGCACAGTTCGATACGACGGTCGTTCGATTGCCGGGCCTGTATGGCAAGGGGCTCAAGAAGAACGCCATCTTCGATCTGCTGAATGACCGTCCTGTCGACGCGGTACCCGGAAATGCGCGTTTTCAGTTCTACGACATCGAGCGCGTGTGGGAGGATGTGGAGCGCGTTCAGCACGCGAAGCTCGACACGGCCAACATTACCGCGGAGCCCGTGGCAATGTCCGCGGTAGCGCGAGAAATCTTTGGACGCGAGATACCGACAGCACACCTCGACTCGGCACCAGACTATGACGTGCGGAGCGCCTACGCAGCGTTGGCCGGCGGCCGCGACGGCTACTGGTTCGACGCGGCGACAGTCATGGCGGGACTCGAGCGATTCGTTGCAGAGGAGCGCACGCGATGAAGCTTGCGGTCTCGAGCATCGCGTGGGAGCCAGGACTCGATGATGTGGTGCGTGCTCTGCTCGTGCGCCGACACGTTGGGGCCGTCGAACTCACGCCACTCAAGTACTGGCCGCGCGTCGACGCCTTTGACGCCGCCGACGTTTCCGACACGCGCGCGCGGTGGGAGGGCGACGGAATCGTCATCTGCGCGCTACAGGGCATCCTGTTCGGTATGCCGCAACTCCAGCTTTTCGGCACGCCGGAGCAGCGCTCGGCGCTCGAACGGCACCTCGTATCCACGATGCGGCTCGCGGGCGCGCTCGGAGCCAAGGTCGTGGTGCTTGGTGCTCCGAAGAATCGTCTTCGCCGAGCCCTGTCGGAGGAGAACGCGGTTGCCGAAGCCGCCCCACTGCTGCGGCGCGTGGCAGCCGTCGCCGCGGATCACGACGCCGCGCTGTGCATCGAGCCAAATCCACCGCGCTACGGTGGCGATTTTGTCCGCACGTCGGGCGAAGCCATGGCGCTCGTGGCGGCGGTGGATCATCCTGGCTTTGGTCTCCACCTCGACGCTGGCGCCCTCGCCATCGCCGATGAGGCAGATGATCAGATCGTCCGAGCGGCGCGCGTGGCGCGGCATTTCCACGTGAGCGAGGTCGACCTTGTACCGATCGGCGGCGGTACCGTCGATCACGCTCGTATTGCGGCGGTCGTGCAGCGGGGAGGGTACAATGGCTGGGGCTCGATCGAGATGGCGCCGGTTGCGAGCGGAGATGTCGTGGGCACGATCGATCGAGCCATCGATACGGCGAGGACTGCGTACGAGTAGGCTGTCCCGACTATCTTGTCGCTACCTTGGTGAAGGCGCAATCGTTCGGGAACACGCGTGTCGTGATGTATCCGGTCGCATCGACTTGGGTTTGGGCGATGTTTTTGCATTCGGACGCGCTGCCCGTGCCGCCGTGGAAGAGCTTCAATGGATATCGTACAGCCTCACTCGCCCGCAGTAGATTCCCCCGCAGCTGAGTCGTCGCAGGTAACTGGCGCGACGGTGGCGGTTAACTCGTATGGTGGCAGCGTTAGTCCGGCCGAACGTACCGAGGCGCCCCCGCGTCGCAGCACCCGAACCCGTCGTACCGACCGCCCCAACGCTCCAGGCTCTGTGGGCCACACCGCGCCGCTCGTCCGACCTGATGGAACCCCTGCGCCGGTCGTCCACCTGGTGCCGGAGTTGTCGCCGTATGCGCGTACTGGCGGACTCGGCGAGGCGGTCGCGAGTCTCGCGAAGTATCAGGCCGCGTCGGGCATTCCGGTCACGGTGTTCCTCCCGCTGTATGCGGCGATTCGCGCGAGCACCGAGGTGCAGCCCGTCGGACCGGCATTCTCGGTCACCGTCGGTCCGCGCACCGAGACGGCCCGCCTGTACGAGCCGGCCGCCCCGCGTGAGCCGGGCAC
>JANMAY010000063.1:0-3585 GCA_031360095.1 Gemmatimonadaceae bacterium
CTCCAACATCCGACGGAACGCTCCTCGTTGCGTCGAATTCCCAATGGCCCGCCATGCATGCGCGATCACGCCGACATCCATCCTTTACTTGCAATCATTCCTGCAGAGCCGGCTCCGCTAGTGATAGTGCAGGCGATGGGATCTTGGCTCCGCGACATCGCAAGGTGGCGCCTCGTAGGAACAGTCCGCCCTTTCCAGCCCGTTCCGACTTTTCCCCAAATTCAGTTGAGATTCGTCCCTGCAATCGCTCGTGAGCCGTCGCCGTTTCCGGTCGATCCCGGAATTCCCGGATGATCACAAGATTGAATTGCGCCCCGCAACTTCCCCTTTTCTACACACGATGAGACTCCCACACATCTTTCCGACCGCCGCCCTCTTGATCAGCAGCGCCGCATTCTCGCTTCATGCGCAGCGAGTGTTGCGACCCGCGCCAAGCGGACGCGCGTCGAGCGAAGTGAGCCTGTCCTATCCACGGCCGGCAGCGGCGCCCGGAACGGCAAATGCTCCTGCGCCCACGGCGATGGCCGCACCGGCGGAGAAGCCACTCGTCATTCGGCTCGAGTACGGCCAGCCGCACCTGCGCGGGCGAGTACTGCACACGGACAGCCTCGTGCCGTATGACAAGCCGTGGCGTACCGGCGCGAGCGGCTTGACCACGCTCACGAGTGATGTGGATCTGGTGCTCGGTGGAGCCACGATCGCCAAGGGGACGTATGTGCTCTTCACCATCCCCAGCCGCTCTGGCTGGACGCTCATCGTGCAGAAGAGCGTCGGGCAGCCAGCCATGCCCTACGATCAAGTCAACGACGTCGCGCGAATCAGCCTGCGGTATGTGGCATTGCCGACGCCGATGGAGTCATTCACGATATGGCTGATTCCTTCACTCGAGCCCGGACCGGCGAAGGGCGAGCTGCGATTCGCGTGGGGTGCGGATCAACTCTCCACCGACTGGTCCATCAAGTAGCTCCGGCGGCCGCGAGCTCCGCCATCGGCGCGTCGCTCGCGAGTGACGTTGCCAAACGCTCGATCGCCGTGACTGCGGGTGATCCCGGTGCCGCGTCGATTGGCGCGGCGCCGCGGCGCTCCACCTCGGCGAGCGCGGCGTCGTAGGGCACCTCACCGACCAGGCGCATCGAATGCGCGCGGCAAAAGTCCGCGATCGCCGATCGGTCCGCGGCGTCGCGCACCTTGTTCGCGACGACGACGACGTCCGTGATGCCAAGCTCGTTCGACAGCGCTGCCACGTTGCGCGCCGTTTCCATTGATCGGTAGTAGGGCTCGAGCACGGCCACGAGGCGCGAGACGTGCTTTCCCGTCCCCCGGCTCAGGTGCTCGAGCCCCGCCTCCATGTCAACGATGACATGGCGGTCACTCTCCGCGCGTGCAACCACTTCACCCAGAAAGCCACGGACCGTGGCGTGCGCGCTGCATAGTCAGCCAGCGCCGCCGTGCCCCACACGGCCCATCACCATCAGTCGCACGCCATCGGGTCCGCGCACCGAGAACTCGGTGATCAGCTCCTCGGGATTGGCGGTGAACTTTGTCGTCGTGGTTCCATCGGCATTCGTCTGCCGCTGCATCAGGTTGCGCGGCAGGCTGACGATCGCCTCGGCGCTCGCCGGCGGAATCCCGAGGACGCTCGCGAGATTGGGATTGGTGTCGGCGTCGATGGCGAGGACTTCCCGCCCCGTGCGCGCCAAGACGCGCGCCAGCGTTCCCGCGATAGTGGTCTTTCCCGTCCCGCCCTTACCCGCAATGGCAATTCGCATCGACGCTCGTGGTTGGAATGACGGCAGCTCCGCGCCGTCAGTGCTGATGATTGTGCGCGCGGGCGTGACACTCCGCGGCGCCGCCTTCACTCGAGTGGCAATCGCAGTCCGGGTCGCTGCATTCGCCATGTCCCTGATTGATCATCGGCGCAAATTCCGCGGCGAACCGGCGCGCCGCTTCGCGACGACCGGTATCCGTGAGACGATACTCGCCGCCGCGGCTGTCGTCCAACCGCACGTGCTCTCGCGAGGTGAGACGCTCGAGTGTGCGCAGGACGAGCGGCTCGGACAAGTTGGTGAAGCGCACGATGCCTTCGATTGACGCGACGCCGCCGAAACCCTCACCCTCGAACCAGTAGAGGAGCTCGAGCAGCTCGTCCTCGCGCGCGATGTCGTTGTCGCCCGTGCTGTCGTCGTGGCTCATGCTCGCACCGTTGGTCGACGGATACCCTGCTGCAACAGCTCCTCCACGCGCCGCTCCGCCTCATCGAAGGCGGCCGCTACCTGCGGCGTGAACTCGGTGGTCCACTCATCCACCACGCTCGGCTCGCACCCCACAAAGTATATCTCCGGCGGCAGCGGCCCCAGTGCCTTTGCAACCTCGAGCGCGCGCGACGGCACCGTCGTGTGCATGTCGACCTGAAGCGTGGGTGCGACGTCGTCGACGATCAGCGTATACACCGTGCCCGGCACACCGCCGCGAGTCGTCGCGTCGATGATGATGAGACGGTCGTACGGCGTCATGAGCTCCTGCGCCAGCCGAATTCCCCCTGTGCCGACGTCGAGCAGCTCCACGGTCTCGCTCGCGATGCCGCGCTCCGCGAGGCGGCGCAGCACTTCCACGCCAAAGCCATCGTCACCGCGCAGCACGTTGCCAAACCCAGCGATGAGCGTGCGCGTCATGCGTGTGTGCCCGCCGTTGCGACGCGCGTGGTGCTGGCGACAACCTGGACAATGCCCTCGTGCACGCGAACCGGCAGCACGCTGAGCAGCTCCTCGCGCGCCGCCTCGGGCCGGTCCAGCCGATGACCGGTGCGCACATCATACCGGCAGCCATGCCAACTGCACTTGAGCTCTGTGCCCGTGAGCGTGCTGTAGTCGAGAGGAAGGGGACTTTCGCCACACGCATTCCTGACCGCGAAGAATTCCTCCTCGACCCGCACGAGCAGCACGGCGATGCCATCGACGATGACGCCACGCAGCGTTCCCGGCGCGATCTCCCCGGCGCGGCACACGTCGCGGTAGACAGGGCGAAACGCGCGCTGCAATGACGCCGCGGGCAGGAACGTCGAATCCGCCGAGACGGGTCGCGCGGCCTTCCCGTCGCGCACCTCGAGCTCCTGGAATCCCAGCAGGCCAGCACGCAGCGCTTCATCGACATCGCGCACGACACCGTCGTACGAATCGTCTGACGGCTTCACGCCGTGGATGCGCACCGTGATCACGCCGCCGAGTACCTCGAGAAGCTCGACGTCGACCCCATGCGCGTGCAGATGTCCGCGCACGGCATCCAGCGCCTCCTCGGCAAGGGTGCGACGGTCGACCGCGAGCAGATCGTACGACATCAGGAGCAGACGGATGGCAGGATCACCGGTGAGCCGATTGACGAACGCATCGCCGGCCATCGACTGAATGGCACCCATGAGATGCGACAACGCGGTGCGGTGTACGGCGTCGATGCGCTGGAGCAGATCTGTCGTCGCGATGCCGACGGCCGGGTCCGGATGCGCAGTCAGCGTCGCGATGAGCTCCTCGGCTTCGGTGAGGAGGTCAGTTGGGTTGGCCTCCGCTTCGGCGGGCATGACATCATCCGTCA
>JANMAY010000083.1:0-7150 GCA_031360095.1 Gemmatimonadaceae bacterium
GCGAGGCGGAGGCGGATCAGGTCGCGGTGAATACGCGCGGGGCGGGGGAAGGGCAAAAGCCGGCGCCGGTGGTGGTTGACGTATTCATCGCGCGCGTCGTCAGCGAAATGAAGCATCGCACGCTGACCCTGAGCGCAGGTACGTAACGGTCCAGGGCCTGCACCTCCACGTGCTGGACAGCACCGCTCATGCGGTGCACCATAGCTCAGCCGCCTATCCGGAGAATCCGTGCAATCATTTCGCCGCAATTCATGCGTCGCGCTCGCCGTCGTTGCAGTCGCGACAGCGCGCCTCGGCGCCCAAGCAACCGCTCCCGCCCCGCAAGTACCGGCCGCGCTCGCGGTTCCGATTGCGCGTGCCGTTCCGCGCGTGGACACGCTGCACGGCGACATTCGCGTCGACAATTACTTCTGGCTCCGCGACGATTCGCGCAAGAATCCCGACATGATCGCGTATCTCAACGCTGAGAACGCGTTCACCGAAGCGAAGACGGCGTCGCTCGCTCCCTTGCGCGAGAAGCTCTATGCCGAGTTCCTCAGCCGCATCAAGCAGACGGATCTCCAAGTATCCGAGCCCCACGGCCCCTATCTCTATTACTCCCGCACGGTCGAAGGAAAGCAATATCCGATTTTCGCGCGCAAGCGCGGAACGGAAGCGGCGAAGGAAGAGATCCTCCTCGACCGCAACGAGCGCGCAGGCTCAGACAAGTACTACGCGACGGGCGCCACGCAGATCAGTCCCAACCATCAGCTGCTCGCCGTCCTCGAGGATCGCAACGGCTCGGAGCATTACATCCTTCGGGTGAAGGATCTGACGACCGGGAAATGGTTGGCGGATTCCGTTGCCGACCTCACATACGGGCTCGAGTGGGCCAACGACAATCGCACGCTGTTCTATACCCGATTCGACTCCGCGCAGCGTCCCAACCGCATTTTCCGGCATCATCTCGCGGACGATCCGACCAAGGATGCCATCGTCGCGCGCGACGACGATCCGCTGTTCAACCTCAGCATCAGCAAGTCGCGCAGCGGCCGGTATCTCTTCGCGTCGCATGGGAGCTTCACCTCGGACGAGGTCCAGTTCCTCGACGCGGACCGGCCGGACGACGAGTTCAGGATGATCGCCCCGCGTACCGCGGACGTGGAATACTCGGTGGAGCACCACGACACCCGATTCCTCATCCTCACCAACGCCGATGGGGCGACGAACTTCAAGCTGGTCACCGCGCCGATCGCGGCGGCCGCCCGGAAGAATTGGCGCACGTGGATCCCCGAGCGGCAATCCGTACAGCTCGAGGGCATCGTTCCCTTCCGAAATCACTACGTGGTGCTCGAGCGCGCGAATGCGTTGCGCCGGTTCCGCATCATCGATGCGACCTCGCATGCGGTCCGCTACATCACGATGCCAGAGTCGGTCTACACGTCGCGAGTGGGCACGAACCGCGAGTACGCCACGCAGGTGTTCCGATATGGCTACACGTCGCTCGTCACGCCGAACTCCGTGTACGACTACGACATGCACTCGCACACGAGCGTCCTGCGGAAGCAGGACGAGGTCCTCGGTGGCTACGACAAGACCAAGTACGGCACGGAGCGCGCGTGGGCGCGAGCGCAGGATGGTGTGCTCGTCCCGCTGTCGATCGTGTACAGGAAGCCATTCGTGCACGACGGCACGCGGCCGGCGCTGCTGTACGCGTACGGCTCGTACGGCGCCAACAGCGATCCTGCCTTTTCCAGCTCGCGGCTTTCGCTGCTCGACCGCGGCGTGGTGTACGCGATCGCGCACATCCGCGGTGGGCAGGAGATGGGCCGCACGTGGTACGACGATGGAAAAATGATGAAGAAGAAAAACACCTTCAGCGACTTCATCGCCGCGGCAGAGTACCTCCAGCGCGAGAAGTACACCTCGCGCGACCGGCTCGCGATCAACGGCGGCAGCGCGGGCGGTCTGCTCATGGGCGCCGTGACGAACATGCGGCCAGATCTGTTCAAGGCCGTCGTGGCGGATGTCCCGTTCGTCGACGTGATCAACACGATGCTCGACGGGTCCATACCGCTCACGGCCGTCGAGTGGCTGCAGTGGGGCAATCCGAAAGACGCGGCCGCGTATGCCTACATGAAATCGTATTCACCGTACGACAACATCGCAGCGAAGGCGTATCCGGCCATCCTCGCAACGACGAGCCTGAACGATCCGCGGGTCGGGTACTGGGAGCCGGCGAAATGGGTGGCGCGGCTGCGCGCAATGAAAACGGACTCGAACGTTCTGCTGCTGCGCACCAACATGGGGGCGGGCCACGGAGGTTCGTCCGGGCGGTACGACGCACTCAAAGACAACGCCTTCCGCTACGCGTTCATCCTCGATCAGATCGGCGCGACGGGATTGACGCCGTAGGGTCTAGCCGCCGCTCGCATTGTCAGACACGAAGCGCGCGGTCAGCGATTTCAGCCGCTGCGCGATCTCGGAGAGCTTCTGACTCGAGTCGCCAACGAGAACGAGTGAGCGGGCCTGCTCATCAGACGCGGCACTCAGCTCCTGCGCCACCGCCGCGGCATTCTCGGCCGCGGTGGTCACGGTTTGAATTTCCGTCGCCAACGCGGACGCGCGATCGCGTTGCGCTTCGGCGAGATCGTGAATGCGCTGCATCGGCACCGCCGCGTCCTGCATGCGGTCGGCGATGCCGGTCAGCTCGGACGCCGAGGCGCGGATCACCGTCTCGCCACGCTGGACGCTCGATTCCACCCGCTCCACGCGCTCCGCCGTGTGCGCCGCGGCGTCCTGGATCTCGTCCACGGCATTACGGATGGCGACCAACCCCTTCGCGCTCTCCTCGGCGAGCTTGCGCAGCTCGTCCGCCACAACGGCGAAGCCGCGCCCATGGTCGCCGGCGCGTGCCGCTTCGATTGCCGCATTCAAGGCCAACAGGTTTGACTGCCGCGCGATGCCTTCGATCATTCGCGCGAATTCGCCGACCTGCGTGGCCTTCACAGCCAGCGCCCGCACCAACGGGCCCGCCTCGGCGGTCGCGATGCTGATGGCCTGGGTGCGCTCGAGCGCGACGGCCGCGGCCCCGGAGCCGGTGGCCGCCGCCTCGGTGACACCGCGCGTGATCTCGCGCACCAACTCGGCCTGCGCCACCATCTGCGTGGCTTGGTCCGCCGCATCCGTCGCCGCGTCCGACACGCCGCCCATCGCGTGCATCTGCGCGCCCGCCGTACCGGCCAGCGTATGCGCGGCAGCCGCGATTTCCTCGGTGGACGCCGCGGCCGCCTCGGAGTTCAGGGCCAACGTCGTCGCCATGCTGGTCAACGTGCCGGCGCTGGCGTCGATGTCGGCAAGCAGTGTGCGCAGCATGGCGCCCATCTGGCGCATGGCGTCGGCGAGCGCTCCGAGCTCGTCGTTGGACGTGTGGTCGATTACAGCGTTGAGATCACCCGCCGTGATCCGCTGCGCTGCCGCTTCCATGTGTTCCAGCGGGGCCGTGATCGCCGGAACAATGAAAAATGCAACCATTCCCATGCCGAGCAATGCGAGGCCAATGATGGCGACGCTGAACCAGCGCGTGCGGGTGAATCGCGATTCGGCGGCCGTCGTCGCTTCGTCCACGCGCTGACTTTCGTAGCGCACCAGCGCGTCCCATGAGTTGAGATATTGCTCAGCGCGCGGCAGAACCTCCGCGACGACGACCTTTGCCGCCGAGTCCCGCTTCGCGGCCGTGAGGAGGGTGCGCGCCGTAGCGAATCGCGCGAGATATGCTGTGCGTCGCGTGCGAATCGTATCGAACAACGCGCGTTCGACCGGATCCGTGATCAATTTCTCGATCGTCGCAAAGTGCGATGTCACGAGCTTGCTCTGCTCGGCCTGCAGTGCGAGCAGCGAGGCCGTCGTCGCACTGTCGGAGATGAGAAACAACGTGAGCCGCGAGCGGAGGTTCGCATTGACGAGAGCCACCGCCTCGCGGCTCTCCCGCACCTTGCCCCACCGCTGATCGGAAATTTCGTTCAGCGCATTTCGCACGTCCTGCATGGCGCTCAAGCCGACCAGGCCAATGATGGCGACGACGAGCGCTGCGACGGCAAAAGCGCCCCAGAGTCGGGCACGAATGGTGAGGTGGTTCACGTGTGGGCTTGGCGCGCGAGGGACATTCCCGAATTTGACGGCTGGAGCACCGAGTTGTAACAGATGCTGACTGCGCACGACGGTACGCCGATCACCCTCTCCACGCCACCCTTGGAGCCCCATTACCTTTCGGTATGGCTGATCTCTCGCGCGTTCCCGTCATTGTCTCCGCTGCACGTACCCCTATCGGCAAGTTCCTCGGCACGCTCTCGGCGCTGTCCGCCCCGGAGCTTGGCGCCATTGCGATCAAGGCTGCGCTGGAACGGAGCGGCGTGTCCGTCGCGGACGTCGACGAGGTCATCATGGGGAACGTCGTGCAGGGTGGGGTGGGGCAGGCTCCGGCTCGACAGGCGATGCTCAAGGCCGGCCTCCCGCCCACGGTGAGTGCGCTCACGATCAATAAGGTGTGCGGCTCCGGGCTCAAAGCCGTGATGCTCGCGGCGCAGTCCATCAAGGCCGGCGACGCCCAGGTGATCATCGCGGGCGGGCAGGAATCGATGTCGAACGCGCCCTTTTATGTGTACGGAATGCGGAACGGTGTGAAGCTCGGCGATCAGAAGATGGTCGACGGCATGATCAAGGATGGATTGTGGTGCTCGTCATGCGATGTCCACATGGGCGGTCACGCGGAGTACACGGCGAAGAAAGCCGGCATCTCTCGGCAGCAGCAGGACGAGTTTGCGGCGGCGTCCCATCGTAAGGCGGTGCTCGCGCAGCAATCCGGAAAGTTCAAGTCGGAGATCGTCTCGGTCACGATTCCCGGAAAGAAGGGAGACACGATCGTTGACATCGACGAAGGTCCCCGCTCCGACACTACGGCCGATGTTCTCGCGAAACTGCGTCCCGCATTCGGAAAGGGTGACGACGCGACGGTCACCGCGGGCAATGCGAGCTCGCTGAACGACGGCGGCGCCGCGCTGGTCGTGACATCGCAGGAATACGCGGAATCGCATGGTCTCAACATTCTCGGCCGGATCTCGGCGTATGCGACCGGGGCGGTCGCTCCGCAGGACCTGTTCTTCGCGCCGATCACGGCGGTCAAGAATCTGATGAAAAAGGAAGGCACGGCGATCGGCGACTACGATCTCATCGAAGCGAACGAAGCGTTTGCGTCGCAGGCGCTCGCCGACGGTGCCGGGCTCTCGTGGGACTGGGATCGGGTGAACGTGAACGGCGGCGCAATCGCGCTCGGTCACCCGATTGGCGCGAGCGGGGCTCGCGTCCTTACGACATTGCTGCACGCGCTGCAGGATCGTGGTCTCGACAGCGGCCTCGCTACGCTCTGCCTTGGTGGCGGAGACGCGGTCGCTCTCTCCGTCTCGCGAGGAAAGTAGATGACGTCCATTGCTCTGACACACCGTACGGCGCGCACGCGCACCCTGTCGATTCTCCTTGCGGTTGGTGCGCTCGCATTGTCCGCGCAGTTCGCGCTGCCCATCCCCGGTACGCCGGTTCCACTCACACTGCAACCGTTGGTGGTCGTACTCGCGGGGCTGCTGCTTGGCCCGCTCGACGCCGCCGCGGCGATGATCGTGTATCTGATTGCCGGCAGCGCGGGCTTGCCCGTGTTCGCGCCGATCGGGGCTCCCGGCATTGCGCGGCTCGTCGGACCGACGGGTGGTTACCTGTTGGCATATCCGGTCGCCGCCGCCGTCGCCGGGTGGCTGGGCGCACGCTCGCGGAGTTTCGTGGCACGTGCTTTCGCTGCTGAGGCGGGAATCCTCGTCCTGTACGTGGGTGGACTCGCGCAGCTCGCACTCCTCCTCGGCAATCTCGGGACGGCCGCGGTGCTGGGGGTTCTGCCATTCGTGGCCGCGGACGCCGCCAAGGCGCTGATTGCTGCCGGACTCGCGGGTATTCGGCGCGGCACCATCTGACGGAGCTCGAGCCACTCAGCGCGCGGGAGCCCGTCGGCCCGACGATTGCCCGCGTCATTGCGTTCATCGTACTCGTTCTGGTGTGTTCCGCCGCCGCAACGGCGTCGCTCGCGTGGCTCATATCGGGGGTCGTCAAGCCCGAGGCCCATCTTCTGGAGCTTCAGATCGCGGTCGAGCTGGTCGCTGCGGTTGCGGCCACGGCCATCATGGCGCGGTCGATCGATCGACGCGAGTGGTCCTACATGGGCTTGTCGCGTAGCGCTGCGCAGCCATCGCTGCTCGTCACTGGGTGGTGCGTTGGCATGGTTGGGATCGCGCTCGCCTGCGTGCTGCTCCTCGCGGGCGGATGGCTCGACATTCTGCAAACAGGGTCGGGAGGGAGCTGGGCGGCCGCGGCACTTCGCACGACCGTCATCCTCACGATTGCGGCCTTCGCGGAAGAGCTGATCTGTCGTGGGTATCTTCTCTCGATCGTGCGCGACAGCGTCGGGGTTCGTGGGGCCGTACTGCTCACGAGCGCCTTCTTCGGTCTGTTGCATCTCTTCAATCCGGGTGCGACCGCGCAATCGGTCGCGGTCGTCACGCTGGCGGGAGTTCTGCTCGCGACCGTGCGTCTGGCGTTAAAGAGTTTGTACGCAGCGTGGATGGCGCATCTCGGATGGAACTGGCTCATGGCCGTGCCGCTGCATGCCTCTGTGAGCGGGGAGCGGTTCGAGTCACCGGGCTATGTCGCGGTGGCCACCGGTCCGACGTGGCTGAGTGGCGGCCCGTGGGGCCCGGAAGGCGGTGTCGTCGCCGCAGCCTGCATGGTGGCGGGCATCGCATACCTCTACACGCGGCATCGCCGCGAGGAGTCGTCGCACGATGGGTGACCGCATCGCCATCATTGGCGCGGGTCAGATGGGCAATGGCATCGCGCACGTGTTCGCACAGTCCGGGTTCGACGTCACGATGATCGACGTCGCCGAGTCGGCGCTCGCGAAAGGGCGCGACACGATTGCGAAGAATCTCGACCGCCAGATCAAGAAGGCACTGCTACAGGAGAGTGCCAAGGCGGAGATTCTTGGCCGCGTCCAGACCGCGACGACGATGGACGCAGTGGCAGGCGCGGCACTCGTCGTGGAAGCAGCGACCGAGAACCGCGATCTCAAGTT
>JANMAY010000126.1:0-2087 GCA_031360095.1 Gemmatimonadaceae bacterium
CGTGCGGCGATTCTTCGCCGAGGTCGCCGACGACGAGGATCCGCCGGCAGGCCGCTAGCTTTCGCCCGCCAAGTACTATCCAAGTAGTTGACAACTCGTTGCCGTGTGCATTAGTCTACTAACCACCTAGTAGCTAAACCGCATCGGCCCGGAGACAGCGCTTGGATACCGCCTCACTCGGCACACGCGAGCTCGACATCATGACCGTGCTCTGGCAGCACCGCTCAGGCACGGTCACCGAAGTCCAGGCCGCCCTCGACACCAAGCTCGCG
Source organism: Gemmatimonadaceae bacterium (assembly GCA_031360095.1). Classification (GTDB taxonomy): domain Bacteria; phylum Gemmatimonadota; class Gemmatimonadetes; order Gemmatimonadales; family Gemmatimonadaceae; genus AG11. The sequence goes on from JANMAY010000126.1 coordinate 273, forward strand.
TATACCACCGTGCTCACGATCCTGCGCAACCTCGAGGCGAAAGGGTTCGTTCGGCGCGCCGATGAAGGGCGCGCGCACCGTTACTTCCCCAAGGTGAAACACCAGGCCGCCCAGCGCCGCGCCGTCCGTCGCCTCATCGACACGCTCTTCCTCGGCTCCCCCGAAGCGCTCCTCGCGCAGCTCGTCGACGACCACGACCTCTCCGCCGACGAAATGCAACGCATCGCCAAACGACTCGGCGGTAAGCCCGGCGGAGAATCCAAGCCATGATCGCGGTGTGGATGCTCTCCGCCATGCTGTTCACCGCGCTGCTCGGGACTGCCGCATGGTGCGCCGAAAACGCACTGCGCGCGGCGCAGCGGCAAGCACGATGGCCCTGGCTTGTGGCGCTTACGGCGTCGGTCTTGTGGCCGCTCGCTGCTCCGAGCGTTCGACGCCTCCTGGCGGAGCACGACACGATGCGCTCCGTCACTGCGTCATTACCAACGATTCGAGTCGTTCCCGATCAATTGCCCGCCGCGATGCCGTGGACGAATCAACTCGACATCGCCGTGATCGCCCTCTGGCTGCTTGCGAGCGCAGTGGCCTTCGCACGACTGACACGCGCGCTCATCGTCCTCGCGCGCATTCGGCGCGCCAGCACGCTGCGCGTGGTGGATGGCATCCCCGTGCTCGTCAGCCCGACCGACGGTCCGGCAGTCATTGGATTCCTGCGAGCGAGCGTGCTGCTGCCAGAAGTATTGCTCGATCTGGAGACGGACCTGCGACGGCTCGTGCTGCGCCACGAAGAGGAACACCGGCGCGCGCGCGACCCATGGATCGTGCTCGGCGCAGCCATCGCTCTGGTGCTCGAGCCGTGGAACGTCCCGCTCTGGTGGATTGTCCGGCGCACCAAGCTTGCGCTCGAGATGGATTGCGACGCACGCGTGCTCGAGTCGGAGCCGGATGCGACCCGATACGGAAAGCTGCTGCTGCTCATCGCTCAGCGTCCAAGCACGACCGCGTTCGCACCCATGCTCGTCGCGTCCCGCTCACACCTCGAACGGAGGATCACTGCCATGCTACCCATCGCCACGAAACGGCGCGGTTTGAGAATCGCGGCTGCATTGAGCGCAGCCGTCGTTGTCGGCATCGCCGCCTGCACGCAACGCATCACCGATGGCGTCGCCGGTCCCAAGCCGGCGATCGCCACTCGCGCATCGAGCGCCGACTCTCGTACACCGTACTTCGAGTTCCAGGTCGAGAAGCAGGTGCGGCAGATTCCTGGCACGGGGAATCTCCGATATCCCGACAAGCTGCGCTCAGCGAACGTTCAAGGTGAAGTGCTGGGTCAATTCGTCGTCGATGTCGAGGGACGCTATGAGCCCGGGACATTCAAGGTGCTCAAGTCCAGCCACGAGCTATTCACCCAAGCAGTGCAAGCCGCCCTGCCCGACATGCGCTTTCAGCCGGCCGAGTTCAAGGGCGAAAAGGTCAGGCAGCTCGTGCAGCAGCCGTTCACGTTCTCACTGTCGTCGTCCTCGAGTGAGCGCGTCACATCCGGCAGCAGTGCGGCCGAGCGACCGTTCAAGGAATTCACGCTGAGCAAACAAGCGCGGATGCTCCCAACACCGGGCGTCTTACGCTACCCCGCTGAGCTGCGCTCGGCGAATGTCGAAGGTGAGGTGCTCGCGCAATTTGTCGTGGACCGGGACGGACGATACTTGCCGGGGAGCCTCAAGGTGCTCAAGTCCAGCCACCCCCTGTTCACACAGGCGGTAGCGGAAGCGCTTCCTGAAATGCGCTTCGAGGCGGCAGAAGTAAACGGCACGAAGG
>JANMAY010000128.1:0-6507 GCA_031360095.1 Gemmatimonadaceae bacterium
GCGCTCCCGGTTGTCACTTCCGCGCGAGATGCCATAGCGCGTTCGAGACCGAACACTGATCGCACGGCGGCCGACAATCGCTCGCAGTACGCAGGCGAAAACGCACGCACCGTGTCTTCGGCGACACCGCGCCCGGCGAGCCGTGCGATCGTCGCCGGCACGAGCGTAGGTGACTCGAGCAGCGTGCGATGGACAAGCGATGCGTGCGCAGCGTCGCCGAACAGGCTTCGCCACCACCATGCGTTCCCACAGCCCGACTGCGCGTCCCTCACGAGGCACGCGAGCAGCTCCGGCTCGTCGTGAAAGATGACCGCCTCGGCGCTGGCGGGCACCACGTCGAGAAATGGACGGACGGCATGCCCCGCCGCGTGCTCCATCTGCTGCTCGACGCGAGTCGGCCATGCGATGCCGTGGAGACTCGACCCACTCACTCGTAGCCTGCGCACGCACAGGATAGCGTGTGACGAGAGACCGCGCGGTCGGAGTGACGCGGTGTCGATCGCATGCTCCAGCCTGCGGCGAAGCACGAGCACATCCGGCGCTGCGCCGATTGCCCGCAAGGTGCGCACGCGATCGCCTGGCGCGACTAGCATCTCGCCCACCTCACCCAATACCTCGATCCTTCAACCCTTGCTTGATTCCATTCAGCACCGAGCCAGCGCGTGTCTCGTCGCCGAACGCGCCTGACAAATCCACTGCAGACTTGCCGAGCATGCCGCCGAGCGTGGGCTTCTCGGCGCCGAACGCCTCGGTCAGCTTGGTGCCTTGATTCGACGTGAGCCCGAGCACAGCCGCGACGCTCGCCTCCGTGAGGCTCTCCGCTTGCGCATTGCCGACGAGGACCTTCGCGGCGGCACTCGACAAATTGCCGGCGATGGCGACCGCGCCTTCGTCAGCGCGCGCGAGCTCGTCCACGGACGTGATGCCGTTTGCCGTGAGCTTGGCAGCGGTCGTGGGATCGACTCCACCCCATCGCGACAGCGTGACATTCGGCGCCAGCGCGACGGCAATGCGGGAGAGCACGTTCGCCGCCTCGTTGACGAGCGGGTTGATGACCTCCTCCTTCTTCGCGACGGACAGTCCGCCAACGCCGAGGGCCCGGGCGATCAACTGTTTGCCAGCCGGGCGAGTCGAGTGCTCGAGCAGCGCACCCTGTGATTCGATGCCGAAAATAAAGAGGTCGGCGACCTGGAACTTGGTGAGCGGAAGCGCCTCGAGCGACCAGCTCGATTTCGGCACGATCTGGCGCGCCTCGTAGATGAGGCGCACCGCGAAGCCGCGATTGCCAACCAGCTTCATGAGCCTCTCGGGCGTCGCGTTGGCTATCGACAGGTCCGTCGGGAATCCTTGTTGCTTGAGCGCGGCGTCCAACTGCGGCGTTACACCGGGGTAGTAGCCGCGCACGTCATTCACTTGCCGAGCTGACCGCGCCGCGTCGAAGATCAAATAGGGAGCGGTGTCGGGCGGATCACCGGTCGCGTCGACCACGAGCTCACTCCATGCCCCCGCGAGATCGTTGAGGTGCGTGATGCCGGCCTCGCGCAGCGATGCGAACGTCTCGCGCATGACCCACGGCAGCACGTCCCGGTCGAGCGCCATGGGAAGCTTCGTGAGACTGTCGTCGGCGGCGATCGTCAGAGGAACTGCGAGGTGACCGAACACCGCGTACGCCGCGGGTAGGTCCGGCACCTCTACGGCCGCCTTGGACAGACGAAAACTCTGGTCGACGTAGATCCGCGGATCTGACTTCTTGATCGCCTCGACCGACAAATCGTCGGCGATCCAATCGCGCCACTCCCGCAGCCAATGCTGCACGTTGTCCGGAAGCTCCTTGATCGCCATCATCCGCGCCCACGGCTCCTTTTCGGAATAGACGATCTCACCGCTCGACGTCGCGTAGCGTGAGCCGCGCTCCGCGACAGCCAAGCGCCGGCTGGCGAGACGGAACCTGTCGTTCGCGATCGCGCCCTCGCCGCGGCGTTCTCCGCGCTCGTAGAAGTATTTCTCCTGAAACTCCGTTGCTTTGAGGATCATGCAGATCCGCATTTCGGAGAACACGCGTTGCTCCGACTTCGAGAGCGTGATGCATTTGGGCGGTTGCGGCGCGGCATGCACTGACGGCTCGAAGCGCAACACGGCGTCGAGCACCGTGCCTTTCTTCGTCGGCCCCACCGCCGCGAGCACAGCGGAGTTGTAGCCGCTGGCCGTGCCGGTGATGGAGTAGGTTCCCTCGGGCAGATGCTCGAGGAGCCATCGCCCATTTCGCACGACCGCGGAGAACGTCGATCCTCCGCCCGTCGCAGTGATGCTCAACACCTTGCTGGCGGCGAGCCGATCGTCCGTCGCCTTGTCCACTGCGTCGACGAGAATAGACCCGTTGGGCTGCGGTGAGAGCGCGACGCGAATGTCGGTCGTGCGTCCTCCCACGACCACGACCTCGCTCGCGAGCACGGGGAGATAGTCTGGTGCAGTGATCGTCACCGCGTGGACGCCGGGAACGACGTCGGAAATGGTGAGCCTGTTCTCGCTGAGCGCTGAGCCGTGGACGCTGATACCGGTCGTCGCGGCCAATTGCACGTCGACCAATTCGGCCGCGCCGGGAGCGGGCGTGAACTCAATGCGCACATTGCCGAGCGCAGATCGCGCGAATACCACGAACGACTCGCCCGGCACCTCGTACACGTGAAGCGGTACGGGCGGCGACGTCGCGAGCGAAAACGGTTCGTCGAGCCATGACCGCTCGATGATGCCGCGCAAGAGCGCCGAGTCGATTGGGGTGACGGCTGGCGGTGCGTGGGCTCCGAGGAAGCGCTGCCAGTCGAACCCGCCTTTCCCCGCGGGAAGCCAGCCCGCCGGAGGCAGCACATCGAAGTACCGGTCCGCCGCGATTGTCTGCGCCGCCTCGAGTGTCTTCACCCCTTCGAGCTGCGCCTGGAACTGAAGAAATCCCGCCTCCGTCTCACTCAGGCGGCGCGGGCCCGCCACGCCACGCCACGTGGCAGTTCCTCCTGCGCCCACGATCCGGCGTCGCACCGCCCACGTGTCCACGAAGCCGATCCCCGAGCGCGTCAGCATCACGAGCGCGAGCGGCACGTCGCAGTCGGTGAGGTCGCCGAGTTCGCGCATCTCGTCCACCGCGCCCCAGCCGCTCCATGTTGTTTCTTTGCCATTCGGCGCGAGCGGATCCGTGAAGTAGTCGCCGAGCTGCTGGGCGCCGAAGCAGAGGTGAGCGAGGAGATTGCGAAGTCGCTCGCGTGCGGCGGCGTCCGGCGGCGGCAGCAGCTGGACGATGCGTTTGATTGAAGCGGAGCGCATCCCGGTGAAGCGAGTCAGCGCCATGGGCACGAGGCGAAACCGCACGCCCTCTACACTGAACCGAGCGCCGCACACGCCACGACCGGCGGCCGTCGTATTCGGATCGCTCACCAGCGCAGTCCCCAAATAGCCCGAAGCAGGCGCAGCGACCAGCACATACGCCCCCGCGCCGGTGTACGCCGCGCTCTCGCGAGGGGGATCGCATTCCTTGAATGCATCTTCTCCCACGGCGATCGCGGATGGCTTTTCCGGCACCAGCATGATCGTGGTGTGATCCGCGAGTGCGAGCAGATCCAGATGCCGATTGAGTGCGAGTCCTTTGCGCACGGTGACTGTGAGCTCCGTCGCACTCGCGATGGAGACGTCGAGGCCCCATGCCACACCGTCGCCAATCGCGTGTGCGAGGTGACCGCGCTGCACGCGGTTCGCGTCCTGCTCCGCGCGAAGATCTTCCGCGGAGAGCAAGCGGCCGTTGAAGAAGTTGTTTCGCTGCACGCCGCCATCGAGGATCGGCTGCATCAGGCTCACGGCGCTCATCGCTGACTCCTGGTTCGCTGCATGGAGGGCCGCGTCATCGGAATGGCCGCCGCACGTATTGGCTCACCTCGATCATCAGCTCGAGTGTCGCGAACTGGGCGGGTGTGAGTTGCAGTCGTCCGGACGGATCGGCGACTTGCACCGTGAACGCATTCGGAAGGAACGCCACGAAGTTCGCGACGAGCACCGCCTTGATGCGCGGACTGAAGACCGGCAGCACCTTCACGACGAGACGCGTGGGCCCGGCGGGATCGGGCTGCTGATACTTGTCGTACCTGATCGTGTACAACCCGGATGCGCTGACGTTGACGATCTGCAGGTTGTTGTACAGAATCTCCGACGTCTGGTCGAGCTGTGCCGTTCCCGCCGCCACGATCCAATAGCGCTGTCCGGGATCACCAACTTCGACGAAGTTTCCGATCAGCGCGGCCGGATCTCCCGCCGGCCCTTGAGGACCAGCGGGTCCTGCGATTCCGGGCGCACCGTCGGGGCCCGCTGCGCCCGTCGCGCCAGGCGTTCCAGGTAAGCCCGCCGCGCCCTGCACGCCAACTGGTCCGGCCGCGCCGGCCGGACCACCCGCGCCAGTGGGACCGGCCACGCCGGCGTCGCCTTGTGCGCCAGCGGGACCTTGTGCACCTGAGGGGCCCGTTGGACCCGTTTGACCCGTTGGCCCGATTGGTCCAATCGCACCGACCGGCCCCTGCGGTCCTGCTGGTCCAACCGGTCCTGCTTGACCATCGGGTCCGGTCACGCCAGCGCTCCCGGATGGACCGGGGGCTCCTGGTGTTCCGGCAAGGCCAGTGGCTCCGGTCGGTCCCATTGGTCCGATGAGGCCCTGGGGTCCCACTCCGCCCGAAGGACCGGGGAGGCCATCGGGTCCTTGAGGACCGATTGGTCCCGTCGGCCCAGAGGGACCGGTATTACCGTCCAGACCTTTGTCGCCGCGAATTCCCTGCTCACCAGGCGACCCCTGATCCCCTCGAGCGCCTCGCGGTCCCACGGGTCCGCCGGTGCCGGCCTCGCCGGGTCCGCACGTTGCCCATTCCTGGAGCAGGCGAAGGTGCGACAACACCGGACGATCGTCTTCGAGCACTTCTATTGGAACGCTCGCATCGGCACGGCCATCCGGTGCCAGCGTGACGTTGAGGCGCGCGAGCAGCACGCAGGTCTCGGGCGCGGCGGGAGTCGGAGTAACCTGATCGCAGCAGAGGCATGCACCGAACTCCGCGTGCCAGAGCGGGCGCAGCTCCGTGACCCACACCCGCAGAGCGGCGCGCAGAAATTCGCAGGCGTCGTGGCGGTCGAGGAGGAACCGCTCGGGCGGCGACACGGGGTCAAAATCTGGCGCCGGCGGGGAGCTCGGCGGCGAGCTCGGTGGAGAGCTGGGCGACGATACGTGCGCGGCGTCGCGCAGCAGCGTAAGGAAGTCGTCCACGCTTCCGGTCGTGGGTCCGTCGCCGATGTCGACCGTGTCGGTTGCCCACCGCACGAACTGCCGGACCGCGCGCTCCTCGTCGTGCTTGGGCGCGTCGAATCGCAGCTCGAGGCGAAACGCATCGGCGATGCGCGATGGCGCCATTGTTTCCTCTTCGCTTCGGCACGGCTCACCGGGAATCGGACGGGTATCGGTTTCGCACGTGTCATAACAGAGCACGACGTACAAGGGCAGCAGCGACGGAGGTGACGACGACGCGTGCGCCTGCACGTCGGGTCCATGATGGAGCAGCCACGTATCGAGCGGAGCACACTGTGCCGGCGTCACCCGCACCAGATCTCCGCGCGGCGTAATTGCCGATCCGCACGACACCTGCACCAGCGCTTCGGTGCCGGGGTCCTGTTGCACGGTCACCTGGAGTCCGTTCACTGTTCCATACCCGAGCAAGTCACGCGCGATCGATTGGTCGCGTCCCGAGAGCCAGGCGTGCGCCTGTTCGAGATCGTCGGCGCCGAGGATCATCCCCAGCGTGTATTTCACACGCTTGGTGGGATCCGAAGCCGCGAGGTCCGGCGCGGGAGCGGCGAATGCACTCGTCATGATGTCATTCCTGCCAAGAGGTGTGATCGCGATATGGGCGCATCGTCACGGTCCGCCGAGTCGAGCCGACCGGCCGACGCGGTCGCGTCCGATCTGCGTTCGCGACGGCGCGTCGGCGCCGGAATGCGCGGCGAGGAACGATTCCGCGAGATAGTTGGTGCCGAGAACCATGGCGCTCATGAGCTCCGGCGCGCGGCTGCCGAGATCGATGACCGTGTCGTCGCCGAGTCGCGCTTCGCCCAGACGGAACATCGCCCAGTAGAAGCGCATGTCGAACACAGTGTGCGCGGGCTTCTCGAGATCGAGCACGCTCTTCGCCAGCGCGAGCCGGCGCTGCTGTGACGGCGTATCGGTGCGCAGATTCTTGGGCACCGGGAGCATGACGGTGAACTGATGCGCCGTGCGATGCATCGCCATCACCGTGCCCTCGAACTGGAACCAGTCGGCGAGCGGCGCGCCATCGATCGGCAGCTGGTCGGCGATGCTGATGCGCGCGAACGCCGTCCACTTCGTGCGCCACGCCGCGTTGAGTGCGGCGACGGTGCGATACCGTCGCGCGAGGAAGTCCTGCCACAGCGCGCGCTCGCGACTTGCCGACTCGGCGAGATACTTCGTCCATG